>JAGXKI010000066.1:2695-9933 GCA_018335295.1 bacterium | reverse complement strand
GAAAAAGAATTACCCCTCTTCTCTGATTAAAAAAGCTCAAGCTCTCTGTCAGCAGATGACCGTAGTCAAAGATTCACTGTTGGCTGTGGAAGCAGGGGGTGTCACTTCAATGCACGATGCCACAGAAGGAGGAGTTTTGGGAGGACTGTTTGAAGTCGCTACCGCCAGCGGGGTAGGGATGGAGATCGATGAAACCAAGTTTATTTATCCAGAAGAAGTGGAGATGGTATGCAGCACGTTTCAAATTGATCCTCTCACCGCCATAGCGGAGGGGTCTCTTTTGATTACCATAAATTCTTCATCTACAGAAAAGTTAATAAGGAAATTGGATAAATCAGGAATAAGAGCTTCTGTTGTGGGAAAAGTCACAGGAGATGTTAAGAGAAGAACCATACAACGGAAGGATGGGTCTACGGTTCCTTTACTCATCCCCCAGCAGGACCCTTTCTGGCCTGCTTTTTTTAGAGGGATAGAAGAAATGCAGAGAGACAAACAATAGGATTGGCCAAAACTTTTGGAGAAAAAATATTCAATTCCTTCTTTCAATTATTCGTTTATTGATTCGCTTAGGGATTGAATTCAAGAATATCTTTCTATTCCTTAGAGGAGCGTTTTTCTCTATCTTCTAAAATCTTTTTATACTCCAGAGGATGAAGCACGCGGAGTTCCTTTCCTGTGATTTTACCGTTTAACCAGATTTTACTCATGGGAAAATTTTCAGGATTAAGGTGTACATTATACATATGCCAGATTATAACGGCCAGGAAAGCCAGGATAGCTTTATAACCGTGGATAATGACAAAAATTTCATGAATCCACAGGGAAAAAAGAGAAAGGGAGAACTTTTCGAACCACATAAAAAAACCACTGACAATCATCAAGAGTCCTCCCTAGGCCACAGCCCAATACTCAAAATTATTGATAACGATTTATTGATAAAGGGGACGGGCCCAGCCATTTCATTTGATTTCAACAAGTTAGCTTGAGTTTTCCACAGATTTGAGCCCCAAAATTGAGGTTTTTGGGGCCAAAAAATGCCTTTTTCACAATTTATTTGATAATTAAGGGGTTTCATTTCGGATTCTCTTGTCCCGGATTTTCAGTCATACTCAAGAAACGCGGAAGAAATTTGTTCCCTGTTTCACCAAAGAGTACAAAACCTTATTTTGGGGCCCGAAAATCGCGAATTACCCCCTTTTTTCTGTGGAAAACTATAGCTAACTAACTGAATAGGTTATAGTTATATGGGCCCGTCCCCTCTTTAACCGTCCCCTCTTTAACGCTCTTTAATCGAGTTACAGCAAACACCCCCCGGCTCTCGTCGGGGGAAATATCGATACCGCTCAGGGTCTTCATTTTCAGTAAATCCGAAGTCTGGATCGGTTCGGTGCCGTTTTGGGCGTAGACAGAGGGCAATACCAAAAGACAAAGTCCCAGTATCAAAGCGGTCTTTTTTCTCAATTCAATCTTCCTTTTATATGGGTTGGATTTTAAGTGATAACTTTTATCCTCCGGAATCTAATCTTCAAGGACCTTTTGAAGAGGCTTCACCATTTCTTTTTTCAACCTTGTGTTGATTTTTTTCCGAATTCTCGGGATTTTATAGAGGCTCAGCATGATGGAATTTTGAATCCGTGAGCGATAATCCTTCTGGGGGAAATCATACAAACCCAGTTTCTTGTAAACTTCATGGTCGGCACGGAAAGGAAAGCGAAGGTGGCCCCAAATCTGGTCCCGGAAAAGTTTCTCTCCACCGACTCTGAGGAAAGAATAGGGTTGGATATAATGGTCTTCAGAAAATCGGATTAGGCACCCGGCCATAGTTTCCAGCAGATGGTCAATTTCTGCTGAATCGCCGGTTTCATCGGTGACGATTCCAGCGAGATTGGCGTGCTGCATTTCCACATAAGCTTCCAGGATTTGTCTCAGATTGGGGATTTGGCTCAAAGGGCCGGAGATAAGAAAGCCGATCTGCTTTCCTCTAAGGGAAGGGGCGTGACCGACAAAAAAGGATCTGTCGAAAAACTGCTTCCAGCGGGAGGAAAGGTATCGATCGGTAATTTTCCCTGCCCAGATCAGTATATCGGCAGTCCTCACTTGGGTATTGTAGAATTCGTTAAAATCATCTTTTCCTTGGTAAACACATTGATTCTCATAGGCACAGTTGAGACAGCCCTGACAGGGGCCCTTGATATCCAGATCATGAAGGTTAGCGACTTCGATTTCGGTGGAAAAAGAGGATCTCAATCTCTCGATCATCCGGACCAGGTTTCTCTGATGGTTTTGGGAATCGGTAATCATTAGAATTTTTTTGGACCCCGTGTCAACTTTCTTTTTGGCCTCGCTGGGGATATACTCGAAGTCCCGCCAGGTCAAGGGCTGGGAGCTCTTTGGAGTGGGGGTGTTTTTCTCGATTTCATCAAAAAAATGAGCCCCAAAAAGCCGGAGCCTCTCCCTTTCTTTTTCCTTCAATAGGTCATGGATTTCCGCAGAATAAGACCCCACATATCTCATGCCCAAGTCCTCGCAGATACCGCGCATATAATTGTGAGCGGTGTGGTCGAAAAAGTGGATCGACGAGCTCAAAAAGGCGGTGTGTTTGTCTAGGAAGGCATTGTCCTTTCCTTTTTCAAAGATGAGCTCAATGAATTTTTTAAAGTTGGAAGGGATAAGAAAATAATAGACGGGAGAAGACCACAGAATACCGTTTGAAGTGCGGAGAGAGTCCAGGATTTCTTGGAAAACGGAGTCGTCTGTTTCGATTTTCTTCATCCTCTGGGATACATGGAATATTTTTAGTTCGTGCTGGGGGAATTCTTTCTGGATATAGTGAACATACTGGAGGGTCACGCTTTGTCTCCCTTTAGGGCTTCCGTTCAAAACCGTGATTTTCATGGCGAAGCCTCCTCAATTCATTCGCTTATATTCCGTATACTTTTGCCAGTGAAACAGCCTAGGGATCAATTGAGTATTTTATCTCTCCCTTTAGGATTGTCAACGAGCAATATTCTTCTACCCGAGGTAGATTTTTTTTCAAAAAAAGCGAACCTTTCGCCGTTTGGATGCGTCTTAAAATATAAAGAGATAACTTCAGTTTCACTGCAAGCTGAGTTTTTTGAATAGATGTGTTCTAAAAGAGTCCATTTCACAATTAGGAGGAACAAATGTCTTTTGTTTCACGCTTTCTGCGGGTGACCCTACTATGCACCGCTGTTTTGGCATTCGTAGTCCCGGGTACGGCCTCAGCCAGTATCGATGACACCATTCAAAAATCGTTTACCGTGGATTCAGGCGGAACCCTGGATGTGGATACCGATAAAGGATCCATAGAGGTCCGGGGGACAACCGGCCGGACAGTGGAGATCAAAGTTGTGCGCAAGGTGAAAACTGCCGACAGGGAGAAGGCCCAAAAAATCCTGGACAATTTCAAGATCGATTTCAAACAAAGTGGCAAGGATATCTTTATTACTGGAGAAAGAGGCAGAAAAGAATCGATATGGGATAAAATCTGGAACCGGTTGAACGTCAAATACACGATCAGTGTTCCTGAAATCTACAATGTTGAGCTCAAAACAAGCGGGGGGAGCATTTCGGTTGAAAACTTGGAAGGAGAAGTCAACATCAAGACATCGGGAGGAAGTCTCAATCTGGAAAAGATAACCGGACCCGTGTGGGGAAAAACCTCTGGGGGAAGCATTCGGGTCGGCGAAGTAGACGGGGATGTCGATATCAACACATCCGGAGGTTCCATTCAAATCGAAGGGGCTCGGGGGAGTATCAAGGCCCATACTTCCGGCGGCAGCATCAATGTGCAGGAGGTGATGGGATCGATAAACGCCGATACTTCCGGAGGTTCGATCAAAGCCTCTATCTCCCGTCAGCCTCAGACGGACTGCCGTTTGACCACATCGGGAGGCAGCATCACCGTATACCTGGCTGGAGACATCGCGGTGGACCTGGATGCCAGCACCAGCGGAGGCGGGGTTTATACAGAAAGTCCTGTCACTATCCAAGGGAAAATCAACAAAAGCAAACTCAAGTCCAAAATAAACGGAGGAGGCCCTCTTCTCTACCTCCACACCTCCGGCGGCAGCATCTACATCAAAACAAAAATAGGGGACTATTGATAAAGGTATTGATAAAGGTTGATAAAGGGGACGGGCCCAGCCATTTCATTTGATTTCAACAAGTTAGCTTGAGTTTTCCACAGATTTGAGCCCCAAAATTGAGGTTTTTGGGGCCAAAAAATGCCTTTTTCACAATTTATTTGATAATTAAGGGGTTTCATTCCGGATTCTCTTGTCCCGGATTTTCAGTCATACTCAAGAAACGCGGAAGAAATTTGCTCCCCGTTTCACCAAAGAGTACAAAACCTTATTTTGGGGCCCGAAAATCGCGAATTACCCCCCTTTTTTCTGTGGAAAACTATATCTAACTAACTGAATACGTTATAGTTATATGGGCCCGTCCCCTCTTTAACTTCTTTAACTTCGTCTTTAATCGGTATTCCATGTGCATTAAAGCGGCGCCTCCCTCTCGACCTTAGCCCTGTAGCCAAGCTTTTTATAGGCCAAAAAAAGTTCCGAACCCAATCATAATGGTGTGGGGGGTGGGAATCTCCAGACAGGTTCGACTCGCAAGATCATTCCTTTTTAAAGAAACTGTTGAAAAAGACTGTGAAAAAAAGGAAGGTGCTATTTCAGGAGAAAACAAATTTTTAGTGAAATTATCCCGAAAACGCCGGGAAGAACAAGCTGGGAAAATTGATTAAACAAAAAAGATCATTGTATATCAGATATTAAGTTTCCCTTATTCTTTTAATCCTTCCTCCATGCGTCCCACGACTGAATTTACCATCCTCTTTCCTATCCATCCTTCAGCGGCCTGTTGTGCTAGTGCCAACCTATCATAGTACACGCGGAACTCCTGGATTTTCCCATCTGAGAATTCGGCGATAACTATTCCGGGAAATTCAACGTCTTCCTCTTCTACCGTTTTACCTTTCTGAACAAATTCGTGTGCAGCCTTGTTTCCTTGAACCAAAAGTTCGGTTTCCTCAAATTTTATCTCTGAAAATTGATCGTCCATCCATCGCCAATACTTTTTTATTTCTTCTTCTCCTTCAAAGGTTCCTTCGTTGGTGACTAACTTTGCGTCCTCAGCGAAAAAATCCATTACTTTGTTCAAATCTTTTTCCATTATGGCTTCATGAAGGTTTCGCAAAGATTCCTTAATCTCTTCTTCAGCACCCATGTTTTCACCTCCTTAAAATTAAAGATAAGAATTTGGTTTTTTTGTTGCTGCTGATTTTTGCTTAATTTCATTAAATTCTCACCAACTAAGCAACTTTTTCACTTTTTATACATAAAAAAGAAAGGACAAGTCAACAAGAAACCCACGGAAAATAGAAAACATCAGAAAATCAGCCTAATAGTGTCACGCAAAGAATAGAGATCTCCCTTGTCCTTGATCCAGGACGTTAAAGTTTCATGTGTATTCTGATAGTTCCTCAGCTGCTATTTGCAGCTGTGCTTGAGGAGGCGGAGGTCGGGCAGCCTTAAAGGTTAAATTAAGATGTTATTATCGAACTGCTCCCCAACTAAAAAAGTCAGACAATCTATCTATGACTATGTATCTGAATTATTCCCATTCTATTCCTTTTCCACCTGAAGTTTCAGCGGACTGATCCTCTCTCCCCAGTAAACCGTAGTATGCGGGAATGGGATTTCTATACCTCTTTCATCAAAGGCTTTCTTGAGCCTTCTCCTGTATTCCCGGCCTACCGACCATTGTATGATGGGTTTGGTTTTAAACCGGGCTTTAATGATCACGGCACTGTCGGCAAATTGATCCACACCAAATACTTCCAGGGGTTCCAGGATGTTTTCTTTGAAATCGGGGTCATTCCGCAGTTCTTCACCCACTTCCTTCATGATGTCAACTACTTCATCGGTGTCCTCTTTATAGGCCACCCCTATTTCGAAGATCATGGCCGACCATTCCATGGTCATGTTGGAGACCATATTGATATTACCATTCTGAAAGATATGGATGGTACCTGAAAAATCCCGGAGGGTGGTGGTTCTCAGTTCGATTTTTTCCACCATTCCTCCCTGCCCGTTGATAATGGCATAATCCCCGGTACGAATCTGGTTCTCAAGTAACATAAAGAAACCGGAGATGATATCCCGGACCAGCGTCTGGGCTCCAAAACCTACAGCCAGCCCCAATATGCCGGCACCGGCCAGCATCGGGCCAATGTCCACGCCCAGCTTTTTCAGAAGGATCATAACAAAAATTACCAGGATCAGAATTCTGCCTATACTTCGGAGGATATTCATAAGCGTTTCCACACGCTTTTCCGCTTCCTGCGCATCAACATCCTGTTTTTTCTGTTGGCGGTTAATGATGGTTTTTCTTAGCTGTTTGATAAATGATTTGTAAAATTTCAGTACAATTAGTGTGGCCACAACTAGGATTAAAATTCCCGGCAGCTCGTTGATGATCCATTCAGACAAACTTGACCACAGATTATTCATAAATGAAGTGATGGATAATGGAATCATATGGTACTCCTTTCGTTTTAATATTTATCTGAAGAAATTCATTTTTGGGTTTTCGGTGGAATATATTGGTGCATTTGTTATATAAGCCTTTCAATGTCATTGTTTATGATCATCAAATCCAGGTAGGCTTGTTTCAGAAAACCTTCTTCTACCATATTGTCGGTGAGCCTACGCAGAGGATCGTAAAAGCCATTGAGATTCAGTAGTGCAACGGGTTTTTTATGCAGCCCCGACTGCCCCCATGTGAGCATTTCAAACAGCTCTTCCAGAGTGCCGTAACCACCCGGCAAAGCAATGACTCCTTCAGAAAGCTCATGCATCTTTTTTTTTGCGTTCGTGCATGGAGCCAACCTCAATGAGAGAATCCAGCTTATTATGGGCAATTTCTTTTTCATTTAAAAAAGAAAGATAAGAATTTGGTTTTTTTGTTGCTGCTGATTTTTGCTTAATTTCATTAAATTCTCACCAACTAAGCAACTTTTTCACTTTTTATACATAAAAAAGAAAGGACAAGTCAACAAGAAACCCACGGAAAATAGAAAACATCAGAAAATCAGCCTAATAGTGTCACGCAAAGAATAGAGATCTCCCTTGTCCTTGATCCAGGACGTTAAAGTTTCATGTGTATTCTGATAGTTCCTCAGCTGCTATTTGCAGCTGTGCTTGAGGAGG
>JAGXKI010000066.1:0-2595 GCA_018335295.1 bacterium | reverse complement strand
TCAGAAAATCAGCCTAATAGTGTCACGCAAAGAATAGAGATCTCCCTTGTCCTTGATCCAGGACGTTAAAGTTTCATGTGTATTCTGATAGTTCCTCAGCTGCTATTTGCAGCTGTGCTTGAGGAGGTGGGGGGCCGAGGGGCCTTAAAAGTCAGATTAAGATGTCTGATGATCTTGTCTATGATTTTGTGATCTTCAATAAATGAGACAATTCGCATGGTTCCCAGCATTTGGGACAGATGAGAGGATCGATCTCATAGACCTTCTTTATCATCTCAGCCCATCCTTTAGAGGGTATAAAGGGGTCTTCATCTTCAATAATAAGGGGACACAAAGGTTCGGCGTCTTTTTTTCTCATCTTTTCCCTGCTTCCGCAGGGACAGGCTCTCTGTGGGCATTGGCATAGAGGCCGTAAGTGCTGACCAGACTGCTTTGTTTCTAAAAAGCTGTCTGGGGGATCCAAGGGGGTATGACCCCTTGGTCGCAGAGCGAAGCTCGAGAAGGGGAGGCAGGGAGCGGAGCGACCGTTGGAAGGGGGAAAACGTAGCTTTTCCCCCTCCAAGGGGACTTGTCCTTTATCTGGAATGTGAGAGGTCACCCGGGCTATAAACTCCAGATAATCCATAGACTCTGTCTCAGAGCTGTGCTTGGTATTGGTCAGCTTTATTCCTTTCCTCAATTTAATCATGCCTATCGCCGTAATCATCATATTTGCCATACTCATCTCCAAGATATGCGACGGTGTTAACCAGCTCGCTGCTTCCGCTCCCGCGGGCGGCCAGATGCCGCAGCCGGCCCAGTAAACAGCCGGGAAATCAGAGCGGAAAAGACGGCCTTCCGCAAGACAAAAGCCAAAAAAGGGCAGGGGGAATCCCTGCCTTTTTTGTGATCAATAGATATAATGTTACATGGTTTTGCTGGTATTGTTCCTGATGTCTACAAGACTATCGTTTATCCGGAAGATGAGAATCAAAATCTCGCAGTAGATTCTGATCATGATGGGGCCAAGAATAATAATGACGAGTCCGAGGAACACACCCCCAATACCCCCTTGCTGGATCATGGCCACAAAACCGCCAATAACACTTCCCACCACGCCGATCCAGAAGATGATCTGAATTATGACCGGCGTTATGAACTTCCGAAACGTTAGAAAGTCTCTCATGATTTTCTCCTCCTTTTTTTCTGTTTGTTTTAAGATTTGTTTGCGTTTCCGCTTTTATACCTTTATCTTCTACGTATTTCCCTGTCTAGGGCTAGGTGAAAAATTGTAAAACAAACTTATCACAACTTAATAACGAGAGTCAAAATGAAATTTCACTAGTGTCCTATCATAATTCAAATAAAATCAACTGTTTAGACGAATCTTTCTGTTGTTCTGTTTCGCCAAACTCTCTAAGTACTTGTAAGATAGAGACTTCATCAAAAGCAGTGACACTCAAAATTTGCAAAAAAGTGTAGAGACTCATCTCTAAATTCAAACGTTTTTTAATAATCGCTACCAGTAAATAAACAGAAACGGCTATCCATATTTGGGTCTTTACTGCATTTTCCGATGTCCCATAAAAGGATTTTATCCGCAGATGTTGTTTGATCCATCGGAAAAACAACTCTATCTGCCAACGACATTTGTAAAGCTGAGCAATGGTTATCGAAGGAAGGATAAAATTATTAGTGAGAAAGGTCAAACGATTCCTTGTTTCCTCATCAAAGAAACGAACCCGACGGAGCTTCTCCGGATAATATCTGGAGGAATAAATCCCTGTAAGGACGATGGTTTGATCACATTTAAGGCCTGTCGATTTATCGACTGGATGCGAATAGAGACGGCGAAATCGAAGATTGGATTTAGCTCAAATGATAAAAAAAGAACGGAACAAGTTCAAAACATAGAGGCGGTCAAAATCAAGATAGCCACGATCCATGATGTAGAAGAATCCCGGTTCTGGAATGAGTTCATCCAGAATATTGACATCATGAACTAATCCATCGGTTACGCTGATGAAGGAAGGAATAGAACCACGTAAGTCTAATAAAGTGTGCAACTTAACTGCTGCTTTTCTTTTTCGAAATTGGGCCCAAGGAAAAAGGGAAAGACATAAATCAATTGTGGTTGAATCAAGGGCATAAACCACCTCTTCCAACTCTATTCCAAAATCCTCATCAATATATAATCTTCGTGCTTGATGAATAAGCACTTGAGCAAAATCCGCATAGATGCGCCAGTCCCGAGTCTCATTAGCATGGGCCAAATTATTCCTGGATACTTTCCCCCGAATACCCATGTGGTAGAGACGATTCTGCATTGATAATGGGGACGGGCCCAGCCATTTCAATTGATTTCAACAAGTTAGCTTGAGTTTTCCACAGATTTTAGCCCCAAAATTGAACTTTTTGGGGCCAAAAAATGCCTTTTTCACAATTTATTTGATAATTAAGGGGTTTCATTCCGGATTCTTTTGTCCCGGATTTTCAATCGCGGGTTATCACGGATTTTATTAAACCTCTTATCTCAAAACGCGCAATACTTATTTTGAATAGGGATGTTTACCTTATCCTTATTTTTTGGGCAGTTTTATTAATTCAACGCGGCGG
>JAGXKI010000013.1:40569-52061 GCA_018335295.1 bacterium | reverse complement strand
TAGGGAAACTCATCCTGGATGCCCTTAAAGATTATGATGTGGATGCTGTGGGAGGTTATACTCTGGGTGCAGACCCGATTGTCAGTGTGGTGGCTGCTTTGAGTTCAGAAACCGAACGCCCTTTTCCTGCGTTTATCGTGCGCAAAGAGCCTAAAAAGCATGGGGAGCGGAGGTTGATTGAAGGTCCTTTCCGACAGGGGTGGAAAGTGGCAGTGGTGGATGATGTGGTGACAACCGGAGGATCCACATTGAAAGCCTGCCGGGCTGTGGAAGAAGAAGGAGGAGAAGTGGAAGTGGCCTTGACCCTTGTGGACCGTCTGGAAGGGGGAAGGGAGAATTTGGAAAAAAAAGGGTATACCTTCCTTTCTTTGTTTACCCGGAAGGACCTTCTGGAATAATTCTTTAAAACAAGGAAGGGATTTTGTTTCTTTGTTTTTCCTGGATTTTTCCGATCCCTTGTCTCCTTTAATTCAGAGAAAGCATCTGTCTTTGCTCCGGTGATGAGTCCGTTTACAGAATTTATGACTCGAGGTAGAATAAACTTGAAGAAAAGAGATGGATTTCTGAATAAAGAAGGAAAGAAAGACTCAAAGAAGTCCCCCTCATCATACGGGGAGGCTTGGGAATAAAAGGAAAGAACGGAGTCATGAAAAATTTCAAATTATTATTGATCATCTTTATCAGCTTGAACCTGTGCTTTTGTGCCTCCTCTCAGAAAAAGTTAGAGAAACAAAAGGAAAAAGACCCCCAATATCAGTATAAAAAGGCGGTTATAGCCATGAAGTACGGTCTCCTGGATGAGGCCATAAGGAATTTGACTCGGGCGCTCACCTTGGATGAGAGTCATTATCAATCTTATAATCTTCTGGGATTGGCTTATTTGAAGAAAGGAAAATTTGAAGAAGCGGCCCAAGCTTACCGTAAGCGTCTGCAGTTTCAGCCTCAATCGGCGGAGGCACATTTCAATCTCGGATATATCTATGAAAAAAGAGGATCCATGGATAAAGCGGTCACCCACTACAAGAAAGCCTTTACTTTAGACAAGAATCCCAAGGCCAGTTTGAACATCGCTGAGATTTATTTCAAACAGGAAAAACTGAAGGAAGCTCTGGGATATGTTCGAAAATCTATTCAGGAAAAATCATCCGCCGGAGCCTATAACCTTCAAGGAGTGCTTTTGAACAAGATGGGTAAGTATCCTCAGGCGATTGAGAGTTTCAAGAAAGCTAAAGAAATCAACCCTCAAAACAACTTCATCAAAGTGAACTTGGGGATGGCTTATTTTAACAACCAGGACTACGAACAGGCCAGAGCACTATTTAAAAAAATGCTTCCCCAGATCAAAGATTCCAAACTCAAAGACCGGGTCCAGAAATATATAGAGAGACTCGAGGAAAAGTAAGCTCGAGAAAAGAGGACTGTTTGTCAAAACCCTCATTCTTTTTATCATCAGGAGCATTCCCAAAACCGTGATGAGTATAAATATCTCTCCATATTGATAGAGGTGCGGGATGGGGGATGACGCCTTCCTATCCCTCACCTCTACCACGGAATTAGAGATACTTACTTTATCATCTTCCCATTTGCTTTTTGTCGGATTTTTTCTTATCATTTCCATTTCTCAACCAGAAGCAGCCAACAATGAGTAGTGAAACAAAAGAATTCAGCGTAGGTACAGCCCTTATTCCTGTCATTTTTCTGATTATTGCCCTTTCCACCACTATTGTGCTGTTTGATCAACCTCCTCATATTCCTTTGATCGCAGCCGCTGCTGTGGCGGCGATCGTGGCCTTTATCCACAAACATCCGTGGAAGAGGATCCAGGAAGGCATGGTTCATGGGATCACTCTGGCCATGGGAGCCATTTTGATCCTTATGGTAGTGGGGACCATGATCGGGACCTGGATTCAAGGGGGAGTGGTGCCCTCTATGATTTACTACGGGTTAAAAGTTCTCTCCCCTTCCATTTTCCTTTTGGCTACGGTGGTTATCAGCTCCATCGTGTCTTTGGGGACCGGCTCATCCTGGTCCACCGCCGGGACTGTGGGAGTGGCTCTGATCGGAGTGGGGAAGGGATTAGGAGTCCCGGTGGCGATGGTAGCTGGAGCCATTATCTCCGGGGCTTACTTTGGAGACAAAATGTCTCCCCTTTCGGATACCACCAACTTGGCTCCGGCTGTGGCAGGTACAGACCTCTTTTCCCATATCCGACATATGGTTTACACCACCGGCCCCGGTTACATCTTAAGTATCCTCCTTTATACCCTGATCGGGTTGAGATTCTCTGGAGGAAGTGTGGAGGCTGAGAATATCAATCTTATCCTTTCCACCATAAAATCAAATTTTTACATTCATCCCATACTGCTCCTTCCTCCGTGTTTGGTTATTGTGATGGTGGTCAAAAAAGTCCCCCCTTTACCGGCCCTGTTTGGAGGAACCATCATGGGAGGGATTTTTGCTATGCTCACTCAGGGAGGCACTCTGGCCGGAGTCATCGGGGCTGCCCACAGCGGGTATGTTTCCCAGAGTGGGGTGGCCATGGTGGATGACCTTCTCTCCCGCGGAGGCCTTATGAGCATGATGGAGACCGTGGCCTTGATTATCTGCGCTTTATCATTTGGGGGGATCATGGAGAGAACCGGAATGCTCAAAGTACTGGCCGGTGCTTTGCTGAAGAGGGTGAGAAGGACGGGTTCTTTGGTGGCCACCACCATTTTCAGCTGTATCGGGATGAATGCCATTGCTTCGGATCAATACATTTCTGTAGTGATCCCGGGAAGGATGTATAAAAATGCCTTTGACGCCCATAATCTTCATCCCAAGAATCTTTCCCGGTGTCTGGAGGATTCAGGGACTCTTTCTTCGCCCCTCATTCCCTGGAACAGCTGCGGGGCCTTCATGCACGCCACTTTAGGTGTGAATCCCCTCCTCTATCTTCCCTATGCCTTCCTCAACCTCACCACCCCGGTGGTTTCTCTCTTTTACGGATACACCGGCATCACCATGGAGAAGCTGGATAAAGGCAAGGGAAAGGGTTAATAATTTAATTTTCCTTCCTGGTGGCGCTGGCTCAAAACCTTGACCATATCTTCGGCCATGGAAGATAAGTTGTATCGGGGTTTCCATCCCCATTCCCTTCGAGCGGCCGAATCATCGATGGTATTGGGCCAGGTATCTGCAAAATTTTGACGTTCATCGGGTTTGTACTCACAGACAAAATCAGGGATATGTTTCTTAATTTCAACAGCCAGCTCTTCAGCCGAGAAGCTCATGGCATTCACGTTAAACCCAGCATGATGTTTCAACCGGGAAAAATCTGTTTCCATCAAATCCACAGCGGCTTTCAAGCAGTCGGGCATATACATCATGGGGAGACGGGTGTCTTTTCTGACAAAACAGGTGTAGTGTTTGTTTTTAACGGCTTCATAGAAGATTTCAACGGCGTAGTCGGTGGTCCCTCCCCCTGGGAGTGTTTGGTGGCTAATAATTCCAGGGTAGCGGCAGCCCCGGACATCCAGACCAAAGCGGCACACGTAATATTCGCTCAGAAGTTCCCCGGTAACTTTGGTGATTCCATACATAGTTCTTGGCTTTAACACGGTGTCTTGAGGAGTGTGATTGCGGGGAGTTTCGGGGCTGAAAACAGCGATGGAGCTGGGGACAAACACTCGAGTCATCTCCTCCTGGCGGGCTACTTCCAGGATGTTGTAGGTTCCGTTGATATTGACATCCCATGCTTGATGGGGATTTTTCTCCCCAGTGGCCGAAAGAATGGCAGACATGTGATAGATGGTATCGATGCGGTATTTCTTGACAATATTTTCGATGGAATCCTTATGGGTTACATCCAGATACTCGAAAGGTACCGAAAGGGAAGAGGTGGACTGGGAAGGAGATTTTATATCTGTGGCCAGGATGTTTTTCCCGCCGTATTTCTCTCTCAAAACTGAAACCAATTCGGAACCAATCTGACCGAGGGCTCCGGTGATCATGATTTTTTCCATTTTTTTGGTCATTTGATTTCCTGTTCTTACGGGAGATTTTAGTCTGGAGTAGGAATTTTATATCCTGAAATGAAATTGTGTCAATTAAAAAAGATATTTAAAAATTTACAAGAAACTCTTTGTGGTATAAACTGAAATCCACAGGCTCAAAATGAAAGAATCTCCTCAGTTCCCTCTTGGAGTGGTGGTTATTTCTGTGATCATGTTTTTTGTGGCCCTGGCCACAGACATATTCTGGCTGTCCCGGCTCCTGGGGGGAGGTTTTTCCCAAACCATGCCTGTGAGTTCAAAGGTGTACAATGCTTTTGGAGCCCCGGACCTGGTCCTCTCGGTGTTTCTTTATGTAGGAGCGGTGGGACTGATTCAGTTGAGAAAATACGGGTTTATAGCTTCCCTGGTGGCGATGGGGATGTGGATGTTTGATTCTCTTTTGGTCTGGGGGATCACCGGGATTTCTCGTCTCAACATCATCCTTCCCTGCCTGGTGTTTGCTGGATTCACTGTGTCCTATCTGTGGGTGAAGAGGGAACTTTTCTTTTGACTATTTTTTTCCAATTTTTCTCTTGACAAATCCCGCCGAAGAGATTATTTATTAATATGGTGAACAAAATGGTAAACAAACTGAGAAAACAGTTGACTCCGAGACAGGTTGAAGTGCTCCAGGCCGTTGAAAGATTCATCCTGGAGCACGGCTGTTCTCCCACCATCCGCCAGCTGGGGGCGCGTCTGCACATCGGCAGTCCTTCGGCTGTATTCAAGCACATCCGCAGCCTGAAACGGAAGGGGTACCTGAGGAGGGTTCCCGGAGAAATTCAGGTCACCGGTTCCCCGGCTGAGGAGGCTCTACTGAAGGTTCCTCTGGCAGGTTTGGTCCCGGCTGGAGACCCCAAAGAGGCCTTCGATGCTTCTGGAGAGGCTGTGGAGGTCCCTGAGTGGATGATCGGCCGGAGAAAAGGCAGCATTTTCTGTATTCAGGTTGAAGGAAAGAGCATGGTGGATGCCTACATCGACGATGGTGACCGTGTGCTAATGGAGAGAACCAACACCGCCAGTTCAGGAGAGATGGTGCTCGCTCTTCTCGATGACGGATCAGTGACCCTCAAAAGGTTAAAGATCCGGAACGGGAACCTCTTTCTCGTTCCTGAAAACCCAGATTTTGAACCCATCCAAGTGAAAGAGCTGAGAATTCTGGGAAAAGTGGTGGGAGTTCTCCGGAAATACTGAGCATTCGAGCCTGTTTTTTTTAATAGTCGAGCATTTGGGAAAGCTGGGAGTTTTTGTCTCGGGTTCGCAGGAAAAAGGAGGTCACTTGAAAATGAAAGGACGGTGGATTCTTCACATCGATATCGATGCCTTTTTTGCCGCCGTGGAAAAGCTCCTTCATCCCTCCCTTCAGGGAAAGCCTGTGATCGTAGGAGGCCTTCCTCATGAAAGAGGAGTGGTTTCCACCGCCTCTTATGAGGCCCGAAAGTACGGAGTCCATTCGGGTCTCCCCCTGCAGAAAGCCTATCAGCTCTGCCCTCAAGGGGTGTTTCTCAGGGGAAATTACCAGATTTACGAGGCCTTCTCTGAAAAGTTTTTCCGCCTCCTTTCCGGGTACACTCCGGATACAGAGAAAGCCTCCATGGATGAAGCTTATCTGGATTTAACCCGCTGCCGGATTCTCTATCCTTTTTTCTCCCGGACACTCCAGGAGATTCACCGGAGAATTCAGAAAGAACTAGGGCTTTCGGTCTCTATCGGGGCGGCCTCCAATAAGCTTCTGGCCAAACTGGCTACAGCCCAGGCCAAACCTGGAGGTGTGGTGGAGATTGAACCTGAGAGGGAGAAAGAATTTTTAAAAAATCTGGACGTTGAAAACTTACCTGGAGTGGGGCCCAAAGCCCAGGCCATCCTCCGAATGCTCAATGTCCATAAGATCGGAGACCTTCAGGGTTTTCCTCGAGCTACCTTGCATTCCCTTTTTGGCCTTAACGGGAAAGAGCTTTATCTCCAGGCCCGGGGGATTGATTCCAGGCCGGTGGTGACCTCCTCGGTTCCCCGTTCCATCTCCAGGGAAACTACTTTCCTGAAAGATATCTGGAACCAGCGCCTGCTTCTGGCCCATCTGGCCTATCTTTGCGATCGTTTGGTTCTTCCTCTCAGACAGAAGGGACTTTTCGCCCATGTCATCGAAGTCACGGCGAGATATTCGGATTTCTGTACAGAAACCCGCCGGAAAACCCTTCTCACTCCTCTTCAGGAAAGGGGAGAGATTTTTTCCGCTGCCCATGACCTTTTCCTGGACCTTTTTCCTTCGTCCCGGAATTCCCTGCGGCTGGTGGGAGTGAAGGCTTCCGAATTGGTGGAAGGGAAGCCTCTTTCCCTTTTTGAGCCCTACTCGCCGAAGCAGGAGAAATTAGGAGGCGCCGTGGAACAGGTCAGAGAGAAGTACGGTTTCGGCTCCCTCTTGACAATCCGGGAGAAGATGTTGGAAGACCTTTACACTCTGAAGAAGGATCGGGGGTTTGTGCTGAAAACAGCTTCCTTGACTAAATAACCATGTTTATCCCTCTGCGTGTCCATTCAGTTTACAGTAAGGGCAAGGGAGGAGCTTCTCCGGCGGAGCTGGCGGCCTGGGTTTATCGGGAAAAACTTCCCTCCGCCGCCCTGACGGACATCCAGAACCTCTACGGATGGGGAGAGTGGAAAAGAGCGGCTTTGGAGAAGGGGGTGCGCCCCCTTTTCGGATGTGAAGTCGAGCTGGGGGAACGACGGTACCTGTTTGTGGTTAAAAACAAGAAGGGATATGAGAACCTGATGGAAATCCTCAACCACAAGCAGCTGAAAGAGGTTCAGGGATTGGTGGCCATCCTGATTCCCCAATCCCAGGAAGAAGAGCCCGGAGAGGAACTGTCTTTTTTTCCTCGAAAGGACTTTTATCTGGGAGCCACTTTTTTCAACCTCCAAAAAGTTGTCTCCTGGGCCGAAAAATACAGCCTCCCCGCCGTATGGGCCAACCCCTTGAAGTACATCCAGAACCCCCAGAGACTCGTGCTTCTTCATGCCATCGAGAAAAAAATTCCCTTCCCTCCAGAAAAAGAAAGGCTGAAGAAGAAGATGAAACTGGTCGGGCCGGATCAGGAACGGATAGCCTTCCAGAAATTTGGGCTTTGGGTGAAGAAGCTTTTCCACAAAACTTTCCAGGTTGCTGAAAAATGCGGTTTTTCCTTTGAAGACATTATCCCTCCTCTTCCGGAGGATCTTTTCTCAGTAACCTTGAAAGAAATGGTGATGGGGAAGTTGAGAGAGAAAAAGGATTTGACCTGGAAAGAGAGGCAGCGGGCCAAAAAGGAGCTGGAAGCGGTAGAAAGGTCAGGCTTTGCTTCGTATTTTCTAGTAGTCCATGATGTGGTTCAGTTTGCCCGACGCAAGGGCATTATCCACAACCTCAGAGGATCAGGAGCCTCTTCTTATTTGGCCTACCTTCTGGGAATTTCCTGGGTGAATCCTCTGCAGTTTGACCTCTATTTCGAGAGGTTTCTCAATCCAGGGCGCAAAGATCCTCCTGATTTTGACCTGGATTTTGATTCCAAACGAAGGGATGAAGTCCTTTCCTATGTCCTGGATAAATACAGTCAGGGGAAAACGGGAGCCGCTTTTGTGTGCAGCCTTAAGAATTTCCGGGCTCGTTCGGCCCTCTATGAGACCGCTCGGGCTTTCGGTTTTTCTCCAGAGGACTCCCGGTCTCTGAGTCAGAAAGTCCCTTCCTTTGTGGAGCCTCATTATCTGAGAAAGCACGCTCCTCCTCCTGGCTGCACCGAGATATGGAGGGCCGCCTCGGACCTGACTTCGGTTTACTCTGAAAACTCCCTCCATGTTGGAGGAGTGATCCTTACTCCTTCCCCAGCCAGCCGCTATCTTCCTCTGAAGAAATCAAAAAAAGGTTATTCCATGTCCCATTTTGACCGGGATACGGTGGAGGACCTCCAGCTCAACAAGCTGGACCTTCTTTCAGTCAGAGGTCTGGCTGCGGTCTCGGAAACCAAGAGCCAACTGAGAATCCGGAATATCCCTCCGAAGGACCGGAAAACTTATGCCTTGTTAAAAAGGTCCCACACCATCGGCTGCTTTCAAGCGGAAAGTCCGGCCATGATGAATCTTCTCCGGCGGATGAGACCGGAGAACATTTCCCATCTCACTCAGGCCCTGGCCCTGATCCGCCCCGGGCCCACCGAAAGCGGGATGAAGGAAACTCTGCTCCGCAGTCGGGAAGGGAAACCGGTTTCCCGGGATCCTTTGATGGTTCAGATACTTCCTGAAACCCGAGGGCTTCTTCTCTATGAAGAACAGGTGATGCAGATTGCCGAACGGGTGGCAGGCTTGAGGCCTTCCGAGGGAGATTTCCTCCGGCGCGGCCTTAAAAAGAAAAAAGGAGAATTTCCGCTCAAGCGCCGTTTCTTCAGAGAAGCCCAAGAAAGGGGCTATACTCGAGGAGAAATCCAAAAATTGTGGAAAGTAATGGAGAAATTCTCTTCCTACTCTTTCAATAAGGCTCACAGTGCTTCCTACGCTCACATGGCATACCAAGGAGCTTACCTCAAGGCTCACCACCCTGTCCATTATCTCACCGCTGTGCTCAACGCCGGAGGCGGCTATTATGGTCTCGGTGAGTACGTGGAAGAAGCCAAGAGGAGGGGGATCCAGGTCTTGGGCCCGGACGTCAACAAAAGCGGCTTCCTGTTTACCGCTGAAGGGAAACATATCCGGGTAGGGTTGAATTTGATTAAGGGCCTGGGAGTAAAAACCATCCAGAAAATTACTGAAGAGAGGAAGCAAGGAGAGTATGGGTCCTTAGAAAATTTCCTTTGCCGGGTCTCTTTGACCAAGGCTGAACTTTTTACCCTGCTGAAAGCGGGGGTTCTTGATTCCCTGGAGCCCAAGAGGAGCCGGCAGATCCTCTGCTATTACCAGGGGATTGAGGGTATAGACCCTGTTTCTGATATTGAGGATAAAGAGAAAGAGAGGATGCAGGTGGAATCGTTGGGATTCGACCCCGCCGGAGACTCCCTTTCCTTATGGGAGAGTCGGAGGCCTTCTCTCCGGATAAAGGATGTGGGAAATCACGTGGGCCAGAAGGTGGAGCTGATGGTCCGGGTGGTGGATGCGCGGTTGAAGAAGGGAAAAAAAGGACAGAGGTATTTCTTTTTGTTTGAAGATGAGACCGGTCTTCTTGAAGGAGTAGGAGGAAAAAAGTGTCTGAGTTTTGATTCTCCTCCCCTCTGTTATCTCCGGGGAGAGGTGAAGAAGGACGGTCAGGGGCAGACCAAAATTGTTCACTGCTCCTTTGTTCACCCTAAGTTTCTTCCTTCACCTTAAAGGACGGAATTTTTCCCCTCTTTAGGTTTTGGTCAAGAGAAGGCCTGTTTGTTAAATTTTTTATACACTCTCTCTCTTCTTCATGGTAAACTAAAACCAATGCCCAAGGTTTTAGGAATAAGCGGGAGTCCCCGGATTCAGGGGAACAGCCATATTCTGCTGAAGAAAGCCCTGGAGGGAGTGCGGTCTCAGGGTTGGGAGACCCAGGAGATGGTGCTGAACGAACTCACCTTTGTTCCCTGTCAAGAAGAGGAATACGAGCAAGTGGATGAGAGCGGCCTTTCTGTGATTCAAGATGATATGCAGAAGGTGTATGCGCAGGTGGAAGAAAGTTCTGCGGTGATCATATCTTCTCCGATTTTTTTTGGGACCCTATCTGCTCAAACCAAGATGATGATTGACCGGTTTCAATGTGTCTGGATTTCTAAATATAAGGGGAAATCATCCATGTTCACTCAGCCCAAACCAGGGGGTTTCATCTGTGTTGAAGCATCCCAAAGAGAGGATTTTTTAAAAAACGCCCAGTCCATCATTAAAAATTTTTTTAAGACCATCAATCTCAGGTATGTCCATGAACTTCTCCTCAAGGGAATCGATAAAAAGGCCGAAGTCAGAAATCATCCGGAATACCTATCTGGAGCCTATCAGATGGGCATAAGAATGACTTCCGGCCTTCCTTCCAAATGAAGAAGCCCTTCCGCGGTTTATCTCTCGAGTTATTTCTTGCTGCGGAAACCCCAAAGAAATCCATCATTAGGTTAGAAGGGAGGTCTCTGGCTTTGTTGAGTTTCTTGACCTGGTCGGTGTTGTGGATTAAAATCAAAGAGATTGAGTAGTTTGTAATGGAATTCTTAGGGATAAAGAAGTGAGATCCCCTTCAGATTAAGACTGCCTTTGATGATCAATGGGAAACAAATCTAATCAGGGACATTTCATATGGTTGTTGATAGTGGGAGCTGTCATCGCTTTGCTCCTTTTTTTCTACAGTATCCAGGAATCTTTGACTCCAGTATTCGCTTTTTTCATCTTAATTTTATTCCTGTGGCCTCTACGGAATACAGAGTTAGCCAGGTATTTTATGATTCTCACCCTGATTGTTTTTCTTATTTGGATTGTGGGGGAAACTAGAAACCTACTCACTCCCTTCGCTCTTTCATTCCTTTTGGCCTATCTCTTTGATCCCGTGGTCCAATACATGGAGAAACTCAAATGGCCCCGGTGGTTGAGTGTGTTGATCATTGTGATACTGGCGTTGGGCTTTTTTGCTGTGTTCCTGATTTTTTTAATCCCTAAAATCATCGAACAGGTAAGTGAGCTCGTGGACTTGGGGATCAGATATACAAGAAAACTGGCTGATTGGGTGGAATCGGGAGGCCTCAAGCCTTTATCCACCTACATACAGATCGATACAGAAAAGATTCAAGAATTCATCCTTACCAACCTCTCCGCGCGGGTTCAGGAATTTTTTAAGAACTTTTTCACTGCGGCCCGGGGAGTGGCTTCATCGCTGTACCGATTGATCAATCAGATATTGATATTGGTTCTGGTTCCTTTCTTGTTTTTCTATATCCTGAAAGATTTCTCTAAGATCAAAAAATGGCTTAATGAGGTTCTCTATGAAAATGCTGATGAAAAGCATAAAGGGTATTTTCTTCAGTTGATCAGTATTATCAACGGATTTTTTAGAGGGCAGCTCATCGTGTGTTTGATCGTGTGGATTTTCACCTCAGCTGGGTTGTTGATTTTGGGGGTTAAACAGGCACTGATTCTGGGGATTATAGCGGGGGTGTTGAACATCATTCCCCACTTTGGCATTGCTATAACTCTGGCTGTAGGGGTGGCCATCGGTCTTCTGAGCCACAATCCTCTGGTGACTACCCTCAAGATAGTGGCCGTGATTGAAACCATCCAGATTCTGGACGGAACTTTTCTGAGCCCCCGGATTGTTGGAGGCCGGGTGGGACTTCATCCGGTGTGGGTTATCCTTTCTATCTTAATTTTTTCTTATTTCTGGGGATTTTTGGGATTTATTCTGGCCGTTCCAGTGGCAGCTTCCTTGAGAGTATTCATATCTGCACTTCTGGATCAGTACAAAAGGAAAAAGTCTGTGGGGCCAGCTCCTTATAAACC
>JAGXKI010000013.1:0-40057 GCA_018335295.1 bacterium | reverse complement strand
GAATCCTATGAAATTCTCTCTTTTATTTCTTCCCATGTGAGTGTTTTTGCTGATTTTCAGCAGAAAGTGAGCTCTCACCAGACCTCTGAGTCTCTGATTTTGGAAAAATTGTCTCCCTGTCAAAAACTTCATCTTCCCCAGGTGTATAAAAATTCTCCTTTTGTAGCCCGGTTGGCTTCTTATTTCATAGAAGACAAAGCCATTCAAAGAAAATATTTGGATCAACTTTGTGTCTCCTCCAAAGAGGAAGATTTGCCCTTATGCTACCTGGTTCCTTCTTTGGAAGAGGAGATGAACCTTTTGGCTGAGACAGTGAAGATGAGACAGGCCAAGGGGGAAAAAATAGGAATCCTTGTTCCCACAGAGAAAATGATCTATGAAATAGTCAGCGGATTAGAAAAAAGAGAAGTGAATGTGGAAAAGGCGATAGAAAAAGATGCTCAAAATGTTCTCCATGAACCTTACGATTTTGAAAATGATTTACCCAAAATAACTACTTTTGACAGGGCCACGGGATTAACCTTTGACTCATTGTTTCTCCCTCAAATGAGAGAAGAGAATTTTGCCTCTATGGACCATGAGAGCCGGATGAAAACTCTTTTCATGGCCCTGGTGCGGGCCCGAAAGTGGGTTTATTTGAGCATTGTCAAAGGAAAAGAAATTAAGGAAATTGATTTATTGAAAAGAGCTCAGAAAAACGGAGACCTCTTGATGTTGTGAAGTTCTTCTTGTTTTGGTTTTCCTGAATCCTTTAAATTCTTAATGATGGACACTCTTTTCGCCTTGGAACCTGTATCGTTCAGTGTCCCTTTGATGCCCTTCGTTTTCGAACAGGGAAAGGAGAGGAAATCGGGCCTCAGAGTGTTGGAAAATCCAAACTCAATATTTGGGGGAAGCGAAAGGTCCACACAAGAATTCCTGAATAAATTTAGGGGACGCAGCTAACCCGCCTAAGATTTGGTGAAAAGGTTGAGCTGACCCTTTTTGAGTTGGTCAATGATTTCCTGGAGTACAGGGTAACGTTCCACTAGAGACGAAGGGATATCAAATTTTTCTCTGGTGAGCATATTTTTTATCTGAAGAGCGTTGGCAAAAGCCTGGCCTCGATAGTGATTATTGGTCACAACACAGACTTTTTCACTTTTATCGGAGAGATTCTTGATTCGTTCCACCCACGGTTGAAGTTCTTTTTTTGTATAGAAATAGTTATACCGCTCATCCCGTCCTGCATCTTTCTGGAACCATTTTTCATAATTCTGGCCGTGAAGCCTTACGTAGGATAAAGCAGGGTTGGTGGCGGCGGTCGAAGGTTTTATGGAATTTCGGAATAGGGGTTGGTCTATGTTGCAAAAACTTACCCGGTGCTCGGAGAGAAGGTCGTAGAATGAAGGCACATCCCAAGAAGAATGTCTGACTTCCAAGGCTAAAGGAAAATGAGAAAAATGTCCAAACAAGTTAGCCAGGTAGTCCCAGTTCTGAGTGGTGTTGACAAAGGACCATGGAAACTGGAGAAGAATGGCTGCGAGTCTGTTTTTTGCCCGGAGGGGTTCGATTCCCAGTTTGAAATCGTCCACATCTTTTTGGGAAAAATCTTTTCTCTGGTGAGTGAAAACCTGGTGGAGTTTAACGGTGAAGAGAAAATCAGGGTGATCTTTGATTTTTTTTATCCACGAAAGGGAAATACGAATGGAAGGGATTCTGTAGAAAGTGCTGTTGATTTCCACCAGGTTGAGGTAGTGGGCTAAAAAAGGGAGAGGATGAAATGAGGAAGATTTTTTGGAAGGATAGACAATCCCTTCCCAATCTTGATAACTCCATCCTGCAGTACCCACAAAATAGCGGCTCATCTGTTTTCATTCTAAAGGATAAGGGCAAAATATCCAAGAAAGGAGGTAAGTATCTCTAATTCCGTGATAGGGGACGAGGGATGGGGGTCGTCAGCACTAAAGAAAAGGGGTTAGACCAAGACTGGTCTGACCTCTTCTCTTACCATTCGGACTTCGCTCTCCTCTCCTATGGAGAGGAACCGTGCCCGCTCAGTTCTCATAGGGGCTTCCTCACCCCCCATCCCTCACTCCTTTCAATAAGGAGAGATATTTATACTCATCACGGTTTTGGGGATGCTTCTAGAAAAGAGCTTTTGATTTATTTTTTGTGATCGGGAAAAAATTCAGTTAAGTTGCCACTGGGAAATTTTTTATTTATCATAAATAGAGTTAATTGAGGAGGAACTCGATGAAAAAAGCAGGAATATTGCTTTTATCACTTCTCATGTTGTCTTCCTATTGTCAGAAAAAAGATAAAGATTTGTACACCATCGGGATCTTTCAGGTCAATGATGCCCCCACCTTGAATTTGGTGAGAAAGGCTTTCATTGAGACTCTGAAAGATAAAGGTCTCAGAGAGGGCGAGGATGTGAGGTTGATAACCAAAAATGCTTACGGAGATATCCCCGAAGTCCAGAGGATTGCCCAGGAATTTGTGGACAATCAAGTGGATATGATCGTGGCCCTTTCCACTCCCTGCCTCCAGTCAGCCCTGCATGTCACTTCAGAGATTCCTGTAGTGTTTTCTTCAGTAGCCAACCCTTATCTGGCAGGAGCGGGAAAATCAGCGGAAGACCATTTGAAAAATGTAACTGGAGTCTCCTCTAGAGGCCCTATTAAAGAAACTTTGAACTTTATAAAAAAAGTGCTCCCCAAAGCCAGACGAGTCGGAACGCTGTGGACCCCTTCCGAACTCAATTCCAAATATTACTTGGAGTTGGCTCAAAAAAAGGCCGAAGCACTCAATCTCGAGATATTGGATGTTCCTATTGCCAATTCCAGCCAGGTCCTTCTTTTTGCCCAGAGGTTGATCAATAAAAAGGTGGATGTTATATTTCCCATTTCTGATAACACCATCAATGCTTCTTTCGAAGCTATAAGCAGGGTGGCCGAGGAAAACAACCTCCCTTTATTTGGAGGTTTTCTCCTCTCCACTCAGCTGGGAGCCTGTGCGGCTTTGGGTTGGGATTTTTATGAAATGGGAACCAAGGCAGGACAATTAGCCTGGAGGGTTAAGGAAGGAGAGAATCCCGGGGATATTCCCTTTCAATACATGCACGATGTTCGCCTTCATATAAACCTCAAGGCCGCAGAGAAACAAGGAATTCAGTTTTCCAGTGAGATCCTTGACAAGGCGGACAAGGTCATCGGAAGGGAGACCAAACCCGTGAAAGACACGCCTGAGTGAAAAAGCTAACAGAGGACTCTATTGATTTTTAAAATCAAAGAAAGGTGTAAATTTTAGGATGGGAATGAGTTTCCCCGAGAAGAAAAAAAGAGGTTTATTTTCGAAGAGGATATTATTTATAATGTCGGGATCGTAGGAACAGAGGGCTGAAATGAAAATATGTGAATATTTAAGTGAAAAAAATGTTTTGACCGATTTAGAATCCGCTGAGAAAAAGGAAATTTTGGAACAGTTTGTGAAGGAATTGAAGAAACGGGGACTCATCGGTAAAGAGAAAAAAATTTTAGACCAGTTGTTGAAGAGGGAGAGTCTGGGAAGTACTGGAATGGAGAATGGTGTGGCTCTCCCCCATGCTCTCACCGAAGAAGTGAAAGAACCTTTGATCTCCATCGGGATTGTCAAAAAAGGGATGAATTTTGAAGCCGTGGACCAGATGCCTACCTATGTTCTTTTTTTAATCCTTGGAAACCAAGATCAACCCGGTTTGCAGCTTAAAATTCTGGCTCACATTTGCCGCTTGGTTAAGGAAACTGATTTAGTGGAAAGATTCAAAAAAATAGACGATCCCTCTCAGGTCTGCAAGATTTTAGAGGAGGAAGAACAAAGCATCGTATGAAGCTGCTGGTCCTTATCTTGAATAAAGTCGAAAAGCTGGTTAAATTGGAGTCGGACCACGCTTAATTCCTTGAAAACAATTAACTTACTCTCATTTGCTGGGAGAGAGGATTTTCTATCAACTCCTACCTCCCTTAAGGACATATTCCCGGGACAAACCTAAAAATGAATCTATCATTAATGGAATAAGCAAACGAATGATAACTTTATGATTGAAATCGGCTGGTGTCGGAGAAATTTCCGTTTATTTTAAGTTATAAATTTGATATTATAAAATCAAATGAAAGCAAGAGCACATATTTTTGTTTCAGGTCGAGTACAAGGGGTTTTTTTCCGGGACCATACTCGGAAGTGGGCTTCATCTCTGGGTCTTGCCGGATGGGTACGAAATGCAAGTGATGGAAGAGTAGAGGTTGTGGTGGAAGGAGAAAAAGAACAAATTGAAGATTTGATCGGCCGGTTGAGAGAGGGGCCTCCTATGGCCAGAGTGGAAAATGTGGATGTAGACTGGGAAAATTATAAAGGGGAATTCACGGATTTTCGGATAACCTGGACTGGAATATAAAGAAACTACTGTTTTTGTACAGGTTGAAAGCGGCTTTAAAGTCATCATAAAAAAAAGGAAGCGGGAATGCTTAAAATAAGTCAAAATGACCAACCTGAAGTCGAAGTTTTCGATGGAGTGGTCCGACGAACCTTAGGGGGTGGAAGGGATTTATTGATGGCTCGGTTTGAATACAAGAAAGGCTCCAAGGTTCCTCCCCACACTCATTCCTATGAACAAGTGACTACAGTGATCAAGGGCGAACAAAAAATTATCATAGAGGCAGAGAAGGGAACCACCGAATTTAAGGTGAAAGCGGGGGAAACTTACGTGGTTCCAGCGAACTTTCAACACCAACAAGTCTCCCTTCGGGAATCGGTCACGATTGATGCTTGGAGCTTGGTTCCCTGAGACTAGGTGAGAGTTTCTCAGGGATTAAGCAGGCATAAAGGCGGGTTGATATTATTTCTTAGATTGAAGGAATTTTTTGCGGCATTCCTTGGAACAAAAGTAGTACCATTTTCCCTGATGCTTTTCTTTGATGGCTTCTTCTTCAGGGAGATAGGTCTTGCACACTTCATCCTTTACCATCTTATTGGAAGGATTTTTGGATTGACGGGAATTTTTAATTTTTTTATTCGCCGCTTTGAAATATAAAATCACATTGTATAAGATGTATCCTATAAGGATATAAAGAATAAGTCTCAGTAATCCCTGAAGCATTTTTTAAATTTAAACCATTTCTCCGCAGCTGTCAATGACACGGCCTTTCAGAATTTCTTCCATCCTTGATTCTTTGAGGTCAGGGAATTAATATAAATTTTCCACCCAAAAAGGGTTTAAAAGGAATGGAAGAGAACCGGATGTATCCGGAAGAAACAAGGAGATTTGAGAAACAGCCTCTCTTTTTCCCGGTGTTTCTTCTACACTTTTTAGCCTCCATATGTGAATCATAATGGATTTTTTATTATCCTCCAGGCAGCTGGAACTAAAAACATCCATTCGGAAATTTTACCGAAAGGAAATCCTCCCCTTTCCCCGGGATAAGGAAGGGATAAAGGAGAAAATGGAGATCCTCCGGAAAGAAGGAATATGGGAGGAATCGAGAGGAAAAGAGCTGAATTTCACTTTGCTTCTGGAAGAAATATCCAGGGAGAATCCGGTCCTGGGCTTATGGCTGTTGGGGCAGCGTTCTTTTTGTTTGCCTCAGCTGTACATGTTTGGAAGCGGACTTCAGAAGAAGCGGTTTGGGGAAAGGTTGAGCTCAGGGGAGGATTTGGGTCTATGGGATATTCAAGGGGAGTTCTTTTGGGATTCCTCGGCATCACTTCGGGCAGAGAAAAAAGAGGGACGTTGGTTTTTGAAAGGCAAAAAACTGTTTTGGAATGATATTTCCGAGGCTGATGTGGTGATGATGACGGCGGAAACCGAGCCCCATGGAGGGAAGGAAGGTCATTCTGTGTTCATCTTGGATGATGTCAAAAAATCAGTGGAAAAGAAAAGGATAACGCGGAGTGAAGGGGAGTGGGAAGTGACTTTTAAAAATATCGAAATCCCTGCTGAACATTTGATCGGAGAAATAGGGAAGGCTTATAAGCAGACAGCTAAAATTAAACAAGAGGCCCATGTGGCTTTAGCCGGTATGGGATTGGGGATTACCGCCGGAGCTTTGGATTCCATTTTGGAAAAAGGAACCTCCAATAAACAGAAAAGATGGGGGGAGGTTCAAAAAAAAGCGGCACACGGATTAACCAACCTAGAAGCCTGCCGTTTTTTAACCTACCGAGCGGCTTTTCAGAAAGATCAGAAAAGGGGCTCTTCTGTAGAAGCTGAATACGTGAAATCTTTGGCCGGCCGCATGGCCCGGAAATCTTCTCTCTATGCCCTTCAATTCCTAACGAATCAGAAAGCTTTGAAAGATGGCGTATGGTTTAATCCTGGCTCCTCTCCCACAGAAGAGGAAAGAGAGGGAATCCAGCGTTATTTCATTTCAAATAGAGTTTATAGAAGCCAGAAGAGTTAAACTTCTTAGGGAATTGCCGTCTTGCCTCTTGTCCTTCTCTCATTTATAATCAAATCTCAACCTGATTGATTCTCGATCCGAAGATCACAGAAAAACAGGAGTAAGACATTGGATTTGGCTCAACAAATCATTAAAGGAAATCCCCGAGCTGTGGCCCGGGCCATATCCATGGTGGAGAACAATTCTCTCCCGGCCCAGGAAATGATGAAGAAGATTTTCCCTCGTACAGGTAATTCTGTAGTGGTGGGAATTACCGGTTCTCCAGGGTCCGGCAAGAGCACCTTGGTGGATCAAATGATCGGAAAACTGCGGAAGGCCCAAAAAAGAATCGGAATTGTAGCTGTGGATCCCTCCAGTCCTTTCAGTGGGGGAGCTATTTTGGGAGATCGGATTCGGATGATGCAGCACAGCACCGATTCTCAAACCTTTATCCGGAGTATGGCCACCCGGGGGCATTTAGGAGGAGTGGCCAAAGCTTCAGGAGAAGCCGTTGCTGTTCTTGAAGCCGCAGGAAAGGATTTCATCATACTGGAAACGGTAGGTGTGGGACAGGATGAAGTGGATGTGGTCAAGCTGGCCGATATCATCCTGGTGGTTTTGATTCCAGGAACAGGGGATGATATTCAAGCCTTTAAAGCAGGGATCACCGAAATCGCGGATCTCTTTGTTCTGAATAAAGCAGATTCTCCAGAAACGGAACGGACCGAAAGACAGCTCCAGTCTATGCTGGAGCTGGGCTACAATAAAGAAAACATTCCTCCTATCATAAAGACTGTGGCCACTCAAGGACAGGGTGCCGACCATCTCGTGAATGAGATTAACAGGATCATCAGGGAAAAAGATCCCCAGCTGTGGATTTCCCGAAGGAAAAGGCTGATTTCCAACATGCTCAAAGATATTATCAGTGAGAAAATATTCAAAGAGGTCACAGCAAATATCCCTGATGCGGAAATGGATAAGTTTGTGGAACGGATTTACAGAAAAGAAGTGGATCCCTATTCTATGGCGGAGGAAATTGTGGAAAAGTTGAAAGGGAAATGAGAATGTTTGATCAAATCGATCATATTGGCATTGCGGTGGAGGATTTAGAAAAGAGTTTAGATCAATGGAGAAAAATGTTCAATCTCCGGCTTCATGGAATCGAAGAGATTAAGGAGAGGGGTGTGAAGTTGGCTCATTTGGAAGTCTCGGAAGGTCCCCAGGTAGAATTGATTTCTCCCCTGGACAAAAATTCTCCTGTCCATAAATTCCTTCAGAAGAGGGGGGAGGGGCTTCATCATGTTTGTTTTGAAGTTGAGGATATTCACAAAGCCTTAAGCACATTCCAGAATAAAGGGGTTGAGTCCATCCAGGATAAACCTCAAAAGGGAGCCCAGGGGAGTTTGATTTCTTTTATTCATCCCCGATACTTCAATGGTGTGCTGATTGAATTAAAACAGAAAAAAAAGGAAAGTTGAGAGCTCTTTCCTCTATCAGATAAGGAGGGGAGAAAACTATTTCTGAGAACTTAGGGTGAGTACCCACCGGGCAAAGTTTTGTGCGCTCTTTCTGTCTTTCTCATCGGGGTGTCTGCGTGCGGAGGCAGCCATTTCAGTCCAGGCTTTATGTTCGGGAGATTTACTGAGAATTTCTAAGGCTTCAGGAGAAACCTTTCCCTGGCAGGAAAAGGTCCCCAGGATTTTGGCTTTGGAAGCAAGCACTGTGGCATGCTCCAGGGCTTCCCGGGAAAGGCGGCTCCCTGTGAGAGAACCATGAGTGGAAAAGAGGGCGATTTTTTTCCGGCTGGGTAACTGTTTGAGAAAAGTTTCCATCTTGTAAGGAACACTGTGAGAGTGAACAGGGAAGCCTACAAAAATAAGGGAATAATTTTTAACATCTGTCACTTCATCCACAGGTTTTATTTCTTTTTTTCCTCCCAGGGCTTCATAAATGGCCTCGGCGATTTGTTGGGTATTGCCTGTTTGAGTGTAGTAAGTAATCAGAGTCATAGACATCCGAACACTCCCTATTTTGAAATTTAAAAGTTTATTCTTTTTTTATTTTTTCATAATCTGTCTCAAAAGGCCAGGCCTAATCTTTCCTTTGGAAATTTTGTTTTCCGCGGGGGAGGAAAATAGAGATGGTGGTTCCTATGCGGACCTCACTGGAAACCTGAATGGTTCCTCCATGAGCTTCGATGATTTTTTTGGAGATAGGAAGGCCTAAACCTGTTCCTACATCTTTGGTTGAAAAATTGGGTTCAAATATCCTATCCAGATGTTTTTTTTCTATTCCTGTACCTGTATCCTGAATCCTGAGCCCGATCCCTTTTTCTTCTCTGTAGAGAGAGAGCTCAATTTGGCCCTGCTGAGGGATGGCTTCGATGGAATTGGTGATTAAGTTTTTAAGCACAATCCTTATTTTGGCTGGATCTCCATTTATGTGAAAGTCACTCCCTCGGTAATATTCTTTAAACTCTACTCTGCCCCAAAGAGTGTTCCTGTAAGGAGCGATGATTTCCTGGATGATTTCCTTTATATCGATGGGTTCTTTATGAAGTTCAGTTTCCCTAGAAAATTCCAGGAATTCCTGAGCGATTTTTCTGAGGTTTTCCACTTCTTTAATAATGTAAGAGCAAGATTCCTGGAGAGTCTGGTCAAAATTTCTATTTTTATCCTGGTAGACGCTCAAGAGATGTTCTGCGGAAAGCTGGATGGGAGTGAGGGGATTCTTGATTTCATGGGCTACTTTTCGGGCCATTTCGGCCCAGGCCACCTTTTTACTCATCTCTGCCATTTCCTGCTGATGTTTTTTGAGGCTCTTCACCATGGAATTGAATCCGTCGATGAGAGTTTTCATCTCATCTTGGTGTTTGTGGGGAATGGATATTTCAAGATTTCCCTTACTGACCTCCTTGGTTCCGGAGAGAAGCTTTCTGATGGGATGGATGATGGTACTTCCGATACCTCTAGCAAACACCAGAACTCCAGCTACAAAAAACACAGAAACGAAAAATAAAAATTCAATGAGCTCGGTGGTGGCGTTGGATATTTCCTGCTGTTCGAGAGGAAAAGGCAGGGAAATGAAAAGGAGAGAATCCTGGAGTGAATAAGGAATAGTGAGGGTATGGAATGAATAATCTCCGATTTTCTGGGTTTGAGTGGAGAGGGGGCTGTTTTCAAACTTGATTTTATAATAGGTTTCTCCATCGAGGAGTTCAGGAAGAAGACCATAATCAAAAAATTCACGTCGACTGGAAGAAATGAGTTTTCCGTTCTGGTAAAGATTGACATCATTGGAAATGGTGGAGCTTATCCACAAAACCACATTTTCTGGAGGAAGGTTTAGAGAAGTGGGGTCTTGCTGTTGGAATATGAGAAAGTCCTCCATGACCCGTTGGGCAAAATTGACTCGAATTTCAGCCCTTTCTTTGTACTGTTGAGAAAATAGGGTGGAAAAAAAGTTTTGAGTGAAAAAGGTAAAAAGGAGGAGGGGAATGACTGCCACCGCAAAAAAGGAGATATAAACTCGGTTGGAAAAGGACCAGAAAGGATTGGGCCATTTTTTTCTATGAAACCCTACTGAAAAAAGAAAGACAAAAAGGAAACCAAGGAGCAGATAGAGGAAAAAAAGTTTAAAAAAGCTGACAGAGTATTCCAAAAAAGTTTTTTGAGGTAGAAATAGAGAGTAAATCCGGTTGTTATATGTGAAGTAAAGGCTCTTATATTTTGTGTCTTTATCTGTGAATGGAGCCCAAAAGGACTCTGAAGAGGAGGTAATTTTTTGGATCCTAGAGGGAGAAATTCCAGATGAGATGTTGCGGGGATTGAATAAAGGTTTTCCTTTTAAATCAAAAACCGCAAAACCAAAATCCACCTGATTCAGGGAAGGCATCGAAGAAAAACGGAGAAGTTCAAAATAGGGGTTTGCTGAATAGAGGAAAGGGAGCATATCGTAATCCATAGAAAGAGAGAGGATGACCCTTCCTAAATGGTGGGATCCCTCATACCAATCCCTATAGCCTATGAGAAAATTCCTTTCTTTTCCCAGGAATGGAACGCTCTGCTGGAGAAGAGTCCATTTTTTTCGCCGGGGGAGATCCATATCCAGACGGTGGATTTTAGGAACATTCATAGAAAACCGGGAAAGGATGTTTCCTTCAGAACTGACGATCTCTAAACTCGAGTACCAGTTGAATTTTGAAATCAATGAATTTTCCCAGAGAGAATGAGCTAGGTCGGAGGATTGGGGGTTTTTGAAGTAGGAAAGGATAGATTCTTTATTGTTGTCGATTTCCTGAAGGGATTGTTGTAGGAGAAAAGATCCCCAATCATCCTGGGTTTTGATGATATTTTGGAGAGAATTCTGAAGAAGGAGTTGATTCCTCTGGAAAGAAAAGGAGTGGAGTGTGCCAAAAAGAAAGAGGGCAGCCAATAGAAAAATAGCTCCTGTGGCTTCTTTCCGGCGAAAATTTTCAGGGAAGAAAGCTGCTGTGAGGATGCAAAGGACCACCAGGAATTCCAGGATAAATAGAAAAAAATGAACGGGAGGCCTCAAAAGATAATAGATTCCAAAACCACCAACTGTAAGGATCAAAGAGAACATCCAGCTTGTCAGGTAAAGTGCCGATAACCGGAATGCTGTATAGATGATTAAGAAAAGACTGAGGAAAAAGAAAAAGATGCTCAGATGAAGAATCAAAAAAGAAACATTGAAAGAGAAATGGAGCAGATTTATGTTGGAATTAAAAATCATTCGGTGAAGAAATCTCTCCAAAAGATAGATGAGGAAAATACTGAAAAATACAGGGACAAAACTGAGGCCGGTACGCCAAACCGGGTGGAGTTGCTTTGGGTCATTGGAGAGATTAGGACGGAGGGTTTGATAGATACACCCAATGAGAAGAAAGAGAAAAAAGCATGTAAGGAAGATATCTGCTGGAGATTTGGTGAGATTTCCGAATGAAAGAAAACTCACCGATAAAGGGGAAAAAATGGAGAGAGATTCCACCATTCCAAGCTGACTAAAAAGGAAAAAGAGAAATCTTAGCCCGACAAGAATCATCCCCACCCAGAGAACGGGGAGGAATTTCTTTGTTTGGGACAAGGGATAAAATTTAAAAATATGAATAATAAGAAATATGAGCGAAATTCCGAGAAGAAGAAAAAGGATCAGGAGGATGGTTTCCTTTTGACGGGCTAATTTTTCAGATAGGGAAAGAGAACGGAGGGTGACCGTAGCTGTGATATCCTTCTCTTTGTTCCGGAGGGGAAAGAAAAGAGTCTGGATTTCATCCTGAAGTCGGGGCTGTCCAATGTATTCATCCTGATGTTTAGAAAATATCTTTTCAAACCCCGAAACGTCTTCCCGAAAATCCCAGTAGTGAATCCGGGTGTTTTGGAGAAGTTGAGGTTTTAAAAAATGATATTCCTTCAAATAGGAAGCTTTAAATTGGGGAAGAAAAGCCATAAGCCGGAAGAGAACCAAACGCTTCTGGGGGGTTATCTTAAGGGAAGAAATTTTGTATACGGAAGCCTTGTCCTTGATGAGAAAAGTCGGTTTTTTCTGGAGAAGCTGGGGCCAATGTTTATTTTGAGAGAAGATTGAGTTCAAATCCAGAGCGTGGCCTAACCAAAGGGTCAGCTCTTTTCCATGGTAGTAGGCGATCCCCTCCTTATCTGTATCCAGATCCAGTTGTTTGAAAATTTGAAAAATGCCCTTTTTATCTTGGGGAATAGAGAGTTGAGCCAGTTTCTCCTTTTGTTGCCGCATCCTTTTCTGGAGGAATGCGTGTTCCTCCTTAATAGCTTGAGCCTTATGGCGGAGATGAGTCAGGCTCTTTTGGTAATAATTGGAAGAGATTAAAGCAGGCCAAAGGAAATAAAAAATTCCCACCAGAAAAGACAATCCCACTCCTCCCAAGAATAAATGCACATATAAATGTTTCTTTGGGAGAAGTTTCAGAAGTTTCAAATTTTTACAGCCCTTATTTCAGTGATTTTCCAAAGGTTATTAGAAGAATTAGAGCTCTGGGATAAATAGAAAAAGAGATGAAAAACATATTGGTTGTTGTTTTTTTTGTTTTTAAACGACCAGCGGGCTTTCAGGATATAACCTCTTTTTCCGGAAAAGGTGATTTTTCTCTCCGAGTAAAATTCAAAGGTGGAATAGGTGGAAAAGATGTTTTTGAAAAAGAAATAAGCCTGTTGATCGGAGATTTGATCCGAAAAATAAAGGGGTTGGGGGAAAGAGATATTGATGGGTTTTTCAGATGAGAATTGAGAGTAAAGCATGCGGGGGTTGTTCTGGAGGAAGGCCTTTTCAATATTTTGGCTGGTAGAGGTAAGAAAAAAAGAGAAAACGGCTAAAAGAGAGATTGCTGCGCGAGCCACAAAAGGAATAATACCACAATCAAAATAAACTGAGAAGAGAACAAAAATTCTCTTTTCAAAGACAGAGAATTTTCAAACCAAAATCAGTCTATTTTTTGGAAGGGGTTTCTTGGGTTTTAAATTCCTGATTAATGATATCCTGGAGTTCTTCTTTTATCTGGTCTATCTCATCCAGTTTGCTGGAAATTTTATCAAAGAGAAATTTCTGTTTTTTGATTCCTTCTTGGATGAGAAAGGCCGCGCTTTCGGAGCGGCTTTTAAACAGACCTGCTTCCACCAACATATTGAGTTTTTTGTTGGATTCGTCATTCACCCGAATGGTCAGAACTGTATTTCGTGAGGCCATCCCTTTGTCAATGGCTTTCTTGATGGATTCGGCGGTCCTAGAAGCAAATTTTTCAAATTGATCCCCGAATTCGTTGAGTTTCCCCTGATGTTTTTTTTCCTTGTTCTGTTTTTGTTTTTTGCTTTCCTGATTCTCCATTTTATTAACTCCTGTTTTTTGTAAATCAATTACATATTACATAAAAACAGAAATTTTTTCAACTTAAATGTAGGAATAGAAAAAAATGGAGAATTTTTAGATAATTCCGTGAGTTAAGACGGAGGCGTTTATTCGGTTTTCTTTTCTTCGGTTGATTCTTCGGGGGTTTCTTCAGCTGTTTCTTCTTCCAACTTTTTGGTTCTGACGGCATCTTTGATGCTGCTGATTCCGGCAATAACGGCAATAAGTCCGCCAAAGAAAAGCACAGGGGGAATGGCTCCGAATATGAGTTCATAGAACTCCCGCCACCATACAAAGAGAACAAGTATCACACCACCGGCCATCGCTATCAATCCACCGATAATAGCCAGATATTTACCCATGAGATTACCTCCCTCTATCTAAATTTAAAATTAAGAAAAAGATTATAACAAAAGGAATTTGATTAAGCAATAAATTTTCATCAAGAAAATAAACATTTCTATAAGTAAAGTCATTTATTTTCCTTAAGGTTTTGAAAATGATTACTCATTAAAAAAACGGGCTCTTCGTTGTTTTATTTTTTGAAATTCTAGACCTCTGAATAGGGTTTAGATAAAATAAAGGTTCTGTGGATGGAAAGGAGGATGTAATGAAAAAATATAGTTTGTTCCAGTTTTGTTTAGGGTTTATCCTGATCCTGGGTTGTGTGACCTGGGGCACTGCTTTTCAGAACAGGGAGGCCTTTCGTATTGGGGAAATAACCGTTTCTCCGGGCGAGATGAAATCAGGGTATTTAGATGTCCCGGAAAAGGGAGGAATCGGCAGCAGGATTCCCTTTACGGTAATCAATGGGGCTAAACAGGGGAAAACGCTGGCTCTGGTAGCCGGGATTCATGCTTTTGAATATCCCCCTATATTATCCCTTTACAAGATCAAAAAGATGATCGATCCCGCTGAATTGTCCGGAACTTTGATCCTTGTCCACATAGCCAATCTTCACGCCTTCCAAAAAAGGATTATCTACTACAACCCTTATGACTGGAAAAATTTAAACCGGGTTTTCCCTGGGGATCCAGAGGGATCCATAAGCGAAAGGATTGCCCATGTGCTGAAGAAAGAGGTCATCGAGCGGAGCGATTACCTCATCGACCTTCATTGTGGGGATGGGAACGAAGCTCTGATTCCCTACCTCTATTGGATGGTCACAGGGAACGAGAAACTGGACCAGACCACAAAAAAAATGGCTCTGGCCTTCGGTATTAAACACATCATCATCGATAAATCCCGGACCAAGGATTTGAGCCAATCCAAGTATTTGGGAAATACCTCGGTCCTGCTCTCCACACCCGCTATAACCACAGAATCGGGTTACCTGGGAAGGACCGACCAGAAAGCCGTGCTCCGGAATGTCAAGGGGATTATGAATGTGATGAAGCTTTTCCAAATGATCGAAGGAAATCCCCAATTCACTGAAGAGCCTGTCTGGATCGACCATTATGAAGTGGTGAGATCGGATCATGACGGACTTTTCTTTCCTCTAACCGAAATGGGTTACTACGCAGCCAAGGGAGAAAAGATTGGTTATGTGACGGATTACTTTGGAGAAGTGGTTCAAGAATTCTATGCTCCTTTTAGCGGGATGATTCTCTACATCGTGAACACACCTCCGGCCAACAAAGGAGAACCTGTGTATGAAATAGGCCGGGTTAAGGAAAAATAGAGATAAAGGAAAGACCTCTTTCATGAAACTTAAAGGAGTCCTCTTTGACCTGGATGGGACTATTGTGGAAGTCCCTTATGACTGGAAAAGGATCAAGGAAGAGTTGGGGACCCAGGGCAAACCCATTCTCTCCTTCCTTCAGGAACTTCCGGAGCCGGAAAAATCTAAAAAAAGGCAGATCCTGGAGAAGTACGAACAGGAAGCCACCCGGAAGGCGGTGTTGAAGGAAGGCATGGATGGCTTGTTAGAGTTTTTATCGGAGAATAGAATCAAAAAAGCCGTGGTCACCAATAATTCCCGCAAGAATGTTCGGTTTCTATTGAAAAAATTCAACTTGGACTTCGATTGTGTGATTTCGCGGGAAAGTGGACTGTGGAAACCCTCCGGTTCTCCCTTTTTAGAAGTATTGGAACGATTTTCCCTAAAGGCAGAGGAGTGCTGTGCGGTGGGAGATTCTCACTATGATATCAAGGCGGCTCGGGAGGCCGGAATACCATGGATTTTTATTTTAGGCCCGGAAAAAACAGATTTCTCAGGGGATGATATCCAATTTTTCTCCACAGTGAGTGAGTTGAAAGAAAAGGTCAAAGAATTGATAAAGGGGGAGCATTAGGGTTGAGCCTTTTTTTGGTCCCAGGTAAAAGGAAAGAGGGTTATTCCTTTTACCACCTCCATTACCATAGGCAAGGCCTATAAACTTCCTTCTGATCAGGGAAAGAGCTCTTTGAGGGGAAAGATAAAGACAGAGATGGAACTTTACAGGAGAAAGGGGAGTTATACCAGTAGATCAAGAATTTTCCATAAGGAGGGTTCGATGAGAAAAAAATTTATTTTAAGCCTGTGTCTCTTCTCTTTTTTGTTAACCGGTATAGGGATGGAAAGGGCCCGGGGAGATGGTTTCATCATTCCTCTTCCCCGTCCGGGAGAAGAGATCCCCCCTCTTACAGTCAAGTACCACAGGGTCCATGTAAAGATTACAGATCAGGCTGCTCAGACCACCATCGACCAGGTCTTTGTCAACAATTATCCCAAAGATATTGAAGGTGAATTCATCTTTCCTCTTCCTGAGGGTGCTGCCATTTCAGAATTTTCCCTTTATGTGGGAGGGAAAAAGGTGGAAGGGGAGGTGCTGGACAGCAAGGAGGCCCGACGAGTCTATGAAGATATTGTAAGGCGGCTCAAAGACCCGGCTCTTCTGGAATATGCAGGACGCAACATGTTCCGCGCCCGAATCTACCCAATTCCCGGGGGAGGAGAAAAGAGGGTCAAACTCTCTTACACAGAGATGCTGAAGGCAGAGCACAACCTGGTCCGCTATGTGTATCCTTTGGATACAGAAAGATTTTCCCTCAAACCCCTCAAAGAAGTGACGGTATCGGTCGAGCTATCCTCAAAAAGCCCTCTGACCAATATCTATTCTCCTACTCATAAAGTATCGGTCAGACGCCAGGACAAGGGCACGGCGAGCGTCAGCTATGAAGATCAAAACGTCAAACCAGATAAAGATTTTGTCCTGTATTATTCCCTCTCTGAAGATGATATAGGTCTTTCTTTTATGAATTGGAAAAGTTATTTCATGTTTTTAGCTTCCCCCTCCTATGTCCAAAAGAAAAAGAAAATCCTTCAAAAAGACCTGATTTTTGTCATCGACAGTTCCGGAAGCATGAAAGGAAAGAAAATCGAACAGGTCAAGGAAGCAGCCAGGTTTGTCATCCATCATCTCAAGAAGGAAGACCGGTTTTCCCTGGTTGATTTTGACGATGGAGTGGATGTCTTTTCTTCCAATCTACTCCCGGCCACTCCAGCGAACAAGGAAAAAGCTCTCCGGTTTGTAGAAGAGATAGAGGATGCTGGAGGGACTAACATCAACGAGGCTCTGCTCCGGGCTCTGAAAATCAGAAAGTCGGAAGAAAGACCTCGATACATCCTTTTTCTTACCGACGGGCGCCCCACTGTGGGGATAACCGATACCGCCCGGATCCTGGGAAATATCCGTGAATCCAACCCGGAGAAGGCCCGGATGATGGTGTTCGGAGTGGGCTATGATGTCAACACGGAACTTCTGGACCGATTGTCTCTAGAAAACAAAGGGACTTCTGTTTACATCGGAGAGGATGAAAATTTAGAGGTGGGAATTTCCCATTATTATGAAAAGATTTCCTCTCCGGTTCTCTCTCATCTGGAAGTCGATTTCAAGGGGATAGAGGTCAAGGATTCTTATCCCCGAATGCTTCCCGATTTATTCAAAGGCACTCAGTTGGTGATGGTGGGACGCTGCACAGGATCCGGTCCGGTGGAAGTGGTGCTTTCCGGAAAAGTGGGAGAAAAAGAAAAGCATTTCCGTCTCCAGGATCAGGAATTGACCGAAGAGGAGGGCTATAATTTTCTTCCCCGGCTGTGGGCTTCCCGGAGAGTCGGGTATTTACTGGAAGAAATCCGGCTCCATGGAGAAAAAGAGGAACTGGTGGAGGAAGTGAAGAGATTGGGAACCAAGTACGGTATCGTGACTCCTTATACTTCCTTTCTGGTCACAGAGGAAGAAAGGCAGAGCCTGGATATGGTTGCACCCGAAGCCGCCCAAGCCTTTGAGGCCCGAAAGGTGACCGGGAAAGGAGCCGTCCAGCTGGCCCGGGCCACCCAGAGCTTAAAGGCTGTGGACCAGGGAGTGGAAGTTTCCTCTCAAAAGATTCGGTACAAAGAAAACAAAACGTTTTACCTCAAAGACGGAATGTGGGTGGACAGCGACTACAAAGAAGGAGCTTCCCTCAAAGAAATTGAATTCAACACTCCCGAGTATTTTGACCTTTTATCCCGAAAACCGGAGTTGGCCGAATTCCTTTCTGTAGGCTCCCAAATGATCGTCTGTTATCAAGGAACCAATTATAAAATCCTCCCCGGCCAAGACAAAAAGTAGAAATGAGCTTATAGAACATTTATTCTTACTCTTTCTGTGTTAATATTGGGTCAGACCGAATTTAAATTGTTGATAATAAATCAATAAAGAGAATATTAAAATTAAGTTGTTTAATATCTGTAACTTAAATTCGGTCTGACCCCTTCTCTTTCTCTTGGTTGGGACGGGATTTGCCTTGATTTCAAAAAGATTATCCATGAAAATAAAAGAGAGTACATAGCCTGGATTATTCACATTTTTATGAATAGTTCAGGGTAAAGAAAGGAGAGAGAATGCAAAGAGAAAAATTGTTAATGATACCCGGACCCACCCCAGTTCATCCACGGATCGTACAGACGCTGTCCCTTCCCACGGTCTCTCATGTGAGCCCGGTTATGGTCTCTGAAATGAAAGAAGGGCTGGCCAATCTCAAAAAGATCGCCTTTTGTGAGAGAGGAGAGCCTTTCGTTATAGCCGGAGCCGGGACTTTAGCTATGGAGATGGCTCTTTTGAACACCGTAGAAAAAGGGGAAAGATTTTTGGTCCTCTCCCAGGGCTACTTTGGACAGAGGATGGTTCAGATCAGCCAAAGTTTTGGCCTGGATTGCGATGTGATTCAGAGCTCCTGGGGGGAAGCGGTTCGACCCGAAGAATTGGAAAAAAAATTATCGGAGGAAAAATATACCGCTGTGGTCTCCACCCATGTGGACACAGCCACGGGAGCCTGTGCTCCGGTTAAGGATTACGCCCGGATTTTGAAAGAAAAACCACCCTTTTTCATCGTGGATGGGGTTTGCGCCACCGGAGGGATTGAAGAGAGGATGGATGATTGGGGAATCGATGTCATCCTGACGGCGGCCCAGAAGTGTTTGGGGGTTCCTCCGGGATTAGCCCTTCTGGTTCTCTCTGAAGCCGCCATGAAAAAGAGAAAAAGAATGAAATCCATCCCTGCCTATTACTCAGACCTTTTGAACTGGCTTCCCATTATGAAAGACCCTTCTAAATATTTCTCTACGCCCTGTGTGAATGAAATCAGGGCCTTCACGGAAGGAACCCGAATTGTGATGGAAGAAGGTTTGACCCGAAGGTTCCAACGCCATAACCAAGTGGCCAGAGCGTTGAGGGCGGCTCTGGAGGCACTGGGTTTTTCTTTTTTCACCCGCAAACCTTTTCTGGCTGATACACTCACGGTGGCTTCTTATCCCCAAGGAGTCGAAGATAAACCCTTCCGCTCCACTTTAAACCAAAACGGGATTGTGGTTGCCGGGGGGTTGGGTGAGACGGCTGGAAAGGTATTCCGGATGGGGCATATGGGAAACCTTTCCTTTTCCCAGGTTTATTTTGCCCTTGAAGGAGTGGAAAAGACTCTCACCACTTTAGGCTATTCATTCAAACCCCAGGCTGGGATTGTGGCCGCCAGCAAGATTCTGGAAAATTCCGATGAACAGGGAGTTAGCCATGTCTAGTAAGGTCTACTTCATTCCAGCAACCAGAGAAGAAAAAAATAAGCAACTTGCCCAGAAAACCGAACGGCTTTTTCATAAACTGGGCATCGAACAAAAATTGGACAGAGATACATTCGTAGGTTTAAAGATTCATTTCGGGGAAGAAGGAAACGAGGGTCATATAAAGCCCCCGTGGCTTTTAAATTTGATTCAAGCATTGAAAGAGAAAACAGACAAGCTTTTTTTAACAGATACCAGCACTCTCTACAGAGGGAAACGAAACCATGCCATCGATCATCATGAAATAGCATGGAGACACGGATTCAGACTGGAAAAGCTGGGGGTTCCCGTCATTTTACTGGACGGATTGATCGGCCGGGAGAATGAAGAAATCCAGGTGGACCTTCCCCGGGTGAATTCGGCCAAGATCGCCCGAGGATTTTTGGATACCGATGCTCTGGTTTGTTTGAGCCATTTCACCGGTCATGTCCTCACCGGTTTTGGTGCGGCCATCAAGAATATGGGAATGGGATGCGCTTCCCGGGCCGGTAAAATGGAACAGCACTCCGATGTCCATCCGTGGGTCAATCAGAAGAAATGCAAGAATTGTTCCCTCTGTTATGATATCTGTCCCACCGAAGCCATTGTGGAAGATAACGGGAAAGCGCTCATTATAGAGAGGAAATGCATAGGATGTGGGGAGTGTCTGGTGGTCTGCAAACCCGGAGCCATCAAACTGCGCTGGGATCAGGATAACCGGAGGGTTCAGGAAAAAATGGCCGAGTATGCCTACACGGCTCAAAATCTTTTCCAGAGCCGGATCGGCTACATAAATTTTCTTCTCCAGGTCACAAGAGATTGCGACTGTATGGGCGATAAGGAAAAAAACATCACCGAGGATATAGGTCTTTTGGCTTCCTTGGACCCGGTGGCCCTGGATCAAGCTTCAGTGGATTTGATTATCCAGAAGAATGACAAGGATATCTTGAAAGAAAGCAACGACGTGGACTGGTCCGTCCAGATCAAGCATGCCGAAAAAATCGGGATGGGGACTACAAACTATGAGCTGGAAAAATTGGAATAACCCCGAATGGGTCAAGAAAAAGCCTCTCTTTATTTATCAGGGGAAACGAGGATATAAAAAAATCGGGGCGATGGGATTTGAACCCATGACCCCAGCGTCCCGAACGCTGTGCGCTAGCCAGCCTGCGCTACGCCCCGATCAATCAACATCATTATATAGAGAAATCTCTCTTTAAGTAAAGGCAGCAAAATTAACTCTTTTTTTTGTTTTGGGTTATTAGAAGATAAATTTTATATGTGAAGCTCGATGATATCTTCGTCCTGGAGGATGTATTCGCGGTTCACCTTCTGACCTTTGTATTTGTCTTTTCCCCAGATTCGAGCATATTTCAGTTTTCGGGCAAAATCTCTGTGAACCGTTTCGGCCATATCCATCACCGAACTTCCTTTTTTAAAAACAAAGGGTTCGTTGTAGTCTACCTTTTTCCCTGGAGTTTTGCTGTAAACACGCAGTACGTTGAGAAGTTTAAATATTTTTTCCTTTAACTCCTCCAGGCGTGTTTTTTTAAAAGTGGATACAGAGATAAACTCCAGCTGGGATTCAAAAGTTTTTTTGGGAGAGAAAAGGTTCTTTTGGGCTGAGGGATGATCATTCTTGTTGGCCACCACCAGGCTGGGACTATAGAAGTATCGGGCTCCATCCGATCCCTGCTGATTCTGGGTCACGATTTCAACCCGGTTCTCCCTTAGTTTTTCCAGGACGGTGTAAATGTCCTTCTCCAGATGAGGATTGGATAAATCAATTACCAGGAGTACTCCGTCGGCTCCCTTTACCAGTTCATGATGCCAGGTGTCTATGTAGTCGGACATAATCGGAGGCGTGTCGATGAGCTGGATTTGGACATTTTTATACTCCATCATGGCAGGGAAAGGGATCGGAGTAGTGAATGGATAATTTTGGATTTCAGGTTCTGCGTTGGTTAAAGAAGCAATAAGAGAGGATTTGCCCGCATTAGGAGGCCCTATCAGGACCACCTGGCCCGCTCCGGCTTTTTCTATATGATAGGTGGGACCATGACTGGCTGTTTTGGGCTTCTTTTGGATTTGGTCTTTCAGTTTGGAGATTTTGCTCTTAAGCTGAGCTTGAATTTTTTCAGTGCCTTTGTGTTTGGGAACGATGGAGAGGAGTTCTTCCATAATCTCTTTTTTTTCTTCAGGAGATTTGGCGGATTTCAGTTTTTTTTCGGTTTCAAAGTATTGCGGCGGTAGGTTTGCTGGCATTTTGACCTCTTTTTATCGAATTTTGAAAATAGTGAATTCCATCGATTGATTTAAAATTATTATAAATGAATGGGCTCATATTTTCAAAAAAAGGATTTTTTTCGAGATTATTTGGAGCTTTTTCAAGGGGTTTAAATTGGATTTATTCTTTACTAATTTCCCCATATAGTGTATAATTTAATTGATTATTATGCCTATATTGGGTTGTGCGAAATTCCTTCCTTCCATAACCCTTTACTCTTCCTTGAATCGAGATACAAAATGAAAGAAGAAAAATATACTGCAGAAAGTATAAAGGTACTCAAAGGTTTAGAAGCGGTCCGAAAAAGACCGGCTATGTATATCGGCACTACGGGGGCTGATGGTCTCCACCATCTTGTGTATGAAGTGGTGGACAACAGCATCGATGAAGCCCTGGCAGGATACTGTTCCAAAATCGATGTGACTATCCATGTGGACTGCAGTGTGAGTGTGGTAGATAACGGGAGAGGTATCCCTGTGGATATGCACAAAAAAGAGAATAAACATGCCGCGGAACTGGTTATGACCACCCTGCATTCGGGAGGAAAATTTGATACCAAGACGTATCAGGTCTCCGGGGGGCTCCATGGAGTAGGGGTTTCGGTTGTGAACGCCCTTTCCGAACGATTGGACCTGGAGGTCAAAAAGAATGGAGGAGTGTACACCCAGAGCTATGAAAAGGGCAGAGCGGTCACCCCGGTGAAAAAAATCGGAAAAACCAAAAGGTCAGGAACCAATATTACCTTCAAACCCGACGAGGAGATTTTCCCGGAGATTGATTTTAATTTTGAAATTCTCAGCAAAAGATTAAGGGAACTTTCCTTTCTCAATAAAGGGCTCAAAATCACCCTTCTGGATGAGAGAACCGATAAAAAGCAGGAGTTCCAGTATAAAGGAGGGATCCAGGAGTTCATTCAGCATCTCAACCAGAATAAAACTCCCATCCATCCCAAACCCATCTACTTTGAAAGCCAAAAAGGAGATGCGATCATCGAGGTGGCTCTTCAGTACAATACGGGCTACAAGGAAACAATTTATTCGTTTGTCAACAACATAAACACCAAAGAAGGGGGAACCCATCTGGTGGGGTTTAAAACGGCTTTAACCCGGACGATCAACCATTATGCCAATGCCAATAATTTGGTCAAAGATTTGAAACAGAATCTCACCGGGGATGATACCAGAGAAGGGTTGTGTGCTGTGTTGAGTCTGAAAGTGAAAAATCCTCAGTTTGAAGGCCAAACCAAAACCAAGCTGGGAAACAGTGAAATCAAGGGCCTGGTGGAGTCTCTCATCAATGAGAAATTGTCAGTTTATTTTGAAGAAAACCCTTCGTATGCCAAAAAAATCGTCCAGAAAGTTATGGATGCGGCCCGAGCTCGGGAGGCGGCTCGGAAAGCCAGGGATTTAACCCGTCGAAAGGGAATCCTGGAGGTTTCTTCTCTTCCAGGAAAATTAGCGGATTGTCAAGAAAAGGATCCCAGTGAAAGTGAAATATTTATTGTGGAAGGGGATTCGGCAGGAGGCTCGGCCAAGCAGGCCCGAGACCGAAGGTTTCAAGCGATCCTTCCCCTTAAAGGGAAAATCCTTAACGTGGAGAAGGCTAATTTTGATAGGGTCCTTAAAAGTGCGGAAATCCGGACGATGATTGCTGCTTTGGGAACGGGGGTGGAATCTGATTTCAGCCTGGATAAGCTGCGTTATCATAGAATCATCATGATGACTGACGCAGATGTGGACGGATCTCATATACGGACTCTGCTCATGACTTTTTTCTACAGACATATGCCTCAACTCATCGAAAGGGGGTACCTCTTCATTGCCCAACCGCCCCTTTATAAAATATCTAAAGGAAAATCTTTTCAATATTTGAGAGACGAACGGGCGTATGAAGAATACATGATTCAAAAAATATCAAATGAGTTCCAGCTCAAAGTCTACCGAAGAAAGGAACTCATAAGGGGAGAAGAATTCAGAAAATTTCTGAAAAAAATCATGGCCAAGAAAAATTATCTTCAGGTTTTAGAGAGGAAGGGGTATCCTCTGTTTCTTATACAAATGCTTGTGGATAATGAAATCGGCAGCCTGGAATCCTTACAGAGCAAAAGGGTGATGGAAAAAATCCAAAATGTCCTGAATGAGAAGGATATTGTTACGGTGATGAGCAAAGATGAGGAGCACGGAGTCTACGAATTAGGCCTTAATTTTAAGGTCAACGGAATGACGGTTTCCTGCAAAGTGGATAAGGAGATGATTACTTCTCCAGAATACAGAAACCTGTATAAGATTTGCAGGGACTTGAGCAAATACAAACCTCCCTACGAGGTGAAGAGTGACAGTATCTCTATGAAACTAGAGAACGATGCCAAACTTCTGGACTACTTATTTCAGAAAGGAAAGGGGGGCATCAGCATCCAGAGATACAAAGGGCTCGGAGAAATGACACCTCATCAGCTCTGGGAAACCACTCTGAATCCAGAGACAAGATGTCTTCTTAGGGTTACCATTCAGGATGCTGTGGATGCAGATGGTATTTTTTCTGTTCTCATGGGGGGAGAAGTGAATTCCCGCCGAAGTTTTATACAGGAAAATGCCCTTGAAGCTCAGAACCTGGACATTTAAAGGTCAAAAGGGGGCCCATCGATGCGGGGAAAGGAGTGAGAATGAATAAAGGGAAAGGTTTAACCAGCAAGTTAACAGATGTGAGTCTCGAAAAAGAGATGCAGCGTTCCTATCTCGATTACGCGATGAGCGTGATCATAGGTCGGGCCATCCCGGATATCAAAGATGGATTGAAACCGGTTCACCGCCGGACCCTTTATGCGATGCAGGAAGAAGGAAATACATGGAATAAACCCTACAAGAAATCCGCCCGGATTGTGGGAGATGTGATCGGAAAATATCATCCTCATGGAGATGTAGCCGTTTATGACACGCTGGTACGGATGGCCCAGGATTTCAGCTACCGCTATCCCTTGGTGGATGGACAGGGAAATTTTGGGTCCATCGACGGCGATCCCCCGGCAGCTATGAGGTACACGGAAGTGAGGATGAGAAAGATCTCTCAAGAGCTTTTGGCCGATATTGATAAGGATACCGTCAATTTTGTCCCCAATTATGATGAAAGCCTCCGGATGCCCGAAGTCCTTCCCGCCAAGTTCCCCAATCTATTGGTTAACGGAGGGGGTGGGATCGCTGTGGGGATGGCCACGAACATACCTCCCCATAATCTAGGGGAAATCATCGATGGAATTATCTATCTTATTCGGCACCCCAAAGCCAAACTGGATAAGATTATGGAATTTGTTCCAGGTCCTGATTTTCCGACGGGGGGCTATATTTTCGGGGTAGATGGAATCAAAAACGCTTACCAGAGCGGAAGGGGAACCATTAACCTCCAGGCCAGAGCCATGATCGAAAGAGGAAAGAAAAAAGCGAGAGACCGAATTGTGGTTACAGAAATCCCTTATCAGGTGAACAAGGCAAAACTTTTGGAGGGAATGGCCACTCTGGTGAATGCCAAGAAATTAGAAGGTATCGCTGATATAAGGGATGAATCCGATAGAGAAGGAATGCGTATTGTCGTGGAGATTAAAAGAGGAGAACATCCAGAGGTTATCCTGAACAACCTTTATAAACACACCCAGCTTCAAACATCCTACGGGATCATATTATTGGCTATTGTGGAGAAACAACCCAAAACCCTGAGTCTGATCGAGTGCATGCATTATTTCATCTCTCACAGACAGGATGTAGTGCGCCGCCGGACCCGGTATGAGTTGAAAAAAGCAGAGTTGAGAGCTCATATCCTGGAAGGATTGAACATTGCCCTGGACCATCTGGATGAGATTATCAGTTTGATCCGTTCGTCCCGAACGGTGAATAAAGCTCGAAGAGGCCTGATCACCCAGTTCCATTTGACCCACACTCAAGCCCAGGCAATCCTGGATTTACAGCTCCAGAGGTTGACCCAGTTGGAAAGAGAAAAGATTCAAAAAGAGTATAAAGATTTGAAAAAACTCATCGCCAAATTGAGAAAAATTTTGGGGAGTGAAAAAATGATCCTGGATATCATCGTGGATGAGCTGAAACAGATAAAGGAGCAGTACGAGGATGAGAGACGAACCGAAATTAAGGAAGAGAGGATTACCGAACTCAGTCCAGAGGATTTAATCAAAGAAGAAGATGTGGTGGTGACTTATACATCTTCAGGTTATTTAAAGAGAACCTCTCTCAGCCATTACCAGTTTCAAACCCGAGGAGGCAAGGGAAGAAAAGGGATCAGTATGAAAGATAAAGACGCGGTTCAGAAAATCTTTGTCTGTTCCACTCACAGTTACCTTTGTTTTTTTACCACTAAGGGGCGAATGTATTGGCTGAAAGCACTGGATGTGCCTGATATGGGAGTTTCGGGACGGGGGAAGTTCATCCGCAATCTTATCGATTTTGACCCTAAGGAAAAAGTCAGTTCTGTTGTAGCCGTCAAAGAGTTTTCGGAAAGCTTATTCCTGGTGATGTTGAGTTCGGATGGTCTGGTTAAAAAAACAAAGTTGAGTGAATTTCGAAATATCCGTAAAGATGGAATCATAGCTATGAACCTTCACAAGAATGCTGAATTGATCATGACCCGTTTGACCGACGGTCAGGGGGATATCATCATCGGAACCCAATTGGGGAAATCCCTCCGTTTTCATGAGAGCGATATCAGATCCATGGGGCGTCAGGCTGCAGGGGTAAAAGCCATTAAACTGAACTCCCAAGATAATATCATAGGTATGGTGGTGGCTGGAAAAGATCATAATTATATCTTCACTGCGAGTGAGAAGGGCTACGGGAAGAAAACCGAAATCAAGCGGTTTCCCTGTCGCAAAAGAGGGGGACAGGGAGTGGTGAATCTTAAGACAAATTCTCGTATAGGAAAAGCTGCGGGTATGGTGGGTATTTCTGATGAGGAGTTGATCCTGATCACAGAATCGGGAAATGTCATCCGGATCAAGTCAGATAAACTCAGGCCTATGGGAAGGTCCACCCAAGGAGTGAAATTGATTAATTTAAAAGAAGGAGACCGGGTGAGTTCTATAGCCAAAGTTTCAACTCGTCCCCACCTCAGTCATCCTGTCAACCAGTAAGATCCTCCCTCACTTCAGAAGCATTTCCCAAACCGTGATTATTAAAAACATCTATACATATTTAAAGGGGTGAGAGATGGGGGTGAGGAAGCCCCTATCACGGAAATGGAGATGCTTACCTCCATTTAAATAGCTTGACAGGAAAATCTTTTCTTCATTAAAATTGGTGCAACCTTCGGAGAGGAGGGAAAGGTGCCCCAGACATTAAGTCAACTTTTCCTGAACACGGTTGATTCCTACCCTAAAGAAGATTTGATGCTCCATAAAGTGGAAGGAGATTACGTTCCTGTTTCCACTGAGAGATTTGCCCATCAAGTAAAGCATCTAACCCTGGGATTGAAAAATCTAGGGCTTAATCCAGGGGATAAAATCATTATTTTGTCTGAAAATCGTCCGGAATGGGTCATGGCCGATTTGGCTGTTTTGTGTTTGGGAGGAATGACTGTACCCGTTTACACCTCTTTGGTGCCAGAACAGATTCGCTTTATCATCGATCATTCCGATGCCAAAGCCGTTTTCTGTTCCGGTTCTACCCTGTGGTCCAAGGTTGAAGGGATAAGGAATCAACTCAAAAAAGTCAAACACTACATAACCTTTGAATCCGATGTCTCCTCAAAGGCTCTAACCATGGATCAGGTCGTGGACCAAGGAATGGACCTGGCTCACAAAAAGCCGGACCTTTTTGAAAAGATGGCTCTGGAGGTGAAACCCGATCAGGTGGCTTCGATCATCTACACATCGGGTACAACTGGAGAACCCAAGGGTGTTATGTTGACTCACCACAATTTCTTGAGCAACGTCAAATCGTTGTGCACCATAATCCCCTTTTCTCACGAAGACACTGTGTTGTCGTTTCTTCCTTTGTCCCATGTCCTGGAAAGGCTGGCCACATTTGCTTATATATATAAAGGATGTTCCATTGGTTATGCTGAAAGTGTGGAAACCGTTGCAGAGAATTTAATGGAACTAAAGCCTCATATCATGGTCAGTGTGCCCCGGGTATTTGAGAAGATTTATGCAAAGGTCATGGAGAATGTCCTGGCTGGTTCCTCGGTGGAGAAGAAAATTTTCTTCTGGGCTGAAAAGGTAGGGAAAGACTATGGAGAAAAAAAGGTTGAAAATCAGAAGATTTCAGGGTTCCTGAATTTAAAAAGGCGTGTAGCTCACAAATTGGTCTTTTCTAAGATTGTCCAAAAGACAGGAGGAAGAGTGAGGTTTTTTGTTTCGGGAGGTGCGCCTCTCTCAAAGGATATAGCGGAGTTTTTTTATGCTATGGGTTTAATCATCCTGGAAGGGTATGGGCTGACCGAAACATCTCCGGTTATTGCGGCCAACACCTTGGAAAATATAAGATTTGGCTCAGTGGGAAAACCCATTCCTGGAGTTGAAGTCAAGATTGCCGGGGACGGGGAAATTTTAACCCGAGGCCCCAATGTGATGAAGGGTTACTATAAAAAAGAGGAAGAAACTAGAGAGGTTTTTGAAGGGGAATGGCTTCATACCGGAGATATCGGTAATTTAGATGATGATGGGTTCCTTCATATCACAGACCGAAAAAAAGACCTTATCGTGACAGCAGGGGGAAAAAATGTAGCTCCCCAAATAATTGAAAACTTATTGAAAACGAACCGGTACATTACCAATGTAGTGGTGATCGGGGAGAAAAGAAGATTTATCTCTGCCTTGGTTGCTCCCAATTTTGAAAAAATAGAACAATATGCCAGAGACCACAGTATCCCGTTTCAAAAACGGAGGGACCTGGTTCAAAATCAACAAATTGTGGATTTGGTGAAAAACGAGATTGACAAAGCCACGTCTTCTCTCTCTTCTTATGAAAAGATAAAGAAGATAGCTCTCCTCGAACGAGATTTTGAGATCGGAAAAGGAGAAATTACTCCTACTTTGAAAGTGAGAAGAAATATCATTGAGAGTAAATACAAAGATTTGATCGATTCTTTGTATGAAGATTAAGAAGAATTTCTCTCCTTTTGGAGAGTGGTGGGGTTTGAAAGAAGAATTTGGGTCTCAGGCCGATTTTTTTAGCCAATAAAGGATGCGGCCGCAATTTTCACAAAGGATAAGTTTGTTTCCTTCTTTGAGTTCGTTTAGAACTTGGGGCCTGATGCGCATGTGGCACATGGAACAAAATTCTCCCTTGACTGGAGAGAGAGCGATTCCATTTTTTTTGTTGGATATGGTGTTGTAAAGATTTAACTGATCGGAGGGTATTTTGGGGACGAGGTTTTTTCTTTCCTGAAGAAGCTCTTGGTGTTTCTTTTCCATTTTTGATTTCTCTTTTTGAATTTTCTCTTTCTCCAGATTCAGCTTCTCTTTTTCTTGCTCAGCTTTTTGTTCGGTTTCTTTGATTTCTTCTTTTATTTCATCTGATTTCAGCATTTCCTGAAGGATCTGCTCTTCCATGGAATCTACTTTTTCTTGGGAGGTATCGATCTCTTTAAGGAGGGAAGCGTATTCTTTGTTTGTCCGGACTGTATTCAACTGCCTTTTATATTTTAATATTTTTTCTTTGGTATCCTGGACTTGTGCTTCCATATCTCGTCTTTTCTTTTGATTTTGGGATAAATTCTCTTTAGCCTGTTCTACCTTTTGGATATGAGAGTTGATTTGGGCATCGATTTCTTTCAGTTGGGATGGAATTTTTTTAAGGGATAGAGATATCTGTCTTATTTCATAATCCAGTCTTTGCAATTCGATTAGCTGTTCGAACTCAATTTCCACATTCTATCCTCTTAAAAGGGAATGGGCCTACCAGGATTCGAACCTGGGACCTCCCGGTTATGAGCCGGTGGCTCTTCCGCTGAGCTATAGGCCCTTCAAAAAATTTATAACAGAATCAATATATCAAGTCAATCGGGGTACGGAAAAGAAAGGAAAGATGGATTATTTAAAGATCTTTGGTAAAGGATTTCAGTTTCCGGCTTCGGCTGGGATGCTTCAGTTTTCTCAAAGCTTTGGCTTCAATCTGACGGATTCGTTCTCGAGTGACCTTGAACTGCTGACCCACTTCCTCTAAAGTGTGTTCGTTCCCATCTCCTAACCCAAACCGCATTTTCAAAACTTTAGCCTCCCGTTCGGTGAGTGATTTCAGAGACTCTTCCGTTTGTTCCCTAAGATTGATGTGGATGACGGTCTCGGGAGGTGAAGGAATGATTTTATCTTCAATGAAATCTCCCAAGTGGCTGTCCTCTTCTTCACCGATAGGAGTCTCCAGTGAAATAGGCTCCTGAGCGATTTTTATAATTTTCCTTACTTTATGGATGGGCATATCCATTCTTTTGGATATCTCTTCACAAGTGGGTTCTCTTCCGATTTCTTGAACCAGACTTCGAGACACTCGGATCAGTTTGTTTATGGTTTCAATCATGTGAACGGGGATCCGGATGGTTCGGGCTTGGTCCGCAATGGCACGGGTTATAGCCTGCCGGATCCACCATGTGGCATAAGTGGAGAATTTATAGCCCCGCCTGTATTCAAATTTTTCGACAGCCTTCATCAATCCCATGTTTCCTTCTTGAATCAGGTCGAGAAACTGAAGACCTCGATTGCTGTATTTCTTAGCAATGGAGACCACTAACCTTAAATTGGCTGCGACCAGTTCTTTTTTAGCCTGGTTGCTGATTTTTTTTCCTGTGGAGATGGTCCGAAGTATTTTTCTTAATCCCTGTGAATCCAATCCCAATTCAACGCGGTATTCTCTCAGCTGTCTGTTGATTTTTCTTATTTGTTTATTCAGTTCGTCTTTTTTCTTTTTCTCATTGCTCTGGTTTCGGGTTTCTCTGATTTCTTCTTTTTTTTCTTCCAGTTTGGTGATTTGTTTAAGCTTTTCCCGAAGAGTAGCGATAATTTTTTCTCTTTCGTCCGGGTGGATATTGAGCTCGCGGATGATCCGGCTCATCTGGACGATAAGCCGCCCCCGGGCAAAAGAATTTTGTTTGTTATCAGGAAGTTTTTTGAGTTCATCACTTAATTTTTTGATTTTTTTGATCTTGGATAATACATGATTTTTTTTATCTTCCAGTTTTTTATCTGCGATTTCTTCTTCCGGGATTTCAAAAATTTCCAGGATGTACTCCGGATCCTCTGTGATTCTTTTCTCAAGAGAAAGGATTTCATTAAGGACAATCTTAGTTTTGGAAAGAGCTTTGAGGATAGCCTTTTCCCCCTTTTCCATTTCTTTAGCGATAGCGATCTCCCCCTCCCTGGTGAGAAGGGAGATGTTCCCCATTTCTCTTAAATAAAGTTTGACTGGATCGGTGGTGCGTTCCAGTGCTTCCATAGAAATCAGCTCACTCTTTTTTCTTTTATGAGAACTCCGTTTTTGTTTATTGTTTAGGATTTTTATCCCATAATCATCCATGGAGGTGAGAAAATCCGCAAAATCTTCCTCTGTGTTGTCTTCATCCTGAAATATTTTGTCAATTTCATCGAAAAGAAGATATCCCTGTTTTCGGCCTTTGGAGATGAGTTGATGGATTTCATTTTTTCGATGTTTGTTATCTGATCCCACTTTAGCACCTCTCTTTATTTAAAATCATCTGAAGTTTGGGTTGGAGAAAGATGATTTCGTTGCCATAATAGAGATATTTCTCGGGATATTTCCATTTTCCTTTGGAGGAGAGGAGGGAGTTTTTCTTGCTCTCCTTTTTTCTCCAATTGATTGATGGTGTCCCTCAATTTTTTGGATTCTTTCCTTAAGGACATCTCCCTTAAAGCATATAGGCAATCCTTGGCCTCGTCAATAGTGGGGGAGGAAGAAGGATTTTCCATAAGGATTTTAGCCAAGGAAGGACGAAGAGCCGGGTCAATATTTGTTTCCAACTCGTGGAAACTGGGTTTTTTCTTTTTTTGTGAACAATCCATCAGATAATGGAAAATAGGTTCGCTGCTGAGACCTTGGAGGTCGGAATCTCTCATTTCTCCAGAAATATAAGGACAAATCAAGGGATCTTCCCAGAGGATTTGAATCAGTCTGGCTTCGGCCCTGGTCAAAATCGTTTCTTCTGTTTTTTTCGTTGCTGCGGATTTGTTTTGAATCACAGACCGGAGAGCTTCTTCCTCCACGGAAAGTTGTTCGGCTGTTTGTTTCAGATATTCACTTCGAATGATAGAATCGGGTATTTTAGAGACTTCGGCCATAACTTTTCTTATAATTTTTGACTTTTCTTCGGGGATGTTTGTGTTTCCTTCCTGCTTGCAAGTCTCGATCAAGTATTTCAGGCCGGAGATGCTTTTTTCAGAGAGATTTAGAAATTCATCTGTCCCGTTTTTCTGGACATAGCTGTCGGGGTCCAAATCATCGGGTAAATTCATGACTTTGATCTGGACACCCTTTTCAAAACATAAAGAGATAGCCCTTAGAGCGGCTTTTTTTCCAGCCTCGTCTGCATCAAAGGAAACCACCATCCTCGGGGCGAACCGTTTAACCAGAGACACCTGGTCGGAAGTGAGGCTTGTGCCCAGAGAAGCCCCTATATGAGTGATTCCTGCGGCATAGAGAGAAAGAAAATCGGTATACCCCTCTACTAAGATAACTTCTCCCTTTTCTCTGATGGTTTGTTTGCAAAAATTGAGACCATAAAGGAGTTTTCTTTTGTTGTACACCGGAGTATCCGGAGAATTCAGATATTTGGGCTCGGCGTCTAGGATACTTCTTCCCCCAAAAGCCACCACTTTTCCTGTGAGATTGAAAATAGGGAAAATAATTCGGCCTCTGAACCGGTCGTAATAACCATCTTTTTTTTGTCTGGGGACGGCCAGGCCAGCCTTTTCTACCATTTTGGCAGGGACTTTTTTTTCCTGAAAATAGGAGAGGAGGGAATTCCAAGAGTTGAGAGCATAGCCAATTTTGAGTTCTTGAATAGATTGGTCCGGAATATTTCTCTGATGTAGATAATCCAGAGCTTTTTGTCCTTCTTGGGTGTTGAATAGATTTTTTTTGAAGAAAGCCAGGGCGTCCTGGTTGATTTTGAACAGCTTTTCTTCGAGTTTTAGGTACTGAGGAGAGAGCTTTTTTCTCCGGGGAAGAGTGATGTTGTATTTTTGGGCTAGATACCGGACCGCTTCTGGAAAACTGATGTTTTCCTTCTCCATAACCAGTGTGAAAATATCTCCCCCTGCACCGCAGCCAAAACAATGAAACAATTGTTTTTCTTCATCAAGAGTAAAAGAGGGATTTTTTTCGGAATGAAAAGGGCAGAATCCCACAAATTTGTGGCCTTTTTTATGGATAGTTGTGTATTGGGAAGCGATATCAATGATATTTGCAACCTGTCTTATTTGACCAACCGTATCTTCCATCAAGGAATTTTCAATTTAGTATCAATTGGAATTATTTAAATAATATAGGTGTCAGCTTGACAAATGTCAAGATGACCGCTTTTTTCTCTGCCGGTGAAAACTTCATAAGTGATTGATTAGTGCACAGACCTCTCCTCATCACATGAATTGGTTCAATAAATAGCTTAGAATTAATTTTTGGCCGTGATGAACTTTGGCCCCAAAACCACTATTCTAAGCACAAAAAAAGCCGATTTCACTCCATTTCATCAAATTCCTATCCTCTAAGCGGCTTCATCGCCCGTAATGCATATAAAACAAAGCACAAGTCAACCAGAAAGCCACAGAAAGGAGAGAACAAAAGAAAATCAGTCTTTGTGAGGCACACAAAGAATAGAGATCACTCTTTCCCCTGAACAAGGGGATTAGAGTATCACATATATTCTGATTGTTCCGCAGTTGCTATCGAGAGCTGAGCTTGCGGAGGCGCGGGTCGAGCAGCCTTAAAGGTCAGTTTAAGGTGTTTGATAGAGACAACTGTTTTTTCCCGTTTGTAGGAAAAATTGGAGAGGGGTGAAGAATATGTTTTGCTAATGGAGAAAGGCAAAGTCAAACTTTATCGGTGGAATCACATTAAGGTTTATACCCAGTGAAAAGTGTGAGTGTATTATAAAATTAATTTAAATGATTTAACAAAGACAGCTCGAATTTTTTCTCTGGAGATAGAAGTTTTAAAGGTGATTGATCAAGCTGGCGAGAAAGGCCCCACCAAATCCGTTGTCGATATTTACCACCCCCACACCGCCGGGACAGGAGTTGAGCATGGTCAGAAGAGGGGCCAGACCGTTGAAGTTGGCTCCATACCCCACACTGGTGGGAACGGCGATTACGGGGATGTCGGTGATACCGGCCACCACGCTGGGGAGGGCTCCTTCCATTCCCGCCACCACGATAATCACTCTGGCTTGTTTTATCTTTTCATGCTCGCCCATAAGGCGGTGAAGACCGGCCACACCGACGTCATAGATTTTTTCTGTTTCATTGCCCAGCATCTGGCTGGTCAAGGCGGCTTCTTCAGCCACAGGAATATCAGATGTACCCGCGGTGATGACGGCGATTTTACCCTTTCCTTCCAAAGGCTTTTGCTGCTTTATATAGGCAGCTTTGCAGGAGTCGTTGTATTCAAGATCCGGAAATTTTTGTTTCATTTTTTCGTAGATGGAGGATTCCAGTTTGGTAATCAGAAGATTGCATCTTTTGTTAAGGATTTCTTGGGATATTTTTATTATTTGTTGTTCTGTTTTTCCTTGACCGTAGATGATTTCTGGATACCCACGTCTGAGTTCACGGTGATGGTCGATTTTAGCAAAATCCAAATTTTGATAAGGATAGTCCTTTAAATACTGAAGGGCTTCTTGAGGGGAAAGCTTTCCAGAGTGGACTTTTTTCAGTATTTCTTCCAATCGATATTTCATCTTCTTAATTCTAATCGAGAAATCCAGAGAAAGCAATATGGAGGATGCAATCTTCGGGTGATATTTTTATTCCAATGGTTTTTCCTTTATACTGGATACACTGTGGATAGGCCATGTGGAAAAAAAAGACTATAGAAAAGGAAGTGGTCCTTACAGGAGTAGGGGTGCATACAGGGAAGAATGTAGAGGTGTGTTTAAGGCCTTCTTTCTCAGGTGAAATAAAGTTCCAGATGACTGATTCCGGAAACCTTGGATTCGCAGTGGATGCCTGGCATGTGGAATCAAAAAATTGCACCTCTCTTGTCCACAAGAATCGGCGAATCCATACTGTGGAGCATTTGATGGCTTCCCTTTATGCTCTAGGAATTGATAGTGTAGTGGTCCAGGTGAAAGGGGGAGAAGTGCCCATAATGGATGGAAGTGCCTCCTGTTTTGTGGAGGCGATTCAGGAAGCCGGAGTCAAAGAACTTGATGAAAAGAAAGAACGGAGAAGAGTGGATAGAACTTTGACAGTGAGAGATAATGAGGCTTTTCTTTCTATCTATCCGGGAGAGGACTTGAGGGTTTCTTACACCATCGAATACGGTCACCCCTCCATCGGGAAACAGGAATTAAGTTTAGATGTAAATCCGAAGAGTTTTCGAAAGGAAATTGCTCCCGCACGGACATTCGGGTTTCTTAAAGATGTCCCCGCATTAAGGGCTCAGGGATTAGCTATGGGGGGTTCTTTGGAGAATACTGTGGTCCTTGATGAAAGCAGGATTTTAAACGGTCCCCTCCGTTATCCTGATGAGTTTGTCCGCCATAAAATATTGGATTTAATTGGAGATCTTTCTCTCCAGAGAGCTTGGGTGCAGGGGCATTTCCAGGCCTACAAAGCCGGACACTCTCTTCATCTTAAAGCTGTTCGTGGACTCCTGGGGAGTGCAGGGGAATGAATATAGCTTCCTTCCCGGGCAGCCCTTGTCAAAGCAAATATTCTGATATAGAATGAAACAAAAATCATAAATACATAGGGAGAAGATCGGTGAGAGAAGGAAAAAAATTAAACCCAAAAGATGAGTATGGAAGAGCCCTTACTGAATTCGGTGAGGCTATGAAAGAGTACCGGAAAGAAGATTTTCAGAAAGCATCAGAGAAGTTAAAGGCTTTTATAAAAAATTATCCCAAAGAAAGAGATTTGGTCAACAGAGCTAAACTTTATCTTTCCATTTGTCAGGAAAAGCAAAAGAAAAAGAAGTTGTCTCTGAAAACTTTTGATGACCATTATCACTACAGCCTCTTTAAGTTAAACCAGGGAGAATTTGAGGAAGCTTTGAAACACCTGGATAAGGCTCAGCAAATGAAACCCAAACAAGGGAAAGTTTTCTATTTAAAAGCCCTGGTGAATGTCTTAATGGAGAGGAAAGAAAAGAGCTTAGAGAATCTGAAAAAGGCTGTTCAACTGGATAAATTTTTCAAAATACTGGCAAAGAATGAGGTTGATTTTGAACCTCTGAAAGAAGATAAAAAGTTTAACCTTATCACTAAAGTGGAATGAACAAAGGCTTATTGGCCCTCATCTTAGCGGCGGGGAAGGGAACCAGGTTCAAATCAGACACTATAAAAGTCCTTCATCCTTTAATGGGGAAAACCATGCTCCACCTGGTGGTGGAGACGATCCAGAAACTCAACCCGGATCAGGTTCATGTGGTGGTAGGGTACCAGAGAGAGCGGGTGAAGAAGCAGCCCTTTTCTCCCCATGTTCAATTTGTGGTTCAGGAAGAACAATTGGGGACGGCCCATGCCGTCCAGGCTGTACAAGAAGTCCTGGAGGAAAAAAAGGATAAGGACCTCCTCATCATCAACGCCGACCTTCCTCTCCTTCGGCCTGAGACACTGCAGCTGTTGTTGAATCAACACCGGAACGATAGGAACTCTTTGACTTTTCTCACCACCGAGTCCAACAGGCCTGGGGGATTTGGACGGGTGATCCGGACAGAAGATAACTTGTTGAGGGTTGTGGAAGAAAAGGAGGCTACTCTATCCCAGAAGAAGAGAAAGGAAATAAATGTGGGAGTGTATGTGGTTCGAATCAGAGACCTTCTTCAGGCTTTACCCAAAATTTCAAACCGCAACAGAAAAGGAGAGTACTATCTGACCGATATGATTGAAATCATGAGCCGGGAAAAGAAAAGAGTCAATTTTTATCGGACACCTCAAGTTGATGAAGTGGTGGGAGTTAATGACCGGAGTGAACTGGCCAGAGCTGTGGACATTTTGAGATGGAGAAAGGTCCAATCTCTCTACGAAAAAGGAGTCACTCTCTACGACCCCTCTTCCACCTGGATAGACCTGGATGTGGAGATTGGAGTCGACAGTGTTCTTTATAATTCGGTGGTCATCGAGGGAAACTCGGCCATAGGGAAGAGCTGTACGTTCTATCCATTTGTCCATATGGTAGATACTCGAGTAGGAAATGATGTGAAAATCCTTACTTCCACGGTGATCGAAGGAAGCACAATTCATGATCACGCCCAGGTAGGTCCTTTCACTCACTTAAGACCCCAAACAGTGATCCGCGAAGGGGCTAAAGTGGGCAATTTTGTGGAGATGAAAAAGACTGTTTTTGGAAAAAAATCGAAAGCCGGCCATTTATCTTATTTGGGAGACAGCGAGATTGAAGAAGAAGTCAATATAGGAGCTGGAACCATAACATGCAATTACGACGGGATAAAAAAACACCGCACCCACATCGGAAAAGGAGCCTTCATTGGTTCAGGAACTGAACTGGTGGCTCCGGTGAAAGTGGGAAGAGGTTCTTATCTAGGAGCTGGCTCTACCATAACCAAAGATGTCTCCAGTGATTCCCTGGCTGTAGCCCGGGGAAGACAGGTGGAAAAGTCAGGATGGGCTAAGAGGAAAAAGGAAAAGGAAAAGAAAAACAAAGAATAATGTGTGGGATTATCGGGTATATAGGTTCCCAAAAGGTTCTTCCGGTATTGATAGAGGGTTTGAAAAAGTTGGAGTACCGGGGGTACGACTCTGCCGGGATCGCGGTGGCGGGCCGCCGTCATGTCCGATTATGCAGAGTTAAGGGAAAAATCAGTGATCTGGAAAAAAAGCTCAACCAGGAATCTCTGGATGGAAACTATGGACTGGGCCATACCCGCTGGGCCACCCACGGACGTCCCAGTGAGGAAAACGCTCATCCCCACCAGGACTGCACCGGTTCCTTTGTGGTGGTTCATAACGGAATCATTGAAAATTACCTTTCTTTAAAAAAGGAGCTTATCAACGAAGGTCATGCTTTCCAGACAGAGACAGATACCGAAGTCATCGCCCATCTTGTGGAAAAATATTTTGAGGAGAACCTTGGAGAGGCCGTCCAAAGGGCTATCCAGGATCTAAAGGGAGCTTTTTCCCTGGCTGTACTTTCTCCTTTGGATTGGGGAAAAATTGTGATTGCCAAAATGGGGCCTCCGGCTGTGGTGGGGATAAATGAGGGGGAGTATTTTATTTCCTCAGATATCAATCCTCTTTTGAGTCATACACGAAATATTGTTTTTCTTGAAGACCAAGAAATGGCTGTGGTGACAAAAGAGGGGTTCCAGTTTTTTGATTTTGAAGGGAAGGCTGTCGAGAAAAAGGTGGAACAATTATCCTGGACACCTCTCATGATTGAGAAAAGAGGATTTAAACATTTTATGCTTAAAGAAATCTATGAACAGCCTCAAGTTGTCCGTGATACCATAAGCGGACGGTTTTCTCTGGAATCGAAAAAATTATGTTTAGATGAATTGGGACTTTCCCCTCAAAAACTGAAGCATTTTTCACGGGTGGTGATCCTTGCCTGTGGGACTTCCTATCACGCGGGACTTGTGGGGAAGTATTTTATAGAAAGCCTCTCTGGTATACCTACAGACATTGAGTATGCTTCCGAATACAGGTACCGGGATTTTATCCTTGACAGAAATTCTTTAGTCCTGGTTATCTCCCAATCCGGAGAAACCGCCGACACCTTGGCTGCATTAAGGGAGATTAAAAAACAAAAGTGTGCCTCTTTGGCTGTCACCAATGTGCCTAAATCCTCCATAGCCAGAGAAGCCCAGGGAGTACTTTTAACTCACGCAGGACCTGAAATTGGAGTCGCCGCCACCAAGACATTCTCTGCTCAATTGACAGCCTTAGCTCTCACGGCCCTTTATTTAGCTCAAGTAAAGGGAAAGCTGAAGGAGAAAGACCTCCTCACATTTTTCCAACAGCTTCAACGCATTCCTCACCTGATGGAGTCCATTCTGGGAAAGGCCAAATCCATACAGGAATTGGCTCAAAGGTATCATGCTTATTCTCATTTTTTGTATTTAGGACGATGGGTGAGTTTTCCGGTCGCTCTTGAAGGAGCTCTTAAGTTGAAAGAAATTTCTTACATCCACGCAGAAGGTTATCCGAGCGGAGAGATGAAGCACGGGCCTATCGCTTTGATCGACGAAAAAATGCCTTCTATGGTGATTATCCCTAGAGACCGAGTGTATGAAAAGATGATGAGCAACATATCTGAAATCAAAACCCGGGTGGGATGTGTTCTGGCGGTGGCTTCTGAAGATGACAGAGAGATTCTATCGAATGTGGATGAAGTCATTCCTGTCCCTTCTGTCCATCCTCTGTTCACTCCTTTCCTTACCACACTCCCCCTGCAGCTTTTTGCTTATTACATAGCTGCCATAAGGGGAGTGGATATAGACCAGCCCCGGAATTTAGCCAAGAGTGTGACCGTTGAGTAAAAGGGAAGGAATTACCACTCCATTTTGATCATGAGCCGGGCTTGTCTGGGCTGCTGACGCCCCCAAACTTTTCCGAATACAGGAATGTCCTGCTTGACATAGGAAATGGGTTTCTGGCTGTTCAGCAGGTTCAGCAGATCCATCCTTAAGGTGAGAGAAAAAGGTTGGGGAAGGCCCAGAGGAGTGAGCGTGATTTCTTTTTCTACCCCTACATCCAAGTAAAAATGGGGAGGAGTTTTTCGGGATCCCCGTCCTTCGGGAAAGGAATAATACCCCCCGTAAAATGGCACGTAGCCCCGTTTTTCCCAATAGTATCCGGAAATCCATTCGAAAGCAGAAGAGAGAATCAACCCGTAAGGAGCCAAAAAGATGGTATTCAATTTAATGTTGTGATCAACCGAATAGGGAAGTTTTCCATACCACCCTTCATCTCCAATCCCTCTTCCTCCCAGTCCTCCCAAAGCCCAGTCCACGTATTCTTTTTGTTCCTGGTATTGAGGGATATCCGGGATATAGATATGATTCCCGAACAATCCCATGTAGTTGGTGCTTCCTTCTTCTTGAGCCCAGGCTCCTGTTTCGGTTTGACCGGGATTGGTTCCCTTGGCTGTAGAATGGGCATAGGAAGCATTCAGAAAGAACCGGGATCCGATTTTCCCGTTCAGTTCCAATTCCAGGCCCTGATAATTTCTTCGTTTGTGCTCAAAATTATCGAAAAGAAATTTGTATCCGGAGACAGGATCAAATACAGCCAGGA
>JAGXKI010000103.1 GCA_018335295.1 bacterium | reverse complement strand
GAAGGCGGCGGTCACCACCTGGTCTCCCAAAAGCTCTTCAGACTGGTGACAGATGGCCGAATCTCCAGCGACAAAAACCACGGTACCCCAAAATGACCCGCGATCAGAGCGTTGACCCCGGCTTCGGGCATCTTTTTCCCGTTTATTTCTACACTATAAAGGGAGCCGGTCATGGTATGGTCCAGGACGGCGTCAGGAGTATTGGCTCGGGCATGATAGCCGATAAAAAGGACCGCATCAAAACTTTCATCAATCCCCTCCATCATGCTCAAGGGGCTCCCCGACCAGTCCCTGATGAGCTGCGCTTGAGGGCTGAGAAGGTCCGGAAGAAGGTTGCGGGCACTCCCATGAGAGTCTCTCACCAGGATTTCCTGGGCTCCAGCTGCTAACGCTCCCTGGATTGCCGCATTGGCTTCTTGAGTCATCAGCTTGCGGAAGAGGCCGTAATCTTTCCCTCCGCGGCTCACATCTTCCCAGTGGATCACTCCAGCCACTCCTTCCATATCCACGGAAATAAAAACCTTCAAATCAGGAGATGAAGCCTGGGTCGGTGCACCCCAGAGCATAAGGACAAACACGGCTAAAATCAAAGTGATTTTTCGTTTCATAATCCCTCCTTTGAAATGAGTCTTGATGATCCAGCCTCTCATAGGTTGTCTTCTGAATTTACAGCTTAATGCACCCAAAAGTCAAAGTTAAAATATCTTCCTCAGAACTCCCCGAAAGAAGACTTTCTGAGTGCTTTTTGGAGATTGATGTTATGCGGAAGTATTTTTTTCTTATCTATGGGTTGAAATAAATCATCTAACCCTTTAACGTTATAGTTTGTAAAATAAGAAAATATAATAAGGAAAGGAGGTCCTCATGGAATGGTATGAGTTGATGGCAGATGGATACAACCGGATTCCCGAATATTTGGAGAAGGTCCTCAAGGGATTAACCCAGGAAGAGCTGGACTGGCAACCCCGCCCCGACTGCAACAGCATCGGCTGGCTGGTCTGGCATTTGACCCGGCAGCAAGACGCCCAGGTTTCGGCTTTACTCGGAGAAGAGCAGCTTTGGATTAAAGAGAAATGGCATTCTCGATTCAACCGCCCCGCCGATCCCAAAGACATGGGTTTTGGAGACTCTCCAGAGCAAGTGAAAGCCTTCCAATCCCCGGATTCCCAGACTTTGCTGGAATACAATCGAGCGGTGGTGCATCGGACCCAACAGTCCTTTTTCAATATTTCCAAAGAGGACCTGGACCGGGAACTGAATGAGCCCTGGTTCCAACCCACCCCCACTATGGGAGTCCGCCTGGTCAGCATTCTTGATGACAGTGTGAAGCACGCCGGTCAGGCCGCCTATCTCCGGGGTTTAATCCAGGGCAAAGGATGGCAAAAATATTAATTTTCACCCTATTCCAGTTTTCACCCGGAAACAGAACAATTTTGGGTCATAATACTTCAAACAATTACCGTATTTTGGACCCCAAAAATCTCAAATAAACCCTCTATTTCTGTGGAAAACTCTGCTTAACTACTTGATAACATTATAATTGCCTGGGCCCGTCCCCTTCATCTTTTCATCCACGTCCCCTTCATCTTTTCATCTTTTTTCATAAGGGGGTCTTTCGGGTTTAACCGGAGGATTCTCTTTCAACAATTCCTTAATCACTTCTACCGCCTTTATCAACTGAGGGTCCTTCCCCAGAGCTAATTGAGTGGGGTCGGCCAGCACTTTGTAATCAGGCTCCACCCCGTGTCCTTCTTGAAACCAGGTTCCATCGGGATTGTACATCCGGAACGTGGGAACCGAGAGATATCCTCCATCGATCAAGGAAGGGACTCCAGTCACCCCGATCAATCCACCCCAGGTCCGGGTTCCCACTAAAGGACCCAGGCCGGCCTTTCGGAAAAAGTCGGGGAAGGCATCCCCCCCTGATCCGCTCCATCCGTTGATCAGCATGACTTGAGGCCCAAAATGAGCCACCGGAGGCCACTGCCAATCTTTTCCATCCCGCACCGCCCAGAAAGCCAGGGCTTTTCGGTTTAAAAGTTCGATAAACCGGTCGGGGATCTGTCCCCCGCTGTTGAACCTTTCATCGATGATCAGCCCTCTCTTGTCAAATTGAGTGTTAAACTGGCGGACCAATTCAGTTTGTCCGCTGATGCTGGTGTTGGGTACGTAGATGTAGCCCACTTTTCCGTCAGTAGCCTCTTCCACATACTCTCGTTTGGACTCGATCCAGGATAAATTCCTGAGTCGAGTTTCACTGGAAAGGGTTTCCACCACCACTGTCCGAGCCCCTTCTGAAGTGGGATGGTCGTTGACCGTCAATTCCACGGTTTTCCCGGCCAGCCCCTGAAAGGCTTCATAAGGAGATTGTTCATCCCTAAGAGGGACCCCGTTAACGGCCAGGATGTAATCTCCTTCCTCCACATCTAAACCTGAACGGTCCAAAGGAGAACGGACTTCACTGTCCCAGGAGGCTCCATGGATAATCTTTCCTATCCGGTAAACTCCGTTTTTCATTTCCCAATCAATGCCCAGATAACCCACTTTTTTGCGGGGGCCTCGCTCGATGTCTCCCCCTCCTCGGTAAGTGTGGGAGGAATTCAACTCCGCAATCAACTCTCCGATAACGAAATTGACATCGCTGCGGGTGACCGCATCATCAAGGAGAGCCTGGTAATGTTCTTTCATGGCCTCCCAGTCCACCCCGTGCATGTGAGGATCATAGAAATAATCCCGACACATTCCC
>JAGXKI010000065.1 GCA_018335295.1 bacterium | reverse complement strand
GAGAGCCGGGACCCGCAGCCACAGCAAACCCTTCCACATCTTTGATCCCTAAATCATTGACCTGAAGCATAAAATGAATAGAAGGAAGAAGTCTTTCCGAATAAGTGGAAGAAGAAGCTATGTTCACTTCTGCGATCTGCCGGGTATTATTCAACAGCGCCACGGAGCCAAAAAAAGTAGTGGTATCCCCAGCCAGGATAAGCATCTTTGTTTAAGTTGTATTTAATGTCTTCTCGTAATTGAACAATCCTCCGGCTCGAAGTATACCTTCCTGGACATCACTCATAGGTTCCACAAAAAAATCAAACCTTTTATTGACCACGGTTCCTTCTCCTGTCCTGTAATTTACCTCTATCCGGTCCCCACTTTCCATCTTTCCTTTTTCCACATATTCCTTGAGGTCGGGACACTTAAACACCGGCAATGCCGAATTTACAGCGTTTCTGAAATAAATAGCCCCAAAAGAAGGAGCGATCACAGCGGCAAGTCTGAGAGATAAAAAACAATCCACCGCCTGCTGCCGGGAAGAACCGGCCCCGAAATTTCTCCCCCCTATCAATATATCTCCCGGCTGGGCCTTTTGAGAAAAATCTTCCCATCCCTTGAGGTTACCCAGCGCATATTGGCCCATCTCGGATATCTCTGTAATATGAAGATGAGCATTGTGATAAATTTGATCCGTATCAATATCTTCGATCAATTCTCCTCGATTGTTGGTTAAAACCCAAATCCGGCCTGAAATCATTGACTTTTCCATTCTATACATCCTCCGGGCTTGCGATGCGGCCCTTGACACAGGAAGCAGCCACCACAGCTGGACTGGCCAAGTAAATTTCTCCCCTTCCCTGTTTGCCGGCAAAATTCCGGTTTCCGGTGCTTATCTGAACTTCTCCGCTCCCTGTGAGTCCGATATGCCCCTCCGCACAACCTCCACAACCGGGATTGCTTACAATGGCTCCACTCTCGAAGAGAATCTCCAGAATTCCCTCCTGGAGAAGCCGCTCATAAACTCTCCGGGTTGCAGGGACAAGTTTCAGCATAATTCCTGGTTTAACTTTTCTTCCTTTCAACACTTGAGCTGCGGCTTTGAAATCTTCCACCCTCCCGTTAGTACAGGACCCAATAAAACCCGAATCCACATGAATATTTTTGAGTTCGGAAACACTTTGAACCCGGGTGGGAGAAAAAGGAACGGCTACTTGAGGATTGAGGTTGTGGACATCAATCGTGCATTCATCACTATAATGAGCTCCTCTCTCTGCATGAAGAGGGGAAAAGGATAATCGAGGAAATTCCTTCCTTTCTTCTGAGCTCAACCTTTTTCCCCGTGGAATAAACCCTGTAATCCCCGCCATTTCTGTTTCCATGCTGCAGAGGGTAATCCGGCCAGCCAAAGAAAGATTCTCCACCGCTTCGCCGTAAAACTCCACGGCCTTCAAGGCTGCTTTCTGGGTGCCCATATGTTTGAGTATACAGAGAGTTAAATCCTTGGCCGTGGCAGGCCAACGGATTTGGCCTTCCAGCTGAACTTTCATCGTTTCTGGAACTTCAAACCAAATTTTTCCGCTCTTAAAGGCAAAAGTAATATCCACGTCCCCCATTCCTTGGCTGAAACAATTGACAGCACCAAGAATATTCAAATGACTGTCTGTTCCCACCACTGTTTTTCCTGGAGAAGCTAATCCCTCTTCCATCAATATATGAGAGCCAATTCCCTTATCCACATCAAAAACTTTGATTCCTTGTTTCCGGGCAAACTTTCGGCATATCTGCTGGTTCTCGGCGTACTTACGGGTGCATGCAGGCACACTCAAATCAAAAGTAAAAAAAGTTTTTTCCTTATCCGCTACGGGAGCATCTCCGTATTCTCTCTGAAAATTTTTGACCACGTTGGGTCCACCAAAATCTCGAGCTGACCTCACATCCAGGTCCACCCAAACAATTTTTCCTGGTTCCGTACGTCCTTCACTGTGACTCTGAAGAATTTTCTCTATAACCGTTTTTCCCATAGTTGGTCCTTAAAGTTTTTCAATCACGGCATGGGCTACATCCAGAGTTGTGGAATTTCCTCCCATATCATATGTTCGAATTTTTCCTTCCTTGATGCCCCCCGCAATCCCTTCTTCCAATCTTTTTGCTTTTTCTTCTTCTCCCAACCATTCCAGCATCATCTTGGTTGCCAGCAGCATGGCTGTAGGATTCACTTTATACATTCCCGTGTACTTCGGGGCCGACCCATGGGTGGGCTCAAACACAGCATAATGATCCCCGATATTTCCGCTGCAGGCAAAGCCCAATCCCCCTACTAATTGAGCTGAAAGGTCTGAGATTATATCTCCAAACAGATTTTCAGCCACAAGTATATCATAATCCTGGGGATTTTTTACCAACCACATGGCCATGGCATCCACATTGGCTTCCCTGAATGGGATATCCGGATACTGTTTCGCTAATTTTCGGGCGATATCCAGGATGAAACCTCCGGTTTCCCGCAAAACATTGGGCTTTTCCACTATGGTCACGGATCCCCGTTTTTTCTCTTGGGCATAATCAAAGGCCCGTTTGACTATCCTGTGACAGGCTTTTCGGGTCATAATCCGTGTAGAAAGAGAAATATCCTCCAGCGGAAGGTTTTCAAATTTTTTCATCTTGGGGTGTCTGAGCAAACTTTTTCTCACTTCTTCAGGAAGTGGATGAAATTCCACTCCCGCGTACATCCCCTCTGTGTTTTCCCGGAATATCACCAAATCGATGTCATCCCTGTAATTGAGAGGGTTTCCGGGATAAGCCTTGCATGGCCTTAGATTGGTATAAAGATCAAATTCCTGTCGAAGGCGTACAATGGGACTGTAATAGGAGTACCCCTTTCCTTTTAGCTCTGGATTCAGTTCCTTATCGGCATCTTCCTTGGGTTTGGAAGTGATAGCCCCGAATAAGCAACTATCCGTCTCCTTAAGCATTTGTATGGTTCTCTCTGGAAGAGGGTTCCCTTCCTTGCACCAAAATTTCCAGCCGATATCTCCTTTGACGTACTCGGCATCCAATTCCAACCTATCCAGAACCATCAGGGCTGCTTCCATCACATCATGTCCCACACCGTCACCCGGAAGAGTGGCGATCCTGTATTTGGCCATAAAAACCTCCTCTTATGAAATCATTCAAATAAAAATTGAATTTCGGTTCAGCTTTCTTTTTTTACTTTCCAAGTTTTCCTCTTTTAATCTTCTCTTTTGTATAGGGAATGAGCCCTCCTGCCTTTATAATCTCCATAACGGAGGCAGGATAGGGAGAAAATGTGAAATCTCCTTTTTGAGATCTTATTTTTCCTTTAGAAAAATCAATCCTTATCTCTTCTCCCCCTTCAATAGTTCGGGCCGCTTCTTCTGATTGGATAACCGGCAAACCCTGGTTAATCGCATTACGGAAGAAAATACGGGCAAAAGATTTGGCAATGATAGCTTGGATACCCGCATACTTCAAACAGGTGGCTGCTTGTTCTCGGGAACTTCCGCAGCCAAAATTTCGGCCGGCCACGATGAAATCCCCCGGATTCACATTTTTGGCAAATTCGGGGTCCAAATCCTCTAAAGCATGGCTGGCCATTTCGTCGGGTTCCAACATGGAATAAGTATATTTTCCCGGATAAATCACGTCTGTATTGACGTTATCTCCATATTTCCAGACTTTTCCTTTTTTCATGAGTATTTCCTCGGATCGGTTATTTTTCCTTCCACAGCCGAAGCCGCCACCGTGGCCGGAGAAGCCAGATAAATCTCTGAATCCCGGCTTCCCATCCGTCCCCGGAAATTCCGGTTGGCCGTACTCAGAGCGATTTCCCCCGGAGCCAGGATGCCCTGATGAGCTCCCAAGCAGGGCCCACAGCCGGGGTTCAAAATCACACATCCAGCTTCACTGAACACCTCCATAATCCCCTTTCGCATGGCCTGAAGATAGACTTCTCTGGAAGCAGGAATGACCAGAACTCGGACAGAAGGATCCACCTTTTTGCCTTTCAACATGCGGGAAGCTGCTTCCAAATCCTCCAATCGTCCGTTGGTGCAGGTGCCGATCAGAGCCTGATGGAATTTGAGCCCTTCTACCTCGGCCACCGGTCGGACATTGTCCACTGTATGAGGAGAAGCCACTTGAGGAACTACAGAAGACACATCGTATCTCAAAATGGATTCATAGTTCGCATCAGAGTCCGAACTCACAATTTCATAGGGCTGCTGGGCCCGGTTTTTCAAATAGCCAGTTGTCTTATTATCAGGGGGGAAATAACCATTTTTGGCTCCCATCTCAGCAGCCATGTTGGAAAGAACCAACCGAGAGGCTATGCTGAACTCCTGGGCCGCCTTTCCCGCAAATTCCACTGCTTTATAATTGGCCCGGTCAGCTCCCTGATCCCCTATAATTTTCAAAATCACATCTTTAGCAAAAACTCCGTTGGACAGTTTTCCCTCCATTTCTATCTTCAGGGTTTCGGGAACTTTCAGCCAAATTTCATCGGTAGCCCAAAGAGAAGCCACTTCGGACCTCCCTATTCCGGCAGAAAAGGCCCCAAAAGCTCCATAGCTGGTGGTATGGGAATCAGCTCCGAGGATAAGCTTCCCCGGCATTGCGAATCCCTTTTCTGAAAAGACCTGGTGACATATTCCCGTGGAAATATCAAAAAAATTGTTTATTTTCTGTTCACCCACAAACTCTCGAATGATTTTATGATTTAAAGCATATTTTTCACTGGAGGCTGGGACCACGTGATCCAGAACAATCACAATCTTATGGGGCACCCTCACTTTTTTGACTCCGATTTGTTGGAATTTTTTGATGATGGCCGCCGAATTATCATGAGATAGGATAAAATCTGGCGAAACAGTCACCACATCTCCGGCCTGAACTTCTCTATCTGCCTTGGCTCCCAACAGTTTTTCTGAAAATGTCTTTCCCACTGGAATCTCCTTTACACTTTCCCTTCAATATTTAAGGTATCAAAATTCACAAAATCGGCGTGGTTGACAATCACCGCTTCCACCGTTTTACGGGCCCCGTCACCTTCCTTGGAATGAGCGGCAATAATATGCAGGATTTCGTGGGGCAGTCCGAATTTATAAGCAAAAGCAGCTCCAGAAATAGGGTGCCTGAGAAGTTTTCCCTCTTCACTTTTAACAAACTGCCCCTTTTCTTTCTTATACTCAAAAAGCTTTCCCACATCATGGAGTAAGGCTCCCGAGAGAAGATAATCTTTGTTTATAGATACCTTTCCCTGGTATTTCTCCTCGATGACCTCAGCGATCTTCAAAGAGCAAAGAGTGACCGCTCGGGTATGCTGGACGATGTTTATCGAGGTGTTCTGGAGAAGCAAAGTAAAGGGCATATTCTGTAAATTTTCTATCTCCCAATTTCGTTTTTCCATAGCTTTCAACCATATTTGAATAGATTTCTCCTGGAGTTCACCATCCTGGATAAACTGAAATTCAGGGATTAACGATAAAAGTTCCTTTCTCATTTGTTTTTTTCCTCCGGTCCGTCGTATTCAAAATCTTGGGGATGAATCTTTCGCATCGGTTTCATCCGAGTCTTTTCCTCATGCACATGAGCCACCAATCCGGGAACCCTGGCCATAACAAAAAAAGCATTCCCTATTTGGGGTGGAAATTCCAAATCACAGAGCAAGGCCGCTATTGCGCCATCCACGTTGATGGGCAGAGAACGGCCCACCATTTTTTCCAACTCTTTCTCCACACAGAGAACGATACGGACGTACTTTCCTGCTATTTTCAATTCTTCAGCCATAGAAAACAATTTATCTTTCCGAGGATCGCTTTTATGAAGACGATGTCCAAACCCAGAGGCGCGTTTCCCCTTCTTCTTCATCTCTTGAAGGATTTGCCGAGAGGCTTCCTCTTTGGTAATATTTCTTTCTTCCATCCTTTGAGCAATCTTAATAAACAACTTCATTCCCTCCTCGATGGCCCCTCCGTGATACCGGGATATGGCTAAGACTCCGGCAGCCACCGAAGAATTCAATTCCGAACCGGTTGAAGCCACCGTCCTGGCTGCCAGGACTGAGGGGGGTGAGGCTCCGTGGTCGATGGAAGAAACCAGGATGGCGTCCATCATTTTTCCTACGTTCCGAGAGGGCATTTTTCCTTTTAAAAGGAGATAAATAGCCTGGGCAAAAGAAACCTTCCCCATCATTTGATCGACCGGATATCCTCTCACCGAAATTTTATTGGGCTGAACCTTGGTGATGGCTGTTTTCCAACGATAATCACTCATGATCATTCCTCCAGATTCTTTTTCAATTTCAGGGCCACCTTGGGGATATCGAAAATGGATTCCACCACTCGAACCCCTGCTTTTTCCAGTCGTTGGACTTTGCTCTCATGGGAACCGGCTGATCCTTCCACAATGGCCCCCGCGTGAGAAAATCGGGTGCCTTCCTTCGCTGCTTTTCCTCCTATATAAGCCACGATGGGTTTGGTGATGTCCCCTTTCTCCTTGAGTTCGGCCACTCTTTCTTCCTGAGTGGTCCCAATTTCTCCAAACATGACCATTATCTTTGTTTGGTCGTCCTTTTCAAAAAACTCCATTACTTCTGGATGAGAAAGCCCCACCACTGCATCTCCTCCTACATGGAGGATAGTGCTTTGACCCAACCCTGCTTTGGTTAAATAATAGGAAATGGCCGAAGTCATCCCCCCACTTCTTGAACTCACTCCCACTATTCCTGATTGAAACCATTCTCGGGCACTCTGGGCCCTTCCTCCAATCATACCTAAAACAGCTTGCCCCGGGCTAAGAAGCCCTAAAGTGTTGGGCCCCACAAACACAGCTCCTTCTCTCCGGGCCAAATTGGAAATCTCAAGGACATCAAAAATAGGGACCCGGTCAGGAACAAGAACTAAAAGCTTCACTCCTGCATCGATGGCTTCAAAAGCGGCATTTTTCACCAAGGCTGCAGGAACAAAAATGACACTGGCATCGATAGGTCCCACTTTCTCCCAGGCTTCACCCACTGTATTGAAAACAGGAACCCCATAAACTTCCCGTCCCCCTTTTCCTGGTGTGGCTCCGGCCACAATTTGGGTTCCGTAATCCTTCATCAATCGGGTCCGAACCATCCCTTCTCGGCCGGTAATTCCTTGCACAAGAACCCTGGATCTCTCATTAACTAAAATAGACATACTTCAATCCTCTTTCCCTATCCTGTCTCTGTATTCCTTTAACCCGGGAATGGGAAGATGGATAAAAAGGGCATCCTGTTCATGAAATTTACAGTACAGCTCACACGCAAGACATTCGGTGCACTTCCCTTTTTGGGCTTCTTCTTGAGAAATATTCAGAAAAGGTTTTCCATTTTCAAGTTCCAAAATTTGAGCCCGACAGGCTTCAATACATCCCTTTGTCTGGCAGTTCAAGCATTTCTGATGATGGATAAATATTTTTCCGGTGACTGTTTCAAAAGAATAAGAAGAGAGAAAATCATGGCCAGGCTCCTGCCAGGGTGGGACCATATGTGAATGGAAATTGTTTTCCTGGACCAGGTTTTCCAGTCTCTGGGCACAAAATTCTGAGGAATCATCCCTTCCGTAGCCCTCCACTCTGGCAGGAACATTCTTTAAATAAGAATGAAGGATTTCAACCGCCTTTTCTTCATAATTTCCACCCAGACGGATGACAGCAGGGACATTTAAGTTGTCCTCCCAGAAAGCTTTCACCAAGCCTCGAGCCGAATGGAACTGTTCCTGACTCGCCACCCCTGAGCCTGAAGCAAAATATCCCTTGATGTGAGGCTGGGAAAGTATAATTTTGGCCGCCCGGTAGACCTTACTCGCTGCTGGATTCCCACTCGTATCACAATAATTGGCCAGCTTAAACCCCTTGTTCATGACCGCATCCATTGACATCATGGACCCGCCTCCACCCGCTCCGTTGAAACCAATATACTTTCCTTCAGGCGAAACATCATCCACCATTTGAAAAAAATAAAAAGTCCCCCTATGGTCCTTTTTTTCCACCTGATAAGCAATTTTTTCCAGTAAAGTAGGCGGACGGTCAAATTCTCTGGCCACCTCAATCCCTAGTTCTGGATGACGAAAGACCGCATAATCATCGATAGTCAGATGGCAGTCTGCGGCATAAACTGAATTATCCGTGGTGAGCACCAAAGGATTGATCTCTACAGAACGGGCATCATACTTACAGGCTAAGGCAAAAAGCTTAACCAGCACATCCGAAAGAAAAAGCATCGTTTTCCCCGATATCCCCACCTTCCGGACCATATCCCGGGCTTCATAATCTTTAAACCCTTTGAGGACATCCACCGGAGAGCGCACAATTTTCTGGGGATACTTCTGACTGATCTCTTCAATTCCGGTCCCTCCTACGGAACTAAAAATGAGACAAGGGGCTTTGGAAGTATCGTCGATAGTGAGGCCTGCGAACATCTCCGACTGGATGTCCAATTTTTCTTCAACAATAAGCTTCTCCACCACATAATTCTTGATTTTTTTTCCTAGCAAATCCTGAGCCTTTTTTTCGGCTTCCTTAGAGGTTTCTGCGAACAAAATTCCCCCTAAATCAGCTCTTCCGGTGACCCATAGCTGCACCTTCAGCACTACAGGACGGCCTATTTCTTGGGCGATTTTTCCGGCTTCTTTAGGACTGGAAGCCACATCCCCTTGGGGAACAGGGATTCCTTCTTCTTTCAGTATCTTTTTACTCTGGTATTCGTAAAGCCGAGCCATCTTCCTTTCCTCTCTCATATTATTCAGCTAGGAGCAGTCTTTGTCAATTCAGATATCAAGGGTTGGGGCAGGGGAACCGCTTTAATAAAAAATTTATTTTCAAGCTAATTTTCCTTGGCGGCCTCATCACCCACAACAAATGAAAATGATTCAATCACTGGGATGTTCGATTCCTTTTTAAAGAGGATGGGTGGCATGGGATGTCCTACCGCCCGCCCGCAGCGGAAGGGACCCACTGGGGGATGGGTGGAGCGAGGACGGACGGAGGATATCCCATGACAGGACCCATCCTTAAGAAGAATATGTTTCACCTACAGCTATTTTCAAACTAAATTTTGAAAAGGGGGAATGTGAAATCAACCTGAATTTTCACATGAGGTTAGGACCTCATAAAAAAAAGGGGAACAGGAAAAATCCTGTTCCCCTTTTAAGGGACAAATTCAATTCAGTGTTATTCCAGCCAAACTTTCACAGTTTCATCTTCTTCATAAATTTCGATGAGGTTCATGGGCCCCAGCTTTTTCAACTGTTTGAAAAGTTCTTTCAGATCCATCTCACCCTCCTCCCTGTCAATCCTTAAGTCCTCTTCATCTGCACATTCCATGAAGAATTCCACAACAGAAATGGGAAGAGTGACCTTAACTTTGGTTTCATTTGTACGGTTATCCGTCACCAAAACTTTGAACCACTTAACTTCCTTGCCTGATTGATACTGTGGATTTTTTTTCACCGCTTTCTTGATAGACTGAAAATCATCGTTGACATCAGCATCCAGAATGGAAGGGAATATCACACTGAATGAGAAAACCAACAACACCACTAATTTTACTTTTTTCATGATTAACCTCCTTTAATCGATCCAAATTTTGATGATGCCTTCATCACCTTTAATCTCTATGATTTTTCCTTTGTATTCGGAAAGCTCCCTCATGAGCCTCTCCAAATCATAACCTTTCTTCCTCAATAAGGCCTTTTCTTCTTCAGAAAAAGAGCTCAAGGCTAAATCTGCCAAAGCCCAGGGAATATTGAGGGCTAGATGAGCTTCGTTTTGACCTTTTTTGTAAACTCGGATTTTCAGTATCCTGGCTTCTTTGGGAAATTCTTCTTCTCGGATCTCATTCAATTCCTCGGGAGCCACCCGAAGGAGTGCAATCTTGGCCCGGTCTCTCAATCCTTCGTCCGCCTCTTTTTTCAAAATTTCCTTCAACACCGGAAGGCTCTTTTGGGCTATTCTCTTTTTTGGAGCGTGGC
>JAGXKI010000064.1 GCA_018335295.1 bacterium | reverse complement strand
GGAAGAACAGAAATGTAGAAATGGGGTCATAGAAATGGGGTCAGACCGAATTGAAGCTATTGATTTCATTATATTTACCCCATTATTTCCTGTAACTGTAATATTTCCTGTAACTTATATTCGGTCTGACCCCATTTTTACGGTCTGACCCCATTTTTATTTTTACATAATATCAATAGAGAAAGGGGGGCTAGCCCGAACCCAATTTATGTTGGACATATGGGTTTGGTTTGACTAAAATAAACCTTAACTCTTCATAAAAAAGGCCGATTTGTAGATAAAATAAAAGGATAGAGTGCATGAAACTGTGTTTCTTTTCGTACACCTTGCGAAATTCTTTGAACTCATTCATTCTCTATGTGTTAAATATACGTTTAAGACTTTTTTATGAATAATTCAGGTAAATTAACTTGAGCCGAATGATATCCATACGACAGGAGCGATGAATATGAAGGGATTGATCCTGAGTGGAGGAAAAGGAACCCGGCTGAGGCCGTTGACTTTCACCCAGGCCAAACAACTGGTTCCGGTCGCCAACAAGCCGGTTTTGTTTTACGGAATTGAAGCCCTCAAAGAAGCCGGAATCAAGGACATCGGCATCGTGGTGGGCGATACCCAGGAAGAAATCAAGGAAGCCGTGGGCGATGGAAGCCGGTGGGGAGTCCGCATTACCTACATCCCCCAGGATGCCCCTCTGGGTCTGGCTCATGCAGTAAAGATATCCGAGGACTTTTTGAAGAATGAGCCTTTTGTCATGTACCTGGGCGATAACATCCTCAAAAGCGGGATCAGCTCCCTGGTGGAGGAGTTCAAGGAGGGTAAAGCCAATTCTTTGATCCTTCTGACCGAGGTTCCCAATCCCCAGATGTTCGGTGTGGCGGAACTTGAAAACGGGAAGGTCAAACGCCTGGTGGAAAAACCCAAAAAACCGCTGAGCAATCTGGCTCTGGTGGGCGTTTACATGTTTGACCCCCATGTGTTTGAAGCGGTCCATTCCATCAAGCCTTCCTGGAGGAGCGAACTGGAAATCACCGACTCCATCCAGTACCTTGTGGACCAGGGGTATGAAGTGCATCCTCATTTGGTGACCGGCTGGTGGAAGGATACAGGAAAGATCAAGGATATCCTGGAAGCCAACCGCCTGATCCTGGAAGGCATCTCCGGAAAAGTGGAGGGGAAGGTAGATAAGGAATCCAAAGTGAACGGACAAGTGGTCCTGGAGAAAGGAGCGGTGGTGAAAAACAGTGTGATCCGGGGCCCGGCCATCATCGCAGCCCAGACAGAGATTAAGGATTCCTACGTGGGTCCGTTCACCTCTATACAAAGCGGGTGCCGCGTGGTCCATACAGAGATTGAGCACAGCATCGTTCTGGAGGGAAGTGAAATCTGTGATGTGGGAGGACGGATTGACGAGAGCCTGATCGGACGGAAGGTGAAGATATTCCGCTGCCCTCCTAAGCCTTCGGTGTACCGGTTTATGGTTGGGGACATGAGCGAGATTGGGATTAAATAGCGTTAGTTGCGTTAGTCGCGTTACTTGCGTTTGTTGCGTTAATAGCGTTGATTGCGTTTATTGTGAAAAAATGGGGTCAGACCGAATTGAAATTATTGATTTTATTATACTTAACCCATAATTTACTGTAAGTATAATATTTTCTGTAAGTTAAATTCGGTCTGACCCCATTTTTGATTTTTGCTGGTGATTTATTCGAAACATTTTATATTGGACATAGGAGCTTGGTTTGACTAAAATTAATTGAATTGGCATATAGGATAAAATAATGATTGATGGAAAAGCTTTTGTGAATGACTGGGCCATTCACCCTTTCATAGGAACGAATATAGGATTATGATTTTATAGGTTTTACAGGAGAGAATCATGATTGATGGTGTAAAGACAAAAAATCTTCGAGTCATCCCGGATGAAAGAGGACGGCTCATGGAGATTTTGCGAAATGATGACGAGCTGTTTATAAAATTCGGCCAGGTGTATATGACCACTACCTACCCCGGCGTGGTGAAAGCCTGGCACAAACACAAAATCCAAAGCGATAACGTCTGTTGTGTGCACGGGATGATCAAGCTGGGGCTCTATGATTCCCGCCAGGATTCCCCCACTCACGGGGAAGTCAACCAGTTCACCATCGGTGTCCACAACCCCATGCTGGTTCAGATCCCTCCGGGGGTCCAGCACGGATGGATGTGTGTGAGCGAGGAGGAGGCCGTGATCGTCAACATACCCACCGAAGTCTACAATTACAAGAGCCCGGATGAATACCGCCTCCATCCCCACCAGAACGAAATCCCTTATGACTGGGAGAGAAAAGATGGCTGATAATCGCCGGATTGAGGATAAAACCTTACTGGTTACCGGAGGGGCTGGGTTCATAGGTTCCAATTTCATCCACTACATGCTCAATAATTACCCCAACTGCCACCTCATCAACCTGGACAAGCTCACCTACGCCGGCAACCTGGAAAACCTCAAGGATGTGGCCTCAGACCCCCGCTATGAATTCATCCAGGGGGACATCCGGGACAAGGAACTGGTGGGAAAACTTTTAAAAAGAGTCCAGGGCGTGGTTCATTTCGCGGCCGAGACCCATGTGGACCGCTCCATTATGGACGCCGGGGAATTTGTCCTCACCGATGTTCACGGCACTTTTGTTCTCCTGGACGCGCTCAGACAGTCCCGTCAGGCCGGCTCTCAAGACATCCAGTTTTTCCTCCATGTCTCCACCGACGAGGTTTATGGAAGCCGGGATGAAGGTTTTTTTAAAGAAACCGACCCTTTGAATCCCTCCTCTCCCTACGCCGCCAGCAAAGCCGGGGCCGACCGCCTGGCTCATGCCTACTTTGTGACCTACCAGCTTCCTGTCCTCATCCTCCGTCCCAGCAACAATTTTGGCCCCTACCAGTATCCGGAGAAATTTATCCCTCTTTTTACCACCAATGCCCTGGAGGAGAGGACACTCCCCCTTTACGGGAAAGGGACCAATGTGCGGGACTGGCTCTATGTCGAGGACAGCTGCGAAGCCGTGGATGTGGTGATGCAGCGGGGCGAATTCGGGGAGGCTTACAATGTGGGCGCCAACAACGAGGTGCCTAACATCCAGGTGGCCCAGAAAATTGTGGATACTCTAGGAAAATCCCGGAATTTGATTAAGTTTGTGGAAGACCGCCTGGGCCATGACCGACGCTACGCCCTGGATTGTGAGAAAATTCATGCCCTGGGATGGAAGCCGCGCACGGACTTTGATAAAGCCATGGATTTAACGGTCCGCTGGTACAAAGAAAACGAAAACTGGTGGCGGAATATCAAGGAAAAAAGTCAGGACTACAAAAAATTCTACGAAAGCTATTATAAAAAGCGGAAATAAAAAGGCGAGAGATTTCAAAGCTTTTGGTTCAGAGGTTAGGGTTGAGGAAGCATGTGAGAAGATCCCGAATTGTTGAGGCTGGATTCCGGTTCAAGCCCGGAATGACATAAAAACAGGCGAAATCAACTGTTCAAACCAGACGAATTGAATGAACGAAACAGCAATTTTCGAACCGAATTTCAGGCGAAAATGTCATAAGGTAAGCCACGACCTCATTTTATAAGGAGGAATGATGAGAGTCTTGATCACAGGAATCACCGGTTTTGCAGGAAGCCATCTAGCTGACTATATACTGAAACAACACCCCGAGACCGAGGTCTTTGGGCTGGTGCGATGGCGGAGCCGTCGGGAAAATATTCTCCACATCCAGGATCAGGTCTACCTCTATGAAGCCGACCTCAAGGACCCTACCTCCCTGAAAAAATGCCTGGCTGAGATCCAGCCCGACCGGATTTTTCATCTGGCGGCCCAGAGTTTTGTTCCTACTTCCTGGACCTGCCCGGCCGAAACCTTCGCCATAAACGCCATCGGTCAGATCAACCTGTTCGAGGCGGTCCTGGATTTAAAGATAACCCCGAAAATCCATATCGCCGGCTCCAGCGAAGAATACGGGATGGTTTATGAGAATGAAGTTCCCATGAAAGAGACCAACCCCTTGCGCCCCTTGAGCCCCTATGCGGTGAGCAAGGTTTCCCAGGACCTTCTGGGCTGGCAGTATTTTAAAAGCTACGGACTGCGGACGGTGAGAACCCGGGGATTCAACCACACCGGACCCCGTCGGGGGGAGGTGTTTATCTGTTCCAATTTCGCCAAACAGATTGCGGAAATCGAGAAGGGAAAACGGAAAGATGTGATCTTTGTGGGTAACCTGGAAGCCCGCCGTGATTTTACAGATGTGAGAGACATGGTACGGGGGTACTGGTTGAGCCTGGAGAAAGGCGAGGAAGGAGAGGTTTACAACATCGGGAGCGGACGGAACCACACCATGAAGGAAGTTCTGGATATGCTTCTCTCCCTGAGCCGGATGAATGTGAAAGTGGAAGTAGACCCTGCCAGACTGAGGCCCTCTGATGTGCCGGTTCTTCTCTCTGATGCCAGCAAGTTTGTGGAGCTTACCGGATGGAAACCCCAGATCCCCTTTAAAAAAGCCCTTGAAGACCTCCTCGAGTACTGGAGAGAGAGAGTTTGAGCCGGAAGGTTTTTATAACCGGAGCCACCGGGTTTGTAGGCCGGCACCTGATCCACCTAATGGACTCATCCGGATATCAAATCTGCGGGACCTCCTTTCCGGAAAAGCCGGAGGCTTTCCCTTTCTGCCGGGGGAAGGAGGTCGCCCATGTGGATTTGCGGCGAAGGGAGGATGTGGTTGAGGCGGTAAAGAAGGCCCAGCCGGATTGGGTGGTCCATCTGGCTGCGGTTTCCAACGTCCGTTCCTCCTGGGAAAGCCGGCAGGAGACTATGGAGACCAACCTGATGGGAACTTTCCATCTTCTGGAGGCGGTGAGGAGTCATGCGCCGGGGGCGAGGACTCTTTTTGTAAGCTCTTCGGATGTTTACGGGGTGCTTTCTCCCACAGAGAAACCTTTGACCGAGGAAGACCCTCCTCATGTAGTCAGCCCTTATGCCTTCACCAAGGTGAGCGGGGAGACACTGAGCCGGTTTTATGCGGAAGTGGAGGACCTGGATGTGGTGGTGGCCCGCTCTTTTCCCCATACAGGCCCCGGACAGAGCCCGGCCTTTGTGTGCTCGGACTGGGCCTCTCAGGTGGCCCGGATCGAAGGAGGGGAGGGAGTGACGGTCATCCGTGTGGGAAATACTAAGGTCAAAAGGGATTTCACGGATGTGCGGGATGTGGTTAAAGCCTACAAGAAGCTCATGGAGAAGGGGAAAAAAGGGGAGATTTACAATGTTTGTTCTGGCCGGGGAGTTTCTTTGGAAGAGATTTTAGAAAATCTCCGCTCTCTATCGGTGGAGGAGATTAAGGTGGAGGTTGACCCCAAGAAGCTGCGCAAGGCCGATATTCCCTATCTGGTGGGAGACAATTCCAAGATAAAAGAAGAGATCGGGTGGGGGCCTTCGGTACCCTTGAGTCAGACTCTGGGGGATCTTCTTCAGTACTGGAGAGAAGAGCTGACTGCAAGGGGTGGAAGAGGTTAAACCGGTCATAGATTGAGGTTCATCTGTTTATCCTGCAGATCCTGGGCTTTTTTCCGTTCTTCCTCGATGGCTTTTAAAATCTCAGGTGTGACATCTCCGGTGGGGTAATTCCCGTCAAAGCAGGCCCCGCAGAATTCTTTAAGCTCCGGGTTTCCCATCTGGACCGCTTTTTTCAACGAATCCAGGGATTGGTAGATCACTTTATCTGCGCCGATTCTCTGGGCTACCTGGTCGGGGGTTGAGTTTTTGGCCACAAATTCACTCTTGGTTTGCATGTCGATCCCGTAAACGCAGGGATAGCGAAGCGGAGGGGAATAGGAGGCGAAATAAACTTTTTTGGCTCCGCATTTGCGCACCAGCTCCACGATGGACCGGCTGGTGTGGCCTCTTACGATGCTGTCGTCCACGAGGAGCACGTTTCGGTTGCGGAATTCCGAGGCGATGGGGTTGAGTTTTTGCTGCACCGAGGTCTTCCGGGATTCATCGCTGGGCATGATGAAGGTGCGGCCGATGTAGCGGTTTTTCACCAGGGCTTCCCTGTATTTGAGATTGAGCTTGCGGGCGATTTCGATGGCGGCATCCCGGGCTGAGTCGGGGACCGGGACCACCACATCGATATCCAGATGGTGCTTTTTGATTTCATCGGCCAGGAACCGCCCTAGGTTAACCCGGCAGTCATAGACATTGACGTTGTCGATGAAAGAGTCCGGGCGGGCGAAATACACCCATTCGAAGAGGCAGGGGGTGTGGGGGCAGTGGGAGACCTTTTGGCGGTGAAGGCGGCGGTTTTTATCGATGAACAGTACCTCTCCGGGGCGGACGTTTTCGATACTGGAGAAATTCATGAGGTTGAGGGTGACCGTCTCTGAGGCCACTGCATAGGAGGGCTGGAGGCCGTCTTCTCTTTTCCCGAAAACCAGGGGTTTGATCCCGTAGGGGTCCCGAAACGCCACCAGACCTTCTTCGGCGATGTAGCCCACCACCGAATAGCTTCCTCTTACCTGGCGGAACACTCCTTCCACAGCTTTGAAGATATTCTGGGGAGTTATGGTCTTGGTGTTTTGGACTCCCAGTTCCTGGGCGAAGATGTTGAGGATGACTTCCACGTCATTTTCCGAGTTCAGGTGGCGGTGGAACTGGTCGAAAAGGAGCTTTTTGAGCTGTTGGAAGTTGATGACGTTTCCGTTGTGGGCCATGATGATCCCAAAAGGAGAGTTCACCATAAAAGGCTGGGCCTCTTCGCCGCCTCCGCCTCCGATAGTGGGATAGCGGGTGTGGCCCACACCGATATTGCCGGTTAAACGCTGGATGTTTCGGGCGTTGAAGATGTCTCTTACCAGGCCGTTTCCTTTTTTGGTATGGAATCGACCGTCGTAAGTGATGATTCCAGCCGCATCCTGGCCTCGGTGCTGGATGGAGAGAAGGCCCTGGTAGAGGTCTTTCACCACCTCATCATTGGCATAAATTCCTACAACACCACACATGTTTTCTTACCTCACATCAAATTATAAAGGTTTTTCCCGAATTAATAAATATGGTTCACTCCTTCCTTTTAGTTGGCAAGATAAAATAAGAGTTATATATAATAGATATAATTAAATTAAGCTGTCGTAATCAATTTTTTGTCATTCCTGCGAAAACAGGAATCCGAAAGAGTCTAGAAAGGGGTCAGTCTTCCTAGAAATGGGTCAGACCGAATATAAGTTACAGAAAATATTGCCTTTACAGAAAATTATGGGTTAATTATAATGAAATCAATAAGTTCAATTCGGTCTGACCCCATTAAATATGGGAGAGGAGTTCTTGGGGGGTGAGGGAGGCGGTTCCGATTTTGCCCACCACCAATCCTGCGGCGGTGTTGGCCAGGATGGCGGCTTCGTGGATGGTGGCCCCGGAGACAAGAGCCAGGGAGGCTACCGCGATTACCGTGTCCCCGGCTCCGGTCACATCATAAACCTCTTTGGCCAGAGTGGGTATGTGAAAGGCTTTCTTACCCTTTTCAAAAACGCTCATTCCCTGTTCCCCTCGTTTGATGATCAGATACCGGGACTGGGTCCGCTCAAGGATTTTTTCTCCGGCTTTTTCGGTTTGTTGGTTGGTCCCGCATCGATGATGAACAATCCTTTCGGCCTCCACGTGGTTGGGAGTGATCAGGGTGACCGGAGAGAATAGAGAGAAATTTTCCACTTTGGGGTCCACAAACACAGGGATTTTATTTTCTTGAGCATACGGAAGGACCTTTTTCATCAGAGACCGGGTGAGAAGCCCCTTGTTGTAATCCGAAATCAACAGAGCATGGAAGGTTTCATCCTGGATGTACCGGAAGATTTGCTCTTCCATTCGATGAGAGACCGGCTTTTTGTTTTCGATATCCACTCTCACCACCTGCTGATGGTGGGCGATGATCCGGGTCTTGACGATGGTGGGCCGTTTGGAGTCTGTGATTATGCCTTGACCGTTGGTCACCCGGCTCTTCACCCAGTCTCCTTCCTGGTCCTGGCCCACGACCCCTACCAGCAAGGGGGTTGCGCCCAGACTCTCCAGGTTGTGGCCCACATTCCCCGATCCACCCAGACAGGAAGTGTCCTTTTTGACTTCCACCACCGGTACCGGAGCCTCTGGAGAAATGCGCCCCACTCTGCCCCACACATATTTATCCAGCATGAGGTCTCCCAGGACCAGAACTCTTTTGTTTTTGAACTCTCCCACGATTTTTTTGATTCTTTGTTGGCTTACTTTATCCATGGCCGTTCCTTTCTCCAAGCTAATCTTTTGTTAAAAAAATGGGATTGGAAAGAATCCAGGGGATGCGCTCTCCCATGGGAGTTGGCTCCTTCAGATAGACTTCCACCCGGTAAACTCCTGGCTGTTCGGCCGGAAATACCACTTTGTTTTTCTCGGATTTCAACACAGTCTCTCCGTTATGGATGAGGTGGGTTTCCTGCTTGAAAGGGAAAGGGGCATGGATTTTCAGTTTGACCGGCGAAGAAGAAAAGAAAAGAGTGCTCCCCATTCTCTGTCTTTCTTCTCCCTTTTGGGCCCAGAACCGGAATCCCCGAGCTTCCGCAGCCGCCTCCACCACGTTGTAAAAAGCTCCTCTTTTTAAAGATTTATAGACTTGAGCCCGGGCCTCCCTGAACTCAGAGGAGAGAGGCTTCTGGAGAGGGATATGCAGACTCACGAAGGAAAGAAGGGGACCGTAGAGGATATGAGCGTCGGAGCTGTAGTACCCGTAAAGAGGATGGATTTGATTGAGCCGGTCCCATTTGCTGAGGTTTTCCAGGGGAGGGTTGAGGGTTCGGAGAAGAAAGAGACGGGGCTTGATTAAAAGGGCGGGGAGATAGGGAATCCATGTGTAGAATTTTTTCCGCAGCATGGTGTCTCCGTTTATGATTTCCATGCCTGAGTAATCGATAAATTCGCCCCACGACCAGCTGGTTTTGGAGTAGGGATGGGCGATGATGGCAAATCCCCCTAGAGAATTCAGATGGTAGGTGGCTTCTTCAGCCTTCCTGGATAATGGAGTAAGCGGGAGGTCGAAGCCCAAGCCCACCAAATGGCCCCGGTTTACAGAAAGTTCCGAACCCGCCAAAACCAACACTCCTTCCTTCCATCCCTCACTCTCCAGGCATCCATAATTAGGATTTCCGTGGTCGGTGAGGATAATGAAATCCATGGAAGCCTTGGAGGCCAGCCGGGCGATCTGGCCGGGTTTCTTGTAGCCGTCGGAGAGTTTGGTGTGGAGGTGGTAGACTCCTTTGATTTCAGGAGACTCTTCCGGCAAGGAGGCCGATTCAGGCAGAGTGTAGAATTCAAACTGGAGGATGTGGAAGCCAAGCCACACCCCGTACACTACAGCCAGGGCCAGCAGGATGAACCAAAACTTTTTTCTTCTCATCTTTTAAACTGAGCTATTCCAAAAAAAGGCCGGTCTTTATAAATAACACAAAAAATATGAATAAGTTAAAAAGAATGTTTCCGGCGTCAGCAAAGAAAGTCATTTTCCTTTTTCCTGGGCAAACGGTATTGTGAGAATAAAAAGAAACAAAGCAATGACCTCTGAATCGGCGAAATTATACTCAAAAAGACCGGCTGCGGCCAGAGCCAATAGAGCCGCCAAAGCCGAAGCGGCGAAAGGACGGATTGGGGGGTCTTTGTTCCGAAGAAGCCGGATCAGAGAGAAAAAAGTCCACACCATGAAGGTCAGCCAGGCTGCCAGCGCGGGAAGACCCCGTTCGGCCCCAATCTGGAGGATGTTGTTGTGGAGATGAACGTTATCTTTGGCTACCCGGGAGAGTCCGTATTGGGGGTTTTTAAACACCATATCCACAGTATCCGGGCCGGTGCCCCAGAGAGGGAAGTCTCCGATGATCTTTAAGCCAGCCTGGAAATATTCTATTCTTAACTGGTTGGTGGAATTACGAAGATTGAAGATACTCAGGGCCCTTTTTTGAATATGCTGAGGACTGGCCGCAAAAAAAAGACCGGCGGCCACCGGGACAAGGAGGAGCGAAAGGGGTTTGTAGAGAAGCAGGATCAGGCAGGCTCCCACCACCAGCCCTACCCAAGCGCTGCGGGTGAGGGTCAGGGTCAGGGCTACTAGGGAAAGGCATAATCCTAACCCCCAAACCCATTTGAA
>JAGXKI010000012.1 GCA_018335295.1 bacterium | reverse complement strand
GGGGAGATTATCACCTTGGGGCTTCTTGCTGAGATTATGGTCCGGTCCTACCACGAATCGGTGGAAAAAAAAATCTATTTCATCAGAGAAATCATCGATTCTGATTCTGAAAAACAACAAGACTGAAACCCAAATGATCCGATGAACATCCTCATGCTGGCTCCCGAACCCTTCTTCCAGCCCCGAGGAACTCCCATTTCCGTGTACTTCCGACTTAAGGCTCTATCTCACCTCGGACACCACGTGGACGTGGTGACCTACCATGTGGGAGAAAATGTGAAATTCAAAAACGTGAACATCCTCCGGATTCCAGACCCGGGTTTCATAAAAGAAGTCAAAATTGGACCTTCCTTCGGAAAAATCCCCCTCGATTTTCTCCTATGGGCCAGAGCCTTTTTCCGACTGGTCCACAAAAGATATGATTTGATATTCTCCCACGAAGAAGCGGCACTCCTGGGAGTTTGGCTGAGTCAAACATGGAATCTCCCCCATGTGTATGACATGCATTCCAGTCTCCCCCAGCAACTGGAAAATTATGACTTTTCCCGCTCTCAAATCCTTCACTCTTTGTTCCGGAGGATGGAGAAGTACATCCTGAAACACTCTCACGCCGTTATCGCCATCTGTGATGATTTGCGTGAGAAGGTGGAAAGGCAAGGGTTTGGCTCTAAGGTTCTGCTCCTGGAAAACTTCTTAGAATTCGAACCTCCCACCTACACTTCCTCACAAATAAAGGAGAAAAGGAGTGAAATCGCTCCCCCCCACCATAAAATCATTCTTTATGCCGGCAATTTCCAACCTTACCAGGGCATTCCTCTTCTTCTGGAAGCCCTCTCCGCCTTAAAGGAGAAAAAAATAGTTCTTCTTTTGGCTGGAGGGACACCAAGGGAAATCAACAATATGAAAAAAAAAGCCGCCTCCCTTTCTATTTCCAATAAGGTTCGATGGGTGGGACAAATTCCTCCTTCCCAAATATCACTCTTCATTGCTCTGGCTGATGTGCTGGTTTCTCCCCGAATCTCTGGAACCAACACTCCTCTAAAAATCTATTCATTTTTGAAATCAGGAAAACCACTGGTGGCCACTAACCTCTGGACTCACACCCAGGTTCTCAACCCTCAAATCTCTATCCTGGTTAATCCGGACCCTTCCCGTTTGGCTGAAGGTTTAGATTTCGCTCTCTTCCACCCTCAGGCTCAAAAAAGAGCCCAACAAGCCAAAAAACTGGGAGAACAAAAATACAATCTTTCTCTCTATATAAAGACTATCAGCCAAATCTTGAACAAAGCTTTGGAATCCCAAAACCATCTCTAGCCCTAGGTAATTAATTCTTTTTATGTAATTATATTTGTTTATATAAAAAGGGGAAGGGGAGGAAGGGGGAATTCGCTCCCCTTCTTTTTTTTACAGTTTTGGAAATGATTCCTTCACCTCGGAATAGGTTGAAGATGCATCCCCAAAGCCGGCATAAGAGGAAAGGTATGGAATTCGTCACCCGCTCGATTCCCACATCGAGAACTCGGAGGGGAAAAGCTCCGCTTTCCCCCTTCCGACGGTCGCTAAAGCTCCCTGCCTCCCTTCTCGGGCTTGCGTCCTGCGACCAAAGGGGCATACCCCTTTGGAACCCCCACTGATTTGTGAAGGTTCACAAATCAGTCAATCTCGCTCCCATTCGGGCTTCGCTCTCCTCTCCTTTAATTATTTAATCTCTATCACGGAAATGGAGATGCTTAGATAGGTTGAAGAAAAAAAGCTTTTCATGTATTCTTTCTCCCACAAGAAGGAAAGTTATGGATAAAGACAGAGTGGGGAAATTTTACGATGTGGTGTGGACCCAGTATCTCCCTGAATACCGAGAATCGGAAAAACACTGGCGCCTTTTTTATTCTCCAGAAGAAGTTCAAAACACCCGGGTTCTGGACGCCGGTTGTGGAACCGGATTGTTCAGTGTCATCTTCGCCAGCCACGGGACATCTCAAGTAGTAGGTATCGATATCAGTGAAGGAAGCTTGAACACAGGAAGAAAGTTAAAAAAGAAATTCGGTTTGAACCACATCGCTTTCCAGAATGAAAGCATGCTCAACCTCCCTTTCCCTGATGAACATTTTGATATTGTTTGGGCCTGGGGAACCGTGCACCACACCGAGGACCCCATCGGGTCCATCAAGGAATTGATCCGGGTTCTTAAACGAGGAGGTTCGATTCTGCTGGCCGTTTACACCCGGACCCGGCTAACATTTGTCCATGAACTCATCCGAAAAACTCTCATCCGGACTCCCCGCAAATACTGGAGATCTCTCTCCAGAATTTTGGCTGCAGTGCTCTCTCCTGTAGTTTACTTTTTCAAAAAAAGGGAAAAATCAAGGAAAGGCGAAACACTCGAAGAGCTGGTTCTCGATTGGTATTTTGTTCCCATCCGGCATTATTTCCGACCTCAGGAAATACAGAATCTCCTGGAAAAGGAGGGATTCACTGTGGAAAAATTCCTTCCTGCCTCCGGTCGTTTTGACAGCACTTCCAATTTCATCTTCAAAGCCCGGAAAACCAACCCCTGAAATATCTTTTTTTAATAGAAGTAATAAAGTAATAAGGGGTAATAAGGGGTCAGACCGAATATAACTTATTGAAATCATTACAATTAAATTCAATATTATTATAACTATATTATTTTCTATGAGTTATATTCGGTCCGACCCATTTTGGATCACAAGAAAAGAAGGGGTCAGACCCCAAGGCGTCTGACCCCTTCTTTTCACAGCTGCGCACCCTGTGCCTCGCGCCATCCCAACCTAACCCCAGCCACCTCGACTCGCGAATAATCCAGGTTATATTATTCGGGAAAGATAAAACCCAGAATCTACCGGATGTATCCGAGAGCTTTCAATTGTTCTTCGGTTTCCTTATCTATCTGGGCTTTGAACTTTTTTCTTTTTTTGGCTTCCTCGTACAAATCGTTAATGGCCTTAATGATTTGATGGGCTAAGGTAGAATTTTGATCCGCAATGTTCTGTTTTTCTTCAGGGTCCTTATCCAAATCATAAATTTCTACCGGCTCTACAGCGGGAGGGGGAAAGGTGAAAAAATTCTTTTCCTGGAGATTGAATTCTTGATTGAGGATCAATTTTTTGGAACCTTTGTTCATAGAAATTTTTTGGGGGATGTGGGACCCTACGATGTTGTCTCCTTTATCTGCCAAAAATACTCTGTCCTGGCTCTCTTTCCCTTCAAGAAAAGGAATCAGACTCCGGCCATCCAGCTCATAATCTGAATACGGGATACCCAATTCTTCCAGCAGGGTAGGCATGATGTCCACTAACCGGACGATGGAATCGATCTTTTCCCCGGCGAACCTTCCTTGGGGAAATTTGATGATCAGAGGGACCTTCAACAATTCATCGTAAAGAGTATGTCCGTGCTCCCAGCCTTTATGGTCATAGAATTCTTCTCCGTGATCGCTGGTGAGTACAATCAGGGTCTGTTCGTAGAGGCCCAACTCTTTCAACTTCTCCAGTACCGGATAAACCAGTTTTTCATCGGTATAACGGATTTCCCCATCGTAAAGGTTGATGATATTCCGGCGTTCTCGGGGAGATAGAGCTTTGAACACCCCCTTTTTCCCCCCTAAGTGATGGAGCAGATCGATACTCTTCCATTCAGGATCATCCGAGAGAAACAAACTTCGGTAAGGAGAAGGAGAGGAATAGGGATTATGGGGCTGATAGGTATGAAGAAACAGGAAAAAATTCTTTTCCTTATTCCTCTCCAACCAGTGGCATGCCTTCTGTCCCACATCTTCGGCGGCATCCTTTCTCCAAAATCCCCGCGCCGTTTGTCTGTAGGAATCAAACCCTTTAGAGAAACCATATAAGGCGCTGACCAAGGCTCCTCCCGTAAAAGCCGAGCAGAAATACGACTCCTGTCTCAACACATCAGCCAGAGTGACCATTGAAGGGTCCATTTTCTCATCCTCGTTGTATACCTGATGGTGAACTCCGAACAAGGAGGTCAACAGGGAAACATGAGAGGGAAGAGTCCATGGAGAAGAGGTATACACATTGGAAAAAAGAGCACTCTGAGAAGAAAAAGAGTCGATATGAGGAGTTGTGTTTCTTTCATACCCATAACACCCTAAATGATCGGCCCTCAGGGTATCCAGAGAAATAAGGATCACATTGGGCTTCTTTTTGCTTGGAGTATAAAGCACCGGATTGAACCAGAACCCCAAACTGGATTGGGAGCCTCGGGTAATGAAGCTCAAACGGGCCTTCCGGCTGTGATAAGGCAGCGAGAGATTATGGGTGGAGAGGAGGTGTTTTTTTGAAGAAGACTCCAGTTCCATGTGCTTTTGATAGATAATCTCTTCTCTTCCTTCGATTTCCAGAGTAATTAAAAAGAGGACTTCTTCCTCTTTTTTCCCTTTCCCCACAGATTTCTTGTTTTTGGGACGTTTTTCCCGGATGATCCCGGTTCCAAATTCTAAAAGTGTCCCCTCCGGATACCCCAACGAAAAGCAATAGCGGCTTTGAGGGGGAGCAAAGGTTACATTCAAATCTCTTCCTCCTAGTTTCAGCTTCCTTTTAAGATGGTAAGGGTTCTCGCCCACTCCTTCATCCTCCAGAGGAGAAGAAGAGGGAGGGTAAAACGATTCCTCCAAACGCTGAGCGGAGGAATGAGAGAGAGGGGATTCTTTAATATGATCCAGAGTTAACCGATCCACCAATCTCCATCCCTTGAAGGAAGAAGACTTGGATATTTCGCAGGAGGGCCAAAGAAATAAAAGAAGACAAAGAAGGATTGAGGCTTCTTTTCTGAAAATCATTTTTCCCAGACACCTAATTCTAGGACAAAGATATTGGATATTCAACGTTTATCTCCAGTTCTCTATTTTCAATAGGAATTTTCTTGCAACTGGGATTTTCCCTCCACTATTCATCCTTTTTTAGGAATTCCCCATGGCGATTGCATCTCTCTCAAACAACGAAAATGTTTATCTGTCATTTCTGAATAAGCGGGAATCCAGAATTTAATCCACTGGATTCCGGGCCAAGCCCGGAATGGCACCAAAAAACGTATGGTTATTCTCGAACTGATAGTCCAGGTAGATTGAGTTATAGAGAGGAGGATGCTATGATATCTCAGGAATTTGAGTTAACATAATCATGATACTTTTAAAGGAGCATGTTGATGAAACGGAAATCTCTTCTTCTGTTTGTTCTTATAGGAAGTCTTTGCCTTTTTTCTTGTGGAAAAAAAGAAGAAAACCCCTCGAGTCTCTCTTCTCTTACAAACATGAAACCTCAGACTTCATTTGAAGGACAAATCATCTTTCAATCCAATGCCGATGGAGACAACGAAATTTACCTCATGTCCGGAGAAAAAATAAAAAAATTGACTGACAACTCCTGGGATGACCGTTATCCTGTGTGGTCTCCTGATGGGGATCAAATCGCTTTTTATGCCAATCCTCAAGGGAATTATGATATATACCTTATGAACTCTGACGGGTCGGGAGTCACCCGCCTGACTTCTTCTCCCGCCACCGAGAAAACTCCAGCCTGGTTTAACGATGGACAAGGTCTTGTGTTTGCTCGAAGCCAAAAAAAACTCATCCGAAAAAAAACCTTTCTTTTCCGGATAGATATCCAGAGCGGAAAAACCAAAAGACTCATCCCAGACTCCGACCAAACCCAGTCCATTCCTAATGTCTCTCCTAAAGCTCCCGTGATTACATTTACAGGAAAACGGACCCTGGGATGGGACGTGGCCCTTTATCACCTTAAAGAAAAAAAGGTTCAATTTCTCCATGAAGGAGGAAAGAGCTGCCGGGCCCGCTTTTCTCCGGATGGGCAAAAACTTGTCTATGTCAGCTCCCAAGCGGACGGAAAAGGAGATATCTGGTTGATGAACCCCGATGGAAGTGACAAAAAGCGGCTGACTCACAGAGACGAAACCTACGACTACTTTCCCTCCTGGTCCCCGGACGGAGGCACCATCGTGTTCAACTCCTCCCACCAACACGACCACGACGGGGACTGGAAGCTGTACCTTTTGGATGTTTCCACAGGAAAGACTTCACTCCTTTTTGATTCCCCAGGAAGCGATATCTTCCCTGATTGGTATGGAATTCAATAAGTTTCTCCCTCCCTTTATTTGAGAATTAACATTTCAAATTGACTTCAAAAAAACATCTCGTTATCATGAATTTCTATTTAAAAAAAAAGTGTGGACCCAAGTATCAGTTTAGGAAATTGATATGAAAAAGATACCTCTTCATACACAAATCTTTCTCGGTCTCGTCCTTGGAGTTGTGGTGGGACTGGTATTCGGGGAGAAGGCTCAGCTTGTAAAACCCATAGGCACCATCTTTCTCCGTCTTATCACTATGATCGTGGTTCCTCTGGTGCTGATCTCTTTGATGCTAGGGACAGCCAGCTTAGGAGATATCCGCAAACTGGGCCGGATCGGGGCCAAAACCTTCATCTACTTTGTTATCACCACGGTGATTGCCATTTCCCTCGGTCTGGGTTTAGCCAACACCATCAAACCGGGAATAGGTCTGGGCGAAGATGTCAAATCCCAGCTGTACCAAAGTTATGAAAGTGAAGCGGAAATGGGCGTATCCCAGATGGAAGAGAAACCCACTCTTAAAGACCTCCTGATCAACATCGTTCCCGAAAACCCGTTCAATGCTTTGGTTAAAGGAGACATGCTGCAGGTTATATTTCTAGCTCTTCTTTTTGGTATGGTCCTCACTCTGATACAAAAGGATAAATCCAAACCTCTCATCGATATTCTCGAGGGAGTGAACGATGCCATCATAAAGGTGGTCCATATCATCATGAAGCTGGCTCCCTACGGCGTGTTCGGCCTGATTGCAGCGGTCATCGGGCAGTATGGGGTGGACATCCTGATGACTCTGTTGAAGTATTCCCTTGTGGTCATCGGTGGACTTTTTCTTTATACCTTCAGCGTAAACAGCTTCACCGTTTCTTTTCTGGGAAAAATCAACCCTCTTCGCTTTTTTAAGGCAGTTAAAGACGCCATGGTGATTGCTTTCAGCACTTCCAGTTCTCAAGCCACCCTCCCCATAGCAATGGAGAATGTGGAGGATGTGGGCGTAACCAGAGAGTATTCCAGCTTCGTCATTCCCTTAGGAGCCACCATAAACATGGATGGGACCGCTCTGTATCAAGGGGTGGCTGCGGTGTTTATCGCCCAAATCTATGGGATGTCCCTGGGTTTGACGCAACAACTCACCATCGTCCTCATGGCTGTTTTATCCTCTGTAGGCGCCGCCGGAGTTCCCTCAGCCGGAATCATCACCCTGGCTATGGTTCTCAAACAGATCGGCATCCCCCTTGAAGGGATCGCTCTCATCCTGGGAGTGGACCGGATTCTGGACATGTGCCGGACCACCACCAACATGGTCGGAAACATGGCTTGTTCTGTGGTGGTGAAACAACTGGAAAGCAAAAATAAGTGATGAATACTCTTCGTTACTGGTCTCGACTGGCCCGTCTTTTCCACCATTACCGGAAAGGTTCTTCGGTTCTTTCCTACCTACCTGTACGGATGTGGGTGGAGCTTACCAGTTACTGCAACTACCGGTGCATCATGTGCCCCAACAAAGACCTTCACAAAGACCAGAAGGGGTATATGGAATGGGATCTTTACCAGAAGATCATCGACGAAAGCAAACATTTCGTTTTTGATATCAACCTAGCCCATAGAGGAGAATCCCTTCTCCATCCTCAAATCGTGGAGATGATTGAGTATGCCAAACAAAGTCACCTGTTCACCCGTCTTCATACCAACGGCTCTTTACTTACGGAAAAATTAGCTTCTCAGATCATTTCTTCGGGTCTCGACCGGATTTCCTTTTCCTTTGACGGCTATGATAAAGAAACATATGAAAAAATCAGAAAAGGGGGAGATTTTCACAAAACCCTGAACAACATCCTCCGATTCCTGGAGCTGAAGAAACAAGCTCAGTCCAAACTCCCCCGGACAGCTATTGAGGTGATCGATTTCAATCAGGAGCACTCCTCTTCTCAAGCCAGAGAAAATTTTAAAGATCAGTTCAAAGATCTTCCTCTGGATGACTTTGTGATGAAAGAGATGCACAACTGGGCTGGAGAAATCCAAAAAAAGAAGGAATCACAGAAATATTCTGTGTGTCCTTTTCCCTGGAATGCACTGATCATTTATTGGGATGGCGCTGTTCTTCCCTGCACTCAGGATTTTTTTGGAACGTATGTAGTAGGAAACGCCCAGAAATCCTCTCTCAGAGAGATCTGGAACAGTCCCCGGATGGTAGATTTAAGGAAAAACCTGGCCGCCCAGAACATCCAATCTTTCCAAACCTGCTCTCAATGTGATCGAGTATGGAGAAAAGGATTTCTCGGAATCCCCAAGCAGTACATATGGAAATTCATCTCCAAAAAAATGCCTTGATTTGACCGGAAGGAAACACTCCCAAAACCGTGATGAGTATAAATATCTCTCCTTATTGAAAGGGGTGAGGGATGATTACGGACCGCAAATAAAATTTAAAACGAAGCCCCCTTTTTTTATTTATGACTTTCTGCTTTTGATAGCTCTCGCCGGAACTCCCACCGCTATGGAAAACTCAGAAAGCGAATCCTTCACCACAGCTCCGGCTCCCACCACGCATCCTTCCCCCATTTTCACTCCATCCAGAACGGTCACCGAAGCTCCCAGCCAGCAATCCTTACCCACTTCAATTCCTCCTTTGGTCAAGGGAGGTTGAAACATGATAGGGACATCTGTTTTATCAAACCTATGATTCCCTCCAGCCACCAAATAACAATGACCCGCCAAAAAGGAATATTTTCCCACTTTTATGGAGGTTTCGGATAAAAGAGTGCACCGGGCCGAAATATTGGCGTAATCTTCCAACTCAATATCTCCTTCTTTGCAGCTGAGAATGGTGTTTCGGCCCACCATGGCGTGGTCTCCGATAGTGATCCCTTGGTTTTGGATTCCTTTAGCATCCAAAACCGCATAATCATCGATGTAACAGTAAGACCCTACCTTGATTTTATGTGGATGACGAAGAGTGACATGGTGTCCAAAAACCACCCCCTTCCCCACTTCGCCCACTATCAAAGGGTAGAATATTTTGCGCAAAAAAAGTCCCAGAGCTCCCGGGACCCAGGAGAATAAAAAAAGGATGAGTTCATATTTAAGAAATTTCCAAAAGCTCTTTTTCCCTACAAAGATCTCTGTGTATTTTCGAAAGGAAGACTTCCCCTCTTCCATCAATTCTTTTTGGAGACTGCCTTCCTCTTTTTCTTTCTTTTGTTCCATGGCTGAAAATATATTACGTCAAATCAAAATGCAGTACAAGTTCCTTCCTCTCCGGTTTAAGAACATCCTTTGGACCTTTCTTATTTGCCTCCATTTGCTGGCTGTGATATATAAAAACACAACAAATGAGAATAAGTCAAAAAAAATGGATGGGAGGGCTTATTTTCCTGGCTGTTTCCGTTCTCTTTCTCTGGAGCGGCGAAAAAGATCTGGCTTTAAAAGGAAAATCTGCCAGCAATTTGATTTCTAAGAACGGACAGTTCTTGTTCATCTTCAAGAAAAGCCACCACGGGCTTCAACTAGCCTCCCGGTCCTCTTCGGATCAGGCCTGGAAAATAAAAGATATCCTTTCTGACCCTCAAGCTCGTTTTCCTGCCCTTAAAAAAGATCGGGAAGGACAAATTTGGGCTTTATGGGAACAAGGAAAAGGGGTTAGTATAGGAAAACTCCAAGAAAAGAAGCTAGTATTGATTCAGAGATACCAGGAAGGATCCCAAAACATCACCCCTGATATAACCTTCGACCTGGACAACACCCCTTGGCTGACTTGGGTTTGCTTTTTTCAAGGAAAATCTTTCATCCTGGCTCAAAACTTTCATTCAAAAAAGACCTGGGTGGTCAATTCATCCTTTTTCTCTGAAAGCTCCAGCCCTCAAATTGTGGTAGACCATCAAAACCACCCCTGGGTCTTTTGGGCGGGAAGAAAAAAAGGAAGAGACCAAATTTTCTACAGTTCCTTTGATGGACGGGATTGGTCTGAACCTGAAATCATCCACAGAAAATCCCCCTCACCCCACATCCTTCCCCATGCAGGAGTGGATTCAGGAGGGAACATCTGGGTGGTATGGAGTGCTTACGACGGGAATGACTATGAAATATACTGTTCACTGCGGAATCAAACCCATTGGACCGCCGAGGAAAAAATAACCGATAATTCCTATCCAGATTGGGGGGCTTCAATCTCCTTTCTGAGGGGAAACATCCCTGTAGTGGTATGGAAACAAGGTCCCAACCGCCTCTCCTGCCAATACCAAATAAGAGGGAGTTGGAGCCAAGAACTCCCCCTTTATGAAGGAAACCGCTCCTTTTCCGCCCCTCCCCTTCTCTCCACTCACAAAGAAGTCCTCACCATTACTTTGGAGGCTGATGAACGTATAATCCATGAATTCTTCTCTTTCAGGGACCTGACCCACCCCAACCATTTCTCCTTTCCTTCCTTTTCCCTGGATAGAACCTTCTCCTCCTCCAAACCAGAAGGGTACATCGGCTTCGGAGACAGCATTACTTTTGGTTACCTGGATGGGGAGGAGGCTCCAGAGAAGGGATACATCCCCCGTCTGGAATCCCGACTCCAGCAATACTATGGACCCTCCCAAGTTATCAATGAAGGGTTTCCAGCAGAGATTACTATCCAGGGATTGCATCGAATAAAGGAAGTTATTTCCTCACACTCAGCCAAATTCCTGCTTCTGATGGAAGGGACCAACGATGTGATTTTTCGAGACATATCCATGGACACCACAGCTTTCAATTTAGAAAGAATGATACTCCTATGCCAAAACTCGGGAGTGTTTCCCCTGCTTTCTACAATACCCCCCCGCAAGGATTGGGAATGGAATTTTAAATATTACAGAGAAAGAATTTTTTCTCTCAACGATAAAATCCGGAGGATCGGTGAAGCTCTGAACATTCCTCTGGTCGATCATTTTCAGGTTTTCTATTCCTACCCGGAAGAAAAGGGGGGATGGAAATCCCTTCTCTGCAAAGATGGTGTTCACCCGAGCGTCAAAGGGTATAAAATCATGGCCCACACCTGGTTTGAAAAGATAAAGACCCTTCCTTTTCCTCCTTTTATCACCCAAATTGAAAGGATTTATGACCAGATTCTTTTTTTTAAACACCCGGGAAACTCTATCCACTGGAAAGACAATCCCAAACTTTCTTCAAGAGACATTTTTTCTGGTTACAAAATATACCGAGCGGAAGCTTCCGGTCCTCCTTTTGATTTTCACCTCCTGACTATCCTTCAGAATCCTCTCCAAAAATCTTTTTTTGACACAGATATCCTTCCTTCCCAACATTATGTGTATGCTCTTTCCACCCTCCGCCGCGATGGCACTGAAGGTCCTCTCTCTAAGCCCTTTGAAGAGACTAAAGATGGAGGCTCTTTAAATTGAAAAAAATCCGATGTGCTGCTTTTCTTCTTATCCTCTCCTGGCTCTTTCTTCCTCCCATTCAGGCTGAGGAGGAAGAGAGGGAAAGGAAGGTCCAGAAAAATTCTTTTCCATCTGTTTTGATGGGATTTTCTGTGGGGAGCTATCACTTTCAAGGAGGTCGAATAAAACAAATCTACGGGAATACCGGATCCATTAAAGGACTGGAAATCAATCCCATCTTCTCCTTCCATTCCTTCCATCACCTGGCTCTTTCTCTGGAAGTGAAAAACCTTTCCAAAAAGGGGTCTTCCACCTTCACCCGAAAAACCACTCAACTGACTCTTTTTCCAGTGACCTTAGCTGGGAAATACTTGATTCAGGTCCACGATTGGATCCCCTATGTAGGGATGGGCTGGGATTATTATCATTATAAGGAAACAAGTGAACTCCATGACACCTCGGGTTTCACAACCGGATACCATATCCAAGGAGGAGTTTATTATCCTATTCCTTCTCTCTCCTCTCTATTCGTAAAGATATTTGTCAAATTCACCCAAGCCACCGCTCAAGAAAACAGCTTGGAGGCAAACTTGGGCGGTCTGGAAATGGGATTGGGCCTCCTATGGGGAATTCGCCTGTTTTGAACAATCATTCTCATGAAAAAAAACAAAAGACATCAGTGGGGACAGCATTTCCTGGTAAACCCCCGTGTAAGGGACAAGATTGTCCGGGTGATCCATCCTCAAAAAAACGAACTGATTTTGGAAATCGGCGCGGGGAAAGGAGTTCTCACTCAAGCCTTAGCTCAAAAAGGAGGTTCTGTCCTCGCCGTGGAAAGAGACTCCGGGTTCATTCCTTTCCTGAAGAAACTGGAATTTCCTAACTTAAGGATACTTCAGAATGACATACGGGCCCTTCATTTCCATGAAATAGTGAAGAATCATCCTCAACCCATCAATAAACTCAAAATCGTGGGAAACCTCCCTTACTCCATATCCTCTCCAGTCTTGTTTAAAGTTCTCCAAGAGCGGGAGGTCATCTCTGTGTGTGTTTTCCTTCTGCAGAAAGAAGTCGCCGAGCGAGTCTGTGCTCAACCAGGGTCCAAACAATACGCTCCCGTTTCCATCCTGTTCCAGAATTATTTCACTTCTCAAATCCATTTCACTCTTTCTCCAGGGGCTTTTTTCCCTCCTCCCCAGGTACAATCAGCTCTTCTCTCTTTAAAAACAAGGCCTAAGCCCATTTTTTCTCTAAAAGAAGAGCCCCGGTTTCGAAAATTTCTCCAAGGGTCCTTCCGCCATCGAAGGAAAAAACTGTCCAACAATCTGAGGCGGCTTGATTTTCCCCTTTCCTTCATCCGCACCGCTTTCAACCGGATAGGATTGGAAGAAAATGTCCGTGCCGAACAACTTTCTCTCTCTCAGTTCGTCACTCTGTATGAATTCCTTTATTTTCACCCCTCTGAGTGAATATGGTATAATTTGAGAAATGTCAAAAAAGGGAAAAAAGTCAAAGAAAACAACCCCCCAGAAATCCAACAAGAAGAATCGGTTCGGCTACTCTGAAATATGGGGGATCATTCTCCTTTTGTTGGGAATTTTTATTTTCACCAGTTTAATCAGTTACCACTCCGCGGATCCCTCCTGGGTGAGCACCACCACTACTTCACAGAAAGTTCACAATTATATGGGAAAAGTGGGAGCCTCTCTGTCTGAACTTTTTCTCCAGCTCCTGGGTTTTACCTCCTTCTTTTTATCTCTAGGGCTCATTTACCTGGGATCTCAAGCATTTTTTCCTTCCTTCAATAGGCGGATCTTAAAGAAAACAGGGGGAGTTTTCCTGCTGCTTCTTATGTTGAGCATCCTCCTTTCTATGTTTTTTCATTCCCTCGGCTGGAGAAATGCTGAAATCTCCGCCGGGGGAGGGGGAATCCTGGGCGACCTGCTTTCTTCGGTTTTGATCCGTTATTTCAATCATACCGGAACCTATCTTCTGATCTTTTCCGGGCTTATATTGTTTTTTCTCCTGTATACCCACTTCTCTATCACCCAATCTCTCCAGAAACTCTCCCACCTCTTAAACTCCATGTTCAAAGAAGTTCGGATCCGGATCATCCATCATCAGAAATCCAGACAGCGAAAAAAAATGAGAAAAAAAGTTATCCAGAAATATACTCCTTCGAAGGCGGAGAAAAAGAAGAATGAACCAGAGGCTCCTCCAGCGAAAGCTCCCCCCTCTCAACCTCAGGAGAAGGAGAAATATCTGTTTCCAGAGATGGAAAAAAGAAAGGATTACAATTTTCCGCCTCTCAGCCTTCTGGACCCGGGAAAGCCTGCTGAAAAAATTGATAAAAACGAACTGTATGAAAAAAAAGAGTGTATCGAAGAAAAACTCAGCGAATTCAACGTAGAGGGGGAAGTCAAAGAGTATCACCCCGGGCCTGTCCTCACCACCTATGAATTCTATCCCCAGCCGGGCATAAAGGTCAGTCAAGTAGCCAACCTTTCAGAAGATCTTTCTCTGGCTCTTGGCGCTGAATCCGTTCGAATCCAGAGGATCCCCGGAAAATCCTCTTTGGGAATGGAAGTCCCTAATAACAAAAGAGAGATCATCAAACTCAGAGATGTCATCCAATCGGATAAATTCATCAATTCTCCCTCCAAACTGACCTTTGCCTTGGGCAAAACGGTCCATGGAGAGTTTTATATCAGTGACCTCTCCATCATGCCTCATTTACTTCTCGCCGGAGCCACGGGAACGGGAAAAAGTGTGGCCCTGAATGCTTTTATCACCAGCATCCTGTATAAAGCTTCACCCGAGGAAGTCAAACTCATCCTCATCGACCCCAAAAGACTGGAATTCTCCCTTTACAACGGAGTACCCCACCTTCTGAGCCCGGTGGTTCAAGACCCCAAAAAAGCCGGAGCCATCCTCCTGGATGCCATTAAGAAGATGGAAAACCGCTATCAAAAATTGGGCCAAATGCGGGTCAGAAACATCGAACAGTACAACCGGGAGGTGGCCAAACTGCTCAAGGAACAGAAGGGAAAGCTCAGTGAGGAGGAAAAGGAGAAACTCAAACCTCTTCCCTATCTGGTGATCATTATCGACGAGCTATCCGAACTGATGATGGTGGGAGCCCAGGAAGTGGAATACTGCATCGCCCGTCTGGCCCAACTCGCCCGGGCCGTGGGGATTCATCTGGTGATGGCCACCCAGCGTCCCTCCATTGATGTCATCACCGGAACAGTGAAGAATAACTTCAATTCCCGCATTTCTTTCAGAGTTCCTTCCAAAGTGGATTCCCGCATCATTATCGATACCGGCGGAGCCGAAAAGCTTTTGGGAAATGGAGACATGCTGTTCATGCCCCCCAATTATCCCCGTCTCATTCGTCTTCACTGCTCCTACGTTTCTCTTCCCGAAGTGACCCGGGTGGTTCAGTTTGTCAAAGGCCAGGGCCAGCCTATTTATGACCAGAAGATCGTCAGCGTACTGGAAGGCTCTTCGGCCCAAGTGGAAGAAGAGGAAGGGGAAAGGGACGACCTTTTTGATAAAGCCGTGGAACTGGTTCTTCTCACCGGTCAGGCTTCAGCTTCTTACCTCCAGAGAAAACTCAAGTTGGGTTATGCTCGGGCAGCCCGGATCATCGACCAAATGGAAGAAGAAGGCATCCTGGGCCCTTCTGAGGGAAGCAAACCCAGGGAAATTAAAGTGGATCCCCAAACTTACCTGAAGAAGAACAACAACCAGGAAGATTGATGTTTTTCCGCAAAAAACGCAAAAAGAAAACCAAAAAAGCTCTGAAGGACTCCAATCTCCAGAAGGCTTTGGAAAATGCTTCCTCCCAACACTCCCAAAAATACCTCCAAACCAAACAAGAGGTTACCTGGGAAGAATACAAGGATAAAGCGAAGGCCATCCGTGATGAATGCATCCCCAAGCTCCCTCAACTCATTCAAGAATTCACCGAACAAGCTCAGAAATCGGGATCCCAGGTGCATCTGGCCTCCACCCCCGAACAAGCTCTTTCGAAGGTCGAAGGAATACTCAAGGAAAAAAATGCTCAACTCCTTGTTAAATCCAAATCCATGGTCAGCGAAGAAATCCATCTGAACCAATATCTCCAGAAAAAGGGTTACCGGGTGGTGGAAACAGATCTGGGGGAACGAATCATTCAATTAACCAAAGAAAGACCCTCTCATATCACAGCTCCTGCTCTCCATAAAACCAAGGAAGAAATTGCCCAGCTTTTCAGCCAACATTTTCAAAAGGAAATCCCCCCGGATTCCAGAGAAATCGTCAAACAGGTCCGGAAAGAAATGAGGGACATTCTCATGAATGCCGATGTGGGCCTATCGGGAGCCAATTTCGCGGTGGCCGAATCCGGCACTCTGATTATTGTCAGTAATGAAGGGAATGCCCGACTGGTGACTTCGCTGCCTCCGGTTCACATCGCTCTGGTGAGCACCGAAAAATTGGTGGAAAACCTGGAACAGGCCACCGCACTGATTAAAGCCTTGATTTTGGCTTCTTCCGGTCAAAAGATGACCGCCTACGTTTCCTATATCACCGGGCCCAGCCGCACCACTGACATCGAAAAAGAATTGGTGACCGGAGTTCATGGTCCTCAGGAAGTTCATATCATCATCCTGGACAACGGACGATTGAACATGAGCGAAGACAAAGAACTCCGCCCTACACTCCGCTGCCTTAAGTGTGGTGGATGTATGCTGGTTTGCCCTGTTTTTCAGTCTCTGGGCGGACATGTGTATGGGGGCTCGGTTTATCCTGGGGGTATTGGCACTCTTCTTACAGCCATGACCCAATCTGAAGAAATTTCCTCCCATCTTCTGGACCTTTGTGCCGATTGTAAAAAATGCGAAGAATTTTGCCCGGTAAGGATCCCTACAGGAGACCTTATCCTCGAGCTCAAAAACCGAAAGGGTTCCTCCCTGTGGGAAAAGGTGCTTTCCCGGATTTTTACCAAAAAATTCTTTTTCGAATGGGGGAGTCAAATCCTTTCTGTCATGCAGAAGCCTTGGAAAAAGAATGGGTATTTGAAACCACTTCCCTTTTCTTGGACCCGAGGTAAATCCTTTCCAGCCCTCAACCTCAAAAAATCTCATCCCCCTCCACCAAAAAACCCTCAAAAAATCTTTCTCTTTCAGGGATGTGTGGTTAAACAATTTTTTCCCGAGGTTCGAGACAGTGTGTTCACATCTCTATCCCATTTGAATTATGATGTGGTTTCCCCTTCTCAACAAGGCTGTTGTGGGGCCCCCAGTCTTCATCTAGGAGAAAAAGAAGATGTCCAGAAACTAGCCCGAAAAAATCTGGAATGGATCAGAAAGGAAAATCCAGACTCCATTGTCACCGTTTGTCCCACCGGAGGGTCTCTATTGAAAAATACATATCCAGAAATCCTTCCGGAATTTTCCTCCTGGGTCCCTCAAATCTTTGATTTTTCCCAATTTTTAAATGAAAAAGGGCATATCCCTTCTCTTCCCACCTTCACCTCCAACCAAAGGATCTTTTACCATCATCCCTGCCACTCCATGAACGAGTTGAAATTAAAGAAAGAACCCTTGAAAATCCTCCGCCAGCTGGGTTTCACTCCTGTAGAGGAAAAAGAGCCTTACACCTGCTGCGGATTCTGCGGTGTTTTTGCCTTCAAAAATCCGGAAATTTCGAATAAGATTTGGGAAGGGAAAAGAAAAAAAATCCATCACAGTCAGTCCAAAATGATTGCCACCGACTGTCCCGGCTGTCTGCTCCAGCTCAAATCCTGCCTGAGAAAGGAAAACCCTTCTTTTCAGGTGTTCCATACTGCAGAGCTGGTGGCTGAAGCCTTCCGAAGCCTACACAAGCAACCTGCCCAAAGAATCTAAAAAGAAGGATCCGGGAAAAAATATTCACGGTTAAATTGTTTCATTGTTAAACTGTTAATAAGTTGAGGTGGGGTGAAAATAGGATAAGATTGAGGTCAAGGTCAAGAGAAGATAGAGTAAGGAGGGTGAAAAGAAGGGTGAGGGTGAGAAAAGATAGGTTTAAGGTTGAGTCAATTCAACTGAAACAACCAAAAAGACCAGATAGACAAAATAGACCAAACAGACCAAATAAACAAAATGAACGCTTTTCTCGCTTATTCAACTTAACAAACCAAATAGTCTATAAGGACTAACCAGACCAAATCACCGCCTCATGAAACTAATGACTTTATTATCAGTAATTTATGCTCAGTCCGACCCCACATTAAGGATTTCCGAACTTCTCATTCGGATTAGTGGATTGTGGAGAGGAAGGGGGAGGATTGGGTTTCCACTTTGATCCCATGCCAACTTTCTTCAGAAATGGACAAAAAGGTCTCCACTATATAAGGATCAAATTGACTTCCTTTGTTTTTTTCTATCTCTCTTAGGGCCACCCCAAAATGCTTTCCTTCCCGGTAAGGACGGTCTGAAGTGATGGCATCCAGAGTGTCGGCTATAGCAAATATTCGGGCTTCCAGTGGAATTTCATCTCCACTCAGTCCATAAGGATAACCGGTGCCATCATAGCTTTCATGGTGGTATAAAGTGACCTGTCCGGCTTTTTTCAAAAAGTCAAATTCCTGGATGATTTCGTATCCCAGGAGAGGATGTTCTTTAACCACTTCTCTTTCCATGAGGGATAAAGGTCCCACTTTTCTCAAAATTCTATCAGGGATACCAATTTTTCCAATATCATGGAGAAGGGCTCCCCTTTCCATATTCATCAGAAATCTCTGATCTCTGATTCCTAACGCCCGAGCCAACTGCAGGGTATAACTGGCCACCAATTGGGAATGTCCGATGGTATCTTCGTTTCCGTCAGTGGCTGCAATCAGATACAATAAGCTTGAATTCACCAGAGTCTTGTCTTGAGAGAGATCTTTCTCTTCCATAGTGTTTTCTTCAAAAGCATTGAAGATCTGGCCGTACCTCTGAAAAAGGTCTCTCAGGATTTTTTTCGCGGAGGATATCCTTCTAATCTTCTCCAGGGAAGTATAACTCCCCAGCGCACTTCCCGAAAAGGTTTCTGTTTGGTCCACAAAAGGAAATTTTGATGTTTCTTGGGTTTGTTTTACAGTTGAGTCAGTTCTCATTTCTACCCTCAATTGAGTTTAAAAGTCAACATCCTGCGTTCACAAATGGGCTCTTGGAAGAAAGGGAAGGAAAAGTTTCCACACACTTGAAACCTTCCTGGGCCATCCTTTCTTCAATCACCTGAAAAAAGTTTTTTTCATCCTTCACTTTAATGATTTCAGAACGATGATTTTTCTCTTTCATTTTCATGGCTCAATCCTTCTTAAAAAAGCATTAGATTAGTCGAATAACCCCACTAAAAATTGAAAATCCTTCCCTTGCCTGGATTTCTAGGCCTTTTCATGAATAGTTCAGGCTTGTCAATGGAATCGCAGGGCTATATAATGTGGAAAAATGGAGAAGAAAAATCCAGACTTAGATATTGAAAAAATCATCCAAGACTACCGCCCCATCATCAACTTTAGAGTTAAAAAAGCCATCGGTCAACACACTCCAGAGTGGGAAGATGTGGTGAATGAAATTATCGTGAACGTGATAGAAAAATTGCAAAATAACGAATTTAGGGGAGACTCTTCCATCGGGACATTCATTTATACCATCACCAGCCGCCGGATTGTGGACTACATTCGAAAAAAAAGCAAGGTTCTCAAACATATCCCCCAACCCAATCCTTTCCCCGATCCCTATGAACAAGTGGAGACCCGAGAAAAAGCTGAATTGATGGAAAACGCTATAAAGGAATTAAAACCCAAATACAAAAAGGTCCTTTACCTTTATTATTATAAAGGCCTCTCGCGTAAGGAAGTGGCCCAAAAAATGAATATCACTCCAAGTCAAGTGAGCGAACGAGTGAACTATGCCCAGAAACTGGTGCAAAAAAAGATAAAAAAATAATTTTTCCCACTTTTGAAGTACTGGCACGACTAAAAGGTTGAAGTAAAAAAGGAAGGCAAAAAAATGGAAAAGTGTGAGTATGAATATTTAATCGATGACTATCTGTTGAACAAACTCGACAAAAAAGAAAAAGAACGGTTTGAACACCATTACTTCAACTGTCCCTCATGCTTTGAGAAAATGAGGGAGAGAAATGAATTGATTTCCGTGGTCAAAAAAAGAGGGGATGCTATCTTTCAAGGAACGGAAGTTCCCGAAGAAACCCAGAGAGTTCCCTGGAGAAAAAAAGTTTTTGCCTTTCTTACCCCTAAACAATGGGCGGCAGTAGGAGCTTCGGCGGCTTTAATCCTGGCAGTGGTCCTGTTGGTCATCCCTCAACTCAAAACTTCCTCACCCGAATTTTTTGTGAATAAAGACTTGGTGAGAAGCAAATCCATCAATCTTATTTCTCCGGTCATCGACATCAAAACCATTCCTCCCCAGTTCAGATGGAAAAGTTTGGGAGAGGATGTGCATTATAAAATCTACATCTACAATTCGGAGCTTCTCTGGAGCGCTGAAACCCAAGAAAACTCCATCACTCTTCCTGGAGAAGTAAAGGAAAAGATGAGTGCAGGAGAAGAGTACTCGTGGCAGGTGAAGGCCTTTTCTCCAGAAGGGTCTCTGATCGCTGTCTCCAGCAAAGTGCGGTTCAAAATCTCCCCAAACTAATCTTCTTCGACTTTCTCTTCTTCGGTGTACAACCGTCCTCTGCTCTCGTCCTCAAAAGCCAAACAGCACATCAACCGCCCGCAAAGACCCGAAATTTTTGTCGGGTTGATCACAATCTGTTGTTTTTTTGCCTTCTGGATGGTGACCGGTTCGAAATTCTTCATGAAACCAAAACAACACAAGGGACGGCCGCAGACACCTAATCCTCCCACCATTTTGGCTTCATCCCGAACTCCAATCTGACGCATCTCGATCCGCATCTTGAATTCTTTGGCCAAATCCTTCACTAATTGCCTGAAATCAATGCGTCCGTCTGCCGTATAATAGAATACCCCTTTTTTTTCGTTAAAAAAATAACGGACTCTCACCAATTTCATGGGTAATTTCCGCTCTTTAATCTTCTGGAGACAAAAATCAAAAGCTTTCTTTTCCTTCTCCTTTAACCCTTCAAACTTTTGTTTATCTTTATCCGTGGCTTTCCGGATAACATTGACCGCACCTTCCTGTGATTTGGAAAACCGGCAGATACAGCTTCGCTCATCCACCACCACCCCTAAATCTCCCCCTAAAGAGGATTCAATGAGCACACAATCGCCTTTGTGGACCTCTTTTTTTCCTGTTTTCGCTCGGATTATCTTACCCGAAGATTCCGAAAGGACTCGCACTGTTTCAGACATATTTCCATTCCATATAATTAGAAAGCAATGAACTTTTCAATAAATTTATATTCAGATTTCTTTCTACAGAATAAATCATAGAGTCAATTTTTTCAAGAAGATGCACAGTCTGTTCCGTGCTCCACGATTCTGATACATCTTTTATTTTCCCTTCATAATCCAGGTTTATGAGAAAGTCCTGACCCCCTTTTTCTTTTATCAACAAGAAGTCGCGGCAGAAAGAGGCAAAAATTTCTAAAAACTGCTTCAATTCTTCTCTCTGGTTTGAAGAAGAGGTCAAAAAATCATCGATGAAAGGAGTAATCTTTTCTTTTTTTTCCACAAACGACAAGAAAAAATTCCAGGCTTGATTTCTTTTCTCCTGAATTTCTTCCCATTCTAAACTCAAAGCTCTGTTCATGTTTCCTTGGACCAGAAGAGAAATGACCTTGGCTCTTTCTTCTTTGTACCCACGCTCTTTTAAAATCTTCTCAATATCCTGGGGAGAAATAGGGGAAAAATCAAGTTGTTGGCATCGCGACCTTATGGTAGGTAACAGGAGGTAGGGATTGCTGGTCACAAGGACCACATGGGAAAAAGAAGGAGGTTCCTCCAAAATTTTCAGCAGGGAATTGGAAGCTTCCTCGCTCATCTTTTCCGCCTCATTCACCGCAAAAAATTTCTTTCTCCCGCCCATAGGCTTAAGGTGAGCCACCTCCTTCATCATCCTCATCTGTTCAATCTTGATGACCTCTTTTTCGGGCTGTATCTCCAATACATCAGGGAAATGTCCTTTGTTTATAGCCCCACAGTTGGGACACACCTCACAGGCATCCTCCGTCTCCTTTAAACAATTCAGGGCCTTGGCTAAAATCAGGGCCATTTCTTTTTTGCCCACACCTGGGGGACCCGAAAAAATCAATGAATGGGGAACTTTCTGTTTCTTTAAAGACCTTTTCAATATTTTTTTGACTCTTTGGTTGCCTAGTATGTCTTTAAAAGCCATGTTGACTCCAATCCTTTCACAAACTGAACTTTTCAGCCCCCTTCCTTTCTTTCTTATACAGGACTTTTTTCAGATATTGACCTGTGTAAGATTTCCTGACTTGAGTTACTTCTTCAGGAGTGCCCTGGGCCACCACCCACCCTCCTTTCTCTCCTCCTTCAGGCCCTAAATCCACAATATGGTCGGCATACTTGATCACTTCCAGATTGTGCTCGATGACCATCACCGTGTTTCCCAGATTCACCAAGGCTGAAAGGACTTCCAAAAGCTGCCGGACATCATCAAAGTGAAGACCTGTGGTGGGCTCGTCCAGGAGATACAGAGTTTGACCTGCATTCTTACGGCCCAGTTCTTTGGTCAGCTTGATCCGTTGGGCTTCCCCTCCCGATAAAGTGGGAGCTGGCTGTCCCAATTTCAAATATCCCAAACCCACTCTTTTCATGATTTCCAATTTTCTCTTCAGATGAGGGTGCGTCTTTAAATAATCATAGGCCTCATCCACGGTCATATTCAAATAATCGGCGATGTTTTTACCTTTATACCGAACAGAAAGAGTTTCCTTATTGTAACGCTGACCTCCGCAGCGGTCGCAGGTCACAAAGACATCGGGTAAAAAATGCATCTCTATTTTTTTGGACCCGGCTCCTCGACATTCTTCACACCGGCCTCCCGAAAGATTGAAGCTGAAACGACTGGGTGAATATCCTTTCATCCGGGACTGTCGGGTCATAGCAAAAAGATGACGCAGGGAAGTGAAAACACCTGTATAAGTGGCTGGATTGGAACGGGGAGTCCGGCCGATCGGTTTTTGGTCCACAGAAACCACTTTTGTAAGCTTCTCCGCTCCCACAATCCTTCTATGTTGTCCGGGGCTTTTTTGGGCCTTGTAGAAGGTATTGCAAAGAGCTTTGTAGAGTATATCGTAAACGAGTGTGCTTTTTCCTGAACCGGAAACTCCAGTCACCACTGTGAAAACAGATAAAGGAAAACGGACATCGATATTCTTCAGGTTAAATTCAGAAGCCTCTTTTACCGTAATCCACTCTCGGGATTTCCTTCTCCGCTCTGGAATGGGGATGCATTTTTCTCCTCTCAGGTACTGGGAGGTGAGAGAAGAAGGGGAAGAAAGAATGGTCCTCAAATCTCCCTCGGCCACACTGGAGCCCCCTTTTTCCCCAGCTCCGGGCCCCAAATCCAGGATATAATCAGCAGCACGGATGGTCTGTTCATCATGTTCCACCACAATGATGGAATTCCCCTCATCCCTGATCTCCCTTAAAAGAGAAACCAGCCGGGTGTTATCTCTTTGGTGAAGACCAATGGTGGGCTCATCGAGAACATAAAGAATCCCCCTCAAACGGGCTCCCACTTGGGCTGCCAGCCGCACTCTTCGGGCCTCCCCTCCTGAAAGAGAAGAGCTTGACCGGGAAATCTGGAGATAGGGCATGGCTAATTCCATCATTATGTTCAGTCGGGACTGGATTTCTTTTACAATCCGGGTCCCGATCATCTTTTTGGTGGAAGGAAATTTCAACCGGGACAGCTCTTCCAACAAGGCGGCTGCTGGAAGAGAACTCAACTGGGAAATATCTTTTTCCCCAATTTTCACGGACAAAGCTGCCTTTTTCAGTCGGCTTCCTCCACATTGGGGACACACTGCCTCATTTCTGAACCGCCTCCTTCCTTTACTCCAGGTGGAGAGCACTCCCAAACCATGGCAGTAAGGACAAGCTCCGTAAGGGCTGTTGAAAGAAAAGGTTCGGGGCTCCAGTTCGGGGAGACTGATTTCACAAACAGGACAAATCAAACTCGAGGAGTAAAAAGTTTCCTTTCCTTCAGGTTCAACCACCACCAGGTTTCCTTGGGATATTTCCATGGCCTTGTCCACGGCCTCTTTCAGTCTTTGCCGAGAATTATGAGAGACTTCAACCTCATCCACCCAAATCTCTATATTATGCCTTTGACTCCGTTCCAGCCTGATCCCTTCTTCTAATTCTTGGAACCGACCATCAATCCGGGCTCGAAGAAAACCCTTCCTTTGGAACCGTTCCAAGAGGCTTTGGTAGTCTCCTTTACGTCCCTGAATCACAGGAGAAAGAATCTGTACCTTTTGACCGCTGAAACCCTCCAGGAGCCGGGTAAGGATTTGTTGAGCGGTCAATGAACTCACTCTCCGTCCGCACCGGGGGCAGTGAGGAGTGCCCGCTCTGGCAAACAGCAGCCTTAGAAAATCATAAATTTCGGTCACGGTCCCCACTGTGGAGCGGGGATTAGAAGGGATGGTCTTCTGTTCGATGGAAATGGATGGAGACAGACCCTCGATAGATTCGACGTTCGGTTTCTCCATTTGTTCGATGTACTGACGGGCATAGGTGGACAGACACTCGATGTACCGCCTTTGACCTTCCGCAAACAGAGTGTCAAAAGCCAGAGAAGATTTTCCGGAACCGCTCGGACCGGTCATTACGATCAAACGATTGCGCGGCAGGCGAATATCCAGATTCTTCAGGTTGTGCTGGGCCGCTCTTTTAACCACAATTTCCTCAAACATGACTTTTTATTCTACCACAACACCGCAACGATAAAAGAAATCATCTTCACTCGTAAGCATCTCTATTTCCGTGATAGAAATGGAATAGTTAAAGAAGAGGAAGGGTATGGGATGAGGAATCCCCTATGAGGGCTGAGCGGGCATGGTTCCTCTCTGAAGGAGAGGAGAGCGAAGCCCGAATGGGAGCGAGATTGACTGATTTGTGAACCTTCACAAATCAGTGGGGGTTCCAAAGGGGTATGCCCCTTTGGTCGCAGGACGCAAGCCCGAGAAGGGAGGCAGGGAGCTTTAGCGACCGTCGGAAGGGGGAAAGCGGAGCTTTTCCCCTCCGAGTTCTCGATGTGGGAATCGAGCGGGTGAGGAATCCCATACCCTTCCTCTTATCACGGCTTTGGGGATGCTTCCTCTTCACTCTCTGGGGAATAAAACCTATTGACCATTCTATCCCGAAGATAATAATATGAAACACGGACCGGAACCATGGACAAAGACCACCATCTCCAAAAATCTTTAAACATGTTGAAAGAAATGGGAGGGCCCCATGATTCCATCCGGGCTATCAAACACATTCCAGCCCAACAAGGGCGTTACCGCAATTTCCCTCCCTCCGTGCATCCCGCTCTGAAAGATTCATTACAGAAAAAAGGAATCACCCGGCTTTTCTCTCACCAGTATTTATCCTTGCAACGTCTTCAGGAAGGAAAAAACATCGTGGTGGTCACTCCCACCGCTTCGGGAAAAACGCTCTGTTACAACCTCCCTGTTCTCAACACCATCCTCCAGGACCCTTCCTCTCGAGCTATTTTCCTTTTTCCCACCAAAGCCCTTTCCCAGGACCAGAGAGCCGCGTTGGATGAAACCATCCAATACCTTCCTGAAGAAATCTGCCTCTTCACTTACGATGGGGACACTCCCCAGGATGCCCGGAAAGCCATTCGAGCTAAAGGACACATTATTCTCACCAACCCAGATATGCTCCACACAGGAATTCTCCCTCATCACACCAAGTGGATCAAATTGTTTAAAAATTTGAAGTACATTGTCATCGACGAACTCCATAATTACAGGGGAATCTTTGGAAGCCATTTGGCGAACATCCTGAGAAGGTTGAAACGGATCGCTCGTTTCTACGGCTCCTCTCCTCAGTTCATCTTGAGCACAGCGACCATTGCCAATCCTGTGGAAATAGCACAGAAAATAATTGAGGAACCTGTCTCTCTCATCAATGAAAACGGGGCTCCTAGAGGAGAAAAATACTTCATCTTCTACAACCCTCCTATAGTCAATAAATTCCTGGGAATCCGCCGCTCTTACGTCAATGAAGCCCGTCGGGTGGCTTCTCTTTTCCTTAAAAATAACCTTCAGACCCTAGTTTTTGCACGGAGCCGACTCATTACTGAAGTGCTGGTCACTTACCTGAAGGATGACATGGAGAAAAAAATAGAGGATAAAGGAACCATACGGGGATATCGAGGGGGTTATCTTCCCTTAAAGAGAAGGGAAATAGAAAAAAAATTAAGGTCAGGACAAATTCGAGGAGTGGTTTCCACCAATGCCCTGGAATTGGGTATTGACATCGGGAGTCTGGATGTAGCGGTCCTGGCCGGATATCCGGGCACCATCTCCAGCACATGGCAGAGAGCCGGGCGAGCGGGACGAAAATCCGGAAAATCATCTACAGTCCTGGTAGCTTCCAGTTCTCCTCTGGATCAGTTCATCATCAACCATCCTGATTATTTCTTCTCCAAAATTCCTGAGAAGGCTCTGATCAACCCAGATAACCTCTCTCTCTTAGTCAACCATATCGAATGCGCCTTATTCGAACTTCCTTTTCAAGATAAAGAAAAATTTGGTCAGGTAGACTCCGATGAAATACTCCGCTATCTCCAAGATGAAAAACTGGCCCATCACTCCCAGGACAAATGGTTCTGGACTTCTGAAGCCTATCCTGCCGACGAAATCAGTCTGAGGAGCATCAGCTCGGACAATTTTGTGGTTGTGGACACCGCAGATAAAACCAAGGTTATCGCTGAAGTGGATTTCACCTCAGCCCTAACCACCCTTCATCCCAAAGCCATCTATATCTGTGAAGGGGAACAGTATTTTGTGGAAAAACTGGATTACAACCAGAGAAAGGCTTATGTTAAAAAAACGGATGTGGATTATTACACAGACGCGATAGATTACACCAAAATCAAGGTCATTGATTCCTTCGATCAAAGAAATTTGACTCACTGCTCCATCTCCCATGGAGAAGTCCATGTGGCCACTCAAGTGGTGGGTTTTAAAAAAATCAAATTCCACACCATGGAGAATGTGGGTTCTGGCGAATTGACTCTTCCTCAGAATGAAATGAACACCACCGCCTATTGGTTGACCATTCCTGCCCGGGTGTTTCAAAATCTACCTTTCCCCCCGGAACAAAGAATAAACGGTCTTTTTGGCCTGGCCTACTGTCTCCATCATGTCGCTCCTCTGTTCATGATGTGTGACCTTCATGATGTAGGAGTGTCGGTGGGAGACAATGCCACAGGCAAATCCATACCCCCCAGGGATATCCGCCAAAAATCTTCTTTTCAAAAAGAGGGGGCTGATTTCTCCGAGGCCGATTTTGAGCCCAATATATTCATCTACGACAATTTTCCCGGAGGGATCGGTCTCAGTCCTTCTCTTTTTGACCTGAAAGAAGAACTGCTCCAGCAGTGCCTCAAGACCATCCAGACCTGCCCCTGCCAAGAAGGATGTCCCTCCTGTGTGGGTCCCACCAAAGAAAGCGGGGAACAAGCCAAACAGGTAGCCCTAGACATACTCAAAAAGACCGGTTCATCGTGAGAGATTATTGATCTTCTGGAGCATTTTTTCTTCTCCAATAAGGATCATGATATCGCTGTCTTTGAGTACAAAATCGGCCTTGGGGATAAACGTGGTTTTTTCCGGAATAAGCTCCTTAACAGCGATCACCTGAACCCCGTATTTATTCCTTAAATCCAGGTCTCTTAAACTTTTCCCGATAAAACTTTCTGGAGGGGCAATTTCCTGGATGCTGATTCCTGAAACCAGAGGAAGATACTCCAAAACATTGGGAGAACTCAGGCGCAGAGCCGTCTTTTGAGCCATGTCTTTCTCCGGATAAATGACTTCTGTAGCTCCCACGGCTTTGAGTATTCTTCCATGGTCTTCGGTCAAAGCTTTGGCTAAAATCCTCTTGGCTCCAATCTCATTCAAATAAAGAACAGTGAGAATGGAAGCTTCCATTTCCGGCCCTAAACTCATGACCACCACATCCAAATCCTGAATCCCCAAAGCTTTGAGGTTTTCCTTATCCGCTGATTCCATCACCACCCCATGAGAGACAAAATCTTTGACCTCTTCAATCTTTTCTTTATCCTTATCTACGGCCAAAACTTCATTCCCTTTCTCATAAAGGGTCTTAGCTACATTAGACCCAAAACTTCCTAACCCGATCACTGCAAATTTCATTCTCTCTCTTTTCCTCCCCTGAATACTCCGGACAATTGTGTCTTCATTTTAAGCTATCATCACTGTTTCTTCAACATACTCATACCGCCCGGCTGCTTTCTGACGGCTGAACACATACAGTAAAGTCAGAGGACTGATTCTTCCCACGTACATGGTCAAAATGATCACAACCTTCCCCCACTCATTGAGTTCAGGAGTGATTCCCAAAGAAAGCCCCACCGTACCAAAGGCTGAAAACACCTCGAACAGGACTTTTTGGAAGACGAGCTGGGGGTCAACCCAAAGGATAAGAAAGGTGGAGAGGAAAACCACACAGAGAGCCAACGCGGCGAGGAGAAAAGCTCTGGTGACCAATTCCCAAGGAAGAGTCCTGTAAAATATATTGACCGAATTTCGAGCCCCCATTTTGGACTTAATGAAGGCCAAGATCACTCCGAAGGTAGTGGTCTTAATTCCTCCAGCTGTAGACCCTGGAGAAGCTCCGATGAACATCAACGAAATCAAGAGCAGTACGGTGACCGTACTTAAGGCGTTCAAATTCAAGGTGTTGAAACCCGCTGTTCGCGGAGTGACCACTTGGAACAAAGAAGCAAACATCTTTTCTGTGAAGCTTAAACCTTTCAGAGAATGATTCCATTCCATAGCGGAAAAGAGGATCAAAGAACCCACCACCAGAATAAGGGTAAGCCACAGAATCATTTTGGTATGGAGAGAAACATGAAATTTTCTCTTTTTCACCATATCCCAGCTCACCTTTCTTATCTCTTGAAGAACCAGAAACCCCAAACCTCCCAAAATGATCAAAGTGATGATCACGGCATTCACTAAAAGATCGCCTTGGTAGGACATAAAACTATCGCTGAAAAGAGAAAACCCGGCGTTGCAGAAAGCCGATAGGGAATGAAAAACGGATTGAAAAAGGGCTCTTCCAGCGGAAAATTCCTTATTCCAGTGAAAAAAAAGAAACACGGCTCCTAAAAATTCCAGGATTAATGTATAAAAGAAAATATTCTTTATCAAAGACTTGACGTCACCGGGATAGGCATGATGATAGCCTTCCTGCATAATCACCCGGTCGGTCACGGAGATTCTTCTCCCAGCCACCAGAAGGATAAGTGTGGAAAAGGTCATGATTCCCAACCCACCCAGTTGAAAAAGACACATTATGATGATCTGTCCGGCGGGAGTGAAATAGGTGGCGGTATCCTGAACGATGAGGCCGGTCACACACACGGCCGAAGTGGAGGTGAAAAGGGCATCCACCAAAGAAATTCCTGAATGAGTGCTAAAGGGAAAAAGGAGAAGAAAAGTCCCGATGAAAATGGCAACCCCGAAACTGATGGCCAGTATCTGGGCCGGGTGGAATTTTTTCTCTGTAATAATGAGTCCTCCTCCTTTTCGCTGGATTTCGTTAGAATCTCAATTTATGACTCCTTAAAAATTTTGTCAAACTTCTCTTTAAGATAATAAGCTTCTTTATTGCTTGTGGCGGAATATTCTTTTCAGGATGGATCCTGTCACGGTAAGTATCTGATAAGCGATAGAAGGCGAGAAAGGCAAGACGGGCGAGAGAAGCGTTCATTTTGTTTATTTGGTCTGTGTGGTCTTTTTGGTTGTTTCAGTTGAATTCCCTCAACCTTAAACTTAAACTTACCCTTTATTCAAATTTTGACTTATGACTTTTGAATTATCTTCACTAAGAGCATGGGTCGGACCAGGACTGGTCCGACCCCGCTCTCTTACGATTTCCGGTTTCGCTCTCCTTTCGCTGTGCTCAAGGAACCATGCCCGCTCAACCTCCAATACGGGTTCTTCACTCATTACTCCCGAACTATTTTCATTTGTTGAGGGTGGTGAGCCCGCCATGGAAAATTAGCTAAAAAACTTAAAAAATGGGGAAGCTTGAATCCCTCTGGGAATATTGACATTCACCCAGGCCTGTGCTAATTTTTGCTGGGTACGAAATGAACATATTAAAACTCATTGCAGGCGCCAGCATAGTGGTCTGGATTGTGCTCCTGGCTCTGCTTTTTTTCTCAGTGTTTTCCTGGGCTATCATCATCTTCAAGCGAAAAACCTTGAAAAGAGCCTCCCTTCAATCCCAGAAATTTCTCAAGGTATTCCGGAGAAGTCGAAATCTTCAGGAGGTCAACGAAGCCGCCAAAAGATACAAAGCCAGTCCTCTGGCCTCTCTTTTCCAATCTGGATTCAGAGAAATGGTTCATCACACCAAATCCAATCCTGAACCTTCTCTGACTTCAGAAAACCTGGAGAGCATCAACCGATCTCTGATCAAGGCTTCCAACAAGGAAATCTCACGAATGGAACGGATGATGAGTTTTCTGGCCACCACTGGAAGCGTCACCCCCTTCATCGGTTTGTTTGGAACTGTCTGGGGAATCATGGATTCTTTCCTGGAAATCGGAATTGTGAAATCAGCCAGCCTGGTCACCGTAGCCCCTGGAATTGCTGAAGCTTTGATTGCCACAGCCGCTGGTCTGTTTGCAGCTATTCCTGCTGTGATTTTCTACAATCATTACCTCCATCGAATCAATGAAATGATCACCCAGATGGAGGATTTTTCCCTAGAATTCATCAGCATAGCAGAAAGGCTTTATGGCGTTTAAGTTTCACCGGATATCAAGAAAAAGGCGAGGAAGTTCTCTATCGGAAATCAACGTTACTCCTCTCGTGGATGTGATGTTGGTTCTGCTGATCATCTTCATGGTGACAGCTCCTATGATGCAGTCAGGGATTGGGGTGAACCTTCCCCAGGCAGAAACAGAATCGGCTCCGGCTGAGGAAGGGCTTACCCTCACCATCAGCGAAGATAAACACATCCATATGCAAGATTCCGTCATCAACCAATTCCTTCTAGAAAAAAAATTGAAGCAGTATTTTTATGGAAAAGAGAAGAGAATTGTGTTTATTCAAGCGGATGAAACTCTCCCCTATGGCTATGTGATTCGCATACTGGATATTGTGAAAAAAGCGGGTGTGGAAGTGGTAGGGCTGGTGGTGAAGCCCCTTGAAAAAAACAAAAAGGGATAGAATGGTTACTCTCAAAAACGAGTCCCTGTTTTTCAAAAGGGCCATCATTCTATCCTTGACAGCTCATGTAGTGCTTTTGCTCCTCTTTATTATCTCTCCTCACCTGCCTTCCTCCTCAAAAAAAGGAATGGTTCATTATGTGAACATGGTTTCTTTTCCCGGAGGAGGGGGAAGTGGAGGTGGAGGAAAAGGAAGCGGAGGCGGAGGAAAAGGAAGCGGAGCCCCTGAAGGAAAAAAGGAAGGAGGGGGAGAAGAGACAGTAGAAACGGAAGTTTCCCAGCCAAAAAGTCTTCAGGACCTTACCACTCCTCAAAATCTCCAGGAACAACACAAATCTTCTCTCAGACATCCCACCAAAGAAGTCAAAGAGGAAAAAAAGTCTCCGCCTGAAAAGAAAAAATCCGTAATACAAAAAAAGAAAAAATCTTCCTCTCAAAGCTCTTCCCAAGAGAAAAAAGGCTCTTCCGAAGGAAAAGGAACCGGTTCAGGTTCGGGAGTGAGAGTCGGTATCGGAGCCGGCTCAGGAGAAGGGGGAGGATTGGGGTCAGGTCTTTCTTCTCAAATCGGCCTTTCCAGCTTCCCCTACACCTATTATCTCCAAGTGATTATAGACCGAGTCTCCGGAAACTGGTTTCAGTCGGGAGTTTCTCCCGGGAATAAAGAAAATTTTCACACCACTGTTTATTTTAAAATACATAGAAACGGACAGATTTCAGGATTGAACGTCGAAGAATCAAGCGGAATCAAATCCCTGGACCTGACCGCTTTAAGAGCGATCCGTTCATCCGCTCCATTCCCTCCTCTTCCTCGGGAGTACAAGGAGGATTATCTGGGTATTCATCTTATATTCGAGCACAAAAAATGAAACAAAAAACATTTATCATTTATGCCGTCTTTTTCCTTCTGGTTGGTTCCTTTTTTCTTTATTCTCAACAAGAAGTTGTTCTCAGTATAAAAGAAGGAGTTCCGGCTATCGCCATTGCTCTTCCTGATTTCATTGTCAGCAAGGAATCTCCCTCTGCAGAAAAAGCGGCTCAAACACTTCACCAGATTATTTCTAAGGACCTGAACTACAGTGGAGTGTTCCAGCCACTCCCTGAATCCTACTATGATTACATCCCGTCTCTCAACCCTCAGAAAATCCAATTTAAAGACTGGGAATCCATTGAAGCCAAAACCCTTCTTGTGGGCCAGGTTAAGGCCCAAAACGACCACAGCTATATCTTCGAAGCCAAACTCTACGATGTAAAAAGCCAGCGGTTTATACTAGGGAAAAGATACCAGGCTCAAGAATCTCTTCTCCGGCGGGCGGCCCACAAAATGGCTGATGAAATTATGAAAGCTTTCGGAGAAAAGCCCATTTTTACCTCCAAAATTGTGTTTATTTCCAACAGAGACGGAAATGATGAGCTTTACATGATGGACTACGACGGCCACAATCAAACCCGCCTTACCTTTAACAATAGGAAGGATTACATGCCGGCCTGGTCTCCGGATGGTCAAACCATCGCCTATACTTCTTACAGAGAAAACAATGCTTGTTTGTATACTTTCAATCCTTTCAAGGGGAAAGTCAATAAAATCCACTGCCAAGGAACCAATTATGCCCCTTCTTTTTCTCCGGATGGAGAAAAAATAGCCTTTTGTTCCACTATAGAAAAGGGAAACTCGGAAATCTATGTGGCTGACCGCAGTGGAGAGAATATCAAAAGGCTGACCTTCCACAGAGCCATTGATACCGCTCCTTCCTGGTCTCCGACCGGACGAGAGCTGGCCTTCATTACCGACCGAATCGGGACTCCTCAAGTATATATCATGGACGCAGAAGGTTCCAACATCCGAAGGGTCAGTTTTGGTTCCAGCTATCATGATGCCCCAGCCTGGTCTCCCACGGGAGACCGACTGGCTTATGTCTCTAGGACTGGCTTCCTGTATGACCTCTATGTATTAAACCTTCAAACAAACCAGATTACCAAACTCACCGAAAGCAATGCCCGGAATGAAACTCCCAGTTGGTCTCCGGATGGAAGACACCTGATCTTTTCATCCAACCTCAGTGGAGCTTCCCAGCTTTACTCTATAGATTACGACGGCTCCAACCTCAAACGCTTAACCTCCAAAGGAGATAACAAGCTTCCCGATTGGTCCCGATGATCTTGCACACTCCCGGAGAAAACTTGGAGTGAATGGGAAATAAAAGTTTATTTGACAATAATCGAGTTTCGATGTATAAAAATTACTCAATTGGCCCATTTTTATAGAGTTTAACTCGGAAAATAATGAAAACAAATCATTTGAAGGAGGCCCAATGAAAAAAACACTCATCTTATTTTTTGCCTGTTTTTTAGTGGTGGCGTTGATCTTTTCCTGCCGGGGAAAAGTCGAACAGGAAGCTCCCCCTCCCACTCCTCAAGAGAAAGAACAGCCTAAGGCTGAAAAAGTCAAAGAGCCGCCCGAAACCAAGGAACCTGAACTCACGGAAGAAGAAATTTTCGAGAAAAAATCGCTTGAAGAAATCAATGAAGAGCAACCCTTAGAGATGATTCATTTCGATTTTGACAAATACTTCATCCGTGAAAATGAAAAGCCTATCCTGGAGAAAAATGCGGAGTGGTTGAAAAAATGGGATTCGGCCAAAATCCTCATCGAAGGTCACTGCGATGAAAGAGGCACCGAAGAATACAATTTAGCCTTGGGAGAAAAAAGAGCCAAATCAACTTTTGACTACTTGGTATCACTGGGAATTTCCCCTGATAGGATGAAAACCATTTCTTACGGGGAAAGTCAACCGCTGGCCAAAGGCAGCAATGAAAAAGCATGGGCCAAAAACAGACGGGCTGAGTTCACTATCATCGAAAAATAACCTATGAATAAAAGGGTCGTTACTTCCTTTGGACTTATCCTCCTCTTTTTAACCTCTTCTTTATCCTCGGCTGCAGAGCAAAAGAAAAAAACGTATGAACTTATCTACAAAGATGTCCAGCTCATCAAAGAAAAAATCCTGAAGCTGGAAAGAAAAATCAACCAAAACACCCAGGATATCCAATCCCTTAAAGAACAATTGAAGGAACTCATCTCTATGAATAAAAGACTCCAGTCCGAACAAGCCAGTTTTATGGAAAATCAGAAAAAAATCCCTGATCAGTACCAAGTTCTCCTGGAAAAGCTGAAATCTCTGAACGCTCAGCTTTCCGATTTCTCAGAGCAATTGATCGAAATCAAGCAGACTTCCGCCTCTCTCCCCCCTGAACAACCCGAAGAAGAAAAAGAAGAGGCTGCAAAGGAAGAGAAGACTCAAAAAACCCAACCTCCTCCAGAAAAGGAAAAAGAAAAGAAAAAGAAGGAACAAGAACCCGAAGCTCCGGTTTCTCCTCAACTCTCTCCCCAAGAAGCTTATAACACGGCTCGCTCGGATTATCTCAAAGGAAACTACCAACTGGCCATTGAAGGATTCAAGCTGTATTTGGAAAATTTTCCTCAAAGTCCTTTGGCAGATAATGCGGCTTACTGGGTCGGAGAATGCCACTTCAGCCAAGAAGCCTATGAAAAAGCCATCGAACAATTCAACAGCCTTATCCTTAATTTTCCTCAAGGAGATAAAGTCCCCGCAGCTTACCTGAAAAAAGGAATCAGTTTGAACAAACTCGGAAAAAAACAGAAAGCTTTGGCTGTCTTCAAGACCCTGATAAGCAAATTCCCTCTAGAAGAAGAAACCAAGATTGCTCAAGAAAAAATCAAAGAAATAAAACAAAAATGAGAGATAAAAACAGCCTCAACAAAGTAATTCTTATCGGGCATCTGGGAGTCAACCCTGAACTTCGGTATCTCCCTCAATCGGAAAGAGCTGTAGCCAAATTTTCTGTGGCCACCAACGAGCGAGGTTTCAATCCCAATACCAATGAAACTCAGGATCGAACAGAATGGCACCGCATCGTAGCATGGGGGAAACTGGCTGAATTTTGTGAAAAGTTTCTCTCCCAAGGAAAGCAAGTCTGCATAGAAGGCAAACTGAGAACCCGGCAGTGGCAGGACAAAGACGGCAACAATCGTCGAACCACAGAAATCGAAGCCCGCAACATCGTTTTCTTGGGTAAAAAGGAAGATACGGAATCAATTGACTCTCAATCTTCTTCTCCCCAATACACCTCCCCGAAGGAAAACAATATGACTCAGCAACAACCTGAGGAGGAAGAAGATGATGATGATGTGCCCTTTTAGTTTTTGAATCGATTTTTTCCGTTGATTTCCCAAAAGGAAATCCAAAAAAATCTTGGGATGAATAAAGGGTTTATTTCTCACTCCTTATACTGAAAATACGGAGGGGAAGGAATCATGGCTCAGCACACCAAATTTTCTGAAGAAACCAACTTCAGACAAGATATCAAAGAAGAGGTTCGGCCTTGGGGTAAATTCCGTTCTTTTCCCTATCAAAAAACAGGGAGTATAAAAATCATTACCGTCAAACCGGGTGAAGCACTTTCTCTCCAATATCATAACCGGAGGAGTGAATTCTGGGTGATCCTGGATGATGGATTGGAAATCACCTTGGGTGAAAGGACCTGGAAAGCAAAGGAAAACGAAGAAATCTTCATCCCTTCCCAAACCCCTCATCGGGTTCGATGCTGTGGCAAGAAAAAAGCCAGGATTATGGAATTATGGTTGGGAAAATCAGAAGAATCGGATATTGTTCGGCTTCAGGATAATTACGGACGAACCCCTGAAATTAAGAAGTGATCTTTCCCATCAAAATTGCTTTGGGATGCTCCACCAGAATATTTTCGATGATGTATTCTTCAATCTCTTGAGCGGTCTTTAAGTTCATCGCCTTCTGAACAATCTTTTTGACTTTTTTGTACTCAACAGCCCGGAGTGCTTTTTTGACTTTAGGGATAAAGATAGGGTTCATGCTGAATTGTTTCAACCCAAAACCAAGCAGTATGATAGCGAGAAGGGGGTTGGCAGCCATCTCCCCACAGAGAGTAATCTCTTTTCCTTCTTTTTGGGCCGATTCGATGACAAACCGGATGAGACGCACCACCGAAGGATGAAGAGGTTTAAACAAATAAGAAACCAACTCATTGGACCGGTCGGCGGCCAGATAGTACTGGATCAAATCGTTGGTGCCGATACTCAAATAGTCCACTTCTTTAGCCAAAATATCGGTTATGGCCGCTGCCGCGGGAACTTCAATCATGGCCCCTAATGAAATATTCTCGTCAAATTGAATTTTTTCCTTCCGGAGCTCTTCCTTGACTTCGTCGAGAATGATTTTCACTTCTCCGATCTCTTCAACTTCGGTGATCATGGGAATAAGGATCTTCACGTTTTTATTCACACTGGCTCTTAAAATAGCCCGGAGTTGAACCCGAAAGAGATCTCTATTGTGGAGAGTTAACCGGATAGCTCTCAACCCCAAAGCGGGATTGGGCTCTTTTTCGATTTTCAATTGAGGTAAGTTTTTTTCTCCCCCCACATCAACCGTCCGAATGTACACAGGATAAGGGTAGGCCTCTTTGGCCACCTGAGAATAAATTGAAAAGTGGTCTTCTTCAGTGGGGAGAGAAGAACTCTGGAGATAAATGAATTCCGTCCGGAAAAGCCCGATTCCCTCAGCTCCTAAAGAAAAAGCCATGGAGACTTCTTCGGGAAGCTCGATGTTCGCTAGAGGAGTGAACTTGACTCTATCTAGAGTTGTGGATGTCAATTTGGCTGTTTCCCTGAGTTCATAACGATAATAATTGTATTTTTCTTGTTTGCTCACAAACTCTTTCCTGATGGCTGGAGGAGGATTCACGATAACTTCACCATCGGTCCCGTCCACGATGATCTGGTCTCCGTCTTTCAGCTTCTGGCTGACATCCCGGAGTCCCACCACCGCCGGAATATTCAAGGAGCGGGAGAGGATAGCCGTATGAGAGGTTTCTCCTCCCATATCCATGGCTACTCCCAGGACATTCCCTTTGCTGAGCCGGGTGGCGGCTTCAGAAGGGAGAAGATCGTGAGCGACCAGGATTTTTTCCTTACCGTCATCTTTCTTTTCTGTGGGAAGCTGCTCTAAATTCTTGGTTACCCGAAACAACACATCGGATACATCCGACATCCTCTGACGAAAATATTCGTCCTTGATGGACTGAAAAAGATTTTTGTATTTATTATGAACCTGGGATATGGCCCATTCCGCCCGGCTTTTTTCATTCCTGATTATATTCTCTATACTCGAAGTCAAAGATTTATCTTTAAGCATGAGCATATGGCCCTCGAAAATGAAAGAATGCTCTTTCCCCATTTTTTCCTTTATCTGGTCTTTGATTTCAGAGAGCTGTTCCCGTGTCCGCTGAAAAGCCTTCCTTACTCTCTCAACCTCTTTCTTGACCTGATCGTCCGGGACCGTCTCTTTTCGGGTGGTGAAGGTCACTTTCTCCGCAAGTCGAACTTCTCCTATAGAAATTCCGGGGGAAACCCCCATGCCTTTGAGTCGTAGATAATCCATAAAAACTACTCTTCTTCCTGGAATTTATTATCGATAAGCTCTCTCAAGGACTGTAACGCTAGTTGTTCATCCTTTCCCTGAACTTTGAGGGTAACTTGGGTGTCTTTCACCGCGGCGAGAGTGAGAATTCCTAAAATGCTTTTTCCATCGATTTCATTCCCGTCTTTCTCTATCTTTACCGAGGAATGAAATCGATTGGCCAAATTGACAAATTTAACCGCCGCTCGAGCATGCAGACCTAACTTATTTTTGATAAGAACTTTTTCTTCAACCATACCAAATATATCAATGTTTGGAATTTAAAAGGGCGCTGGCAAGGTGAATATTCTTTTTCCCTTGCTCCATCACCTTTTTGGCTGCCTCACTCAGGTTGTTGCTTTTTTGAAGAGAAACAAACTTTATAAGCATAGGGAGATTGACTCCCGTTATGATTTCGACTTGAGTATCTTTTAAAAAACTAAAACTGAGATTAGAAGGGGTTCCCCCAAACATATCCGTGAATATCAAAACTCCATTTTTTTGATCCACTCTCTTCACGCTCTGATTGATCTTCTTTTTGGATTCCTCCACATCATCATACCAACCTATGGAAATGGCTTCCATGTTAGTGACTTCTCCCAGGATAATGGTCAGGGCATTCAAAAGCTCTTCCGCTAACTTTCCATGAGAAACTATAATTCCTCCGATCATCTTTTAAGTATCTCCATCAATCTCTTCAACTCATATTTAATCTCTATTTTAACAAAGATAGACTCAAGTCTCCAGAGCCATTCACCAGCATTATTGATAAAAAAGCTCAGACTTATAAATCCTCTCGGAACCATGCTCGGCCCCTGTCCCAACCTACTAAGCTGCGCACCCGGTGCCTTACAACTACAGCCTTCTCTCTTCGTGAATTATCCAGGTTATTTATAAATATCTCTGTGGTGGATTCTCAAAGGGTACTTTTCATTCTTCAGATGATCTTTAACTTTTTCGGCGATCACTACAGAGCGGTGCTTTCCCCCTGTACATCCCACAGAAATCGTGAGGTAACTTTTTCCCTCCTCCTGAAAATGAGGGATCAAATAATCGACAAATCGGTATAATTTCTCAAGAAAGTTCTTTGCCTCCCCTGATTGGAGCACATAGTGCTTAACCTTCTGGCTTCTGCCGCTCTTTTCCCTTAAGGTATCGATATAAAAAGGATTGGGAAGAAATCGTGTGTCAAACACTAAATCCGAATCCAAAGGGATCCCGTACTTATACCCGAAACTGATGAGCATCAACTGCATTTTCAAACCTTTGCGTCCGGAAAAGCGACGAACCAGTCTTTTCTTGAGCTGGTTGATCGTTCCTGAAGTGGTATCAATAACTTCATCCGCCATTTTTTTGATTTCAGCTAATCGGTTCCTCTCCAAAGTCACACTTTCCACAACGGGCTTGGAGGAATCGACCGGATGAGGTCGTCGGGTCTCGCTGAATCTCCGGACTAAGGATTCATCCGAAGCCTCCAGAAATATTAAATAAGGAGAAATTTTTTTTCTTATGGACTCGAGTACTTTGGGGAATTCTGTAGTGAAACCGGCTTCTCGAATATCCACAACCAGAGCTACTTTATCGATCTGAACTTCTTTCCTGGCCCATAAATCCACAAATCGAGGGATTAATTTGGCCGGGAGATTATCCACACAGTAATACCCCATATCTTCAAAAAATCGGCTCACCACTGTTTTCCCTGAACCCGAGAGTCCGGTAATGATGATAAATCGGTAATTTTTCAACGGAGTTTCCCCTTTTGTCCATGAAATGAAAGGATTCGATTCAGTTTATCCACGATGTCCTGCGAGGCCACATAGCCCTTTTCTCTCAAAGAATGAATCTTGCACGCCACTTCAATTAAAGTGGCTATGTTTCTTCCCGGAGCCACGGGTATGACGATTTGAGGAACCTTTTTTCCCATAATTTCAAATTTTTCCAGAGACTTAAGTCCCAAACGGTCATATTCATTTCCTTTGGCCCATCTTTTCAGCCGGATGATCAGGTTGATTTCTGCCTGGGAAGAGACAGACTTCCCCCCAAAAATTTCCTTGATATTAATAATCCCAAGCCCCCGAATTTCCATAAAATTCAGGAGCATAGACGGAGCTGAACCAATCAATTTCTGGTCTTTACTCTTGGAAACCAGGGTCACATCATCAGAAATGAACGTGTACCCCCGGGAAATAAGCTCTAAAGCACTTTCACTTTTCCCAATACCGCTGTCTCCGGTGATGAGAACCCCTAAACTCAATATCTTGATCAGCCCCCCTGGAATCACCTTTCCTTGAGGGTAGAACATATAAAAATACTGTTTCATTTCATCTAAGCAATTTTTCTTGGAGAGTTCAGAGTAAAAAACGGGGATACCTCGTTTCTTGATTTCCCTCTCCAGCTCAGGATGCAGAGAGACTCCTTTGGCCAGAATAATACAGCAGGGCTCCTTTTCCAGCTTTCGATAAACCTGATTTTTTTTCTCTGCAACAGGACGAGTTTCCTTTACTTGAACCTCATCTTCACCCCAAACCAGAACAAGTTCCGAGGGTCTCTTTGACTCTGAAAGGCTGAGCCTTCTAGAGAATCCCATTTTTCCGAAGGCAGGATTGAGCTTCAGAGAAGATTTGGCTTTTTGATAAAAATCTTTAACCTGGAAAGAGGGAGAATTCCCTTTACTCATTTAATTTTTCTTCTTCTTTGCGAATCACATCCAATAGAGAACTGATACTTTTGGCTTCCAGTATTTTTTTCTTTAAAGAATTGGATTTGCGAACTAAATGAGCAATCGCCGCCAATATCTGTAAGTTTAAACTGGGGTTTTCAGGAGAAGAAATCACTAGAAATAAAATGTAGCAGGGTTTTCCGTCCAGAGAATGAAATTCAACCCCTTGCCTGGAAACGGCCAAAAGGACAATGGGACTGTTCACTCCTTTCATCTTACAGTGAGGAATGGCCACTCCCCCTCCAATGGCGGTACTCCCTAACTCTTCCCTTCTGAGAAGTTTTCCGTACAATTCTCTTCCCTTCGAGATTTTATTCTTCCTCTTTAGAAAATCGACCATTTCTTTAAGCGCATCTCCCCTTTGTTGAGAATTCAAATCAGTGATAACCATATCCTGCATCAATAAATTATGAACTTTCACTTTTATCCTTCCTCTATTGAGCCTAAATTATTCCGGTTCAATCAACCCATAATTCCCGTTTTTCTTTTTATAGAGGACTCCCCACTTTTCCGAATTCAACTTCCGGAACATAAACGCCTCTTCTTTTGTGGCCTCAAATTGAAGGAGAGCTTCCTCTACAGACATAGGTTTGGCTGAGAAAGACTGGCTCCGGACAATTTTTTCCTGAAATCTTTCCTCCTCTTGCGCCCGAGAGGATGGGGGAAATGACTCCCTTTTCTTGCTGCTTCGCCGTTTCCTCTCTACCAGTTTTTCCTTTTCTTTTTTCACTCTTCTCTCCAAATGATCAAAAGCCGCCGAAAGAGAATCAGAAAGTTTATGGGTTTCTTCCACGCTATTCAGAGTCCCCCCTTTAATTTGAAGGTTTATCTCAACGATATACCTGGATTTCTCCACCGTCACCACCACATCCACTTTCACCGGATACCCCAGAATTTTTTCTATAGAGCGAAGCCTTCGTTCACAATACTTTTTGATTTCTGGAGTTATATCGGTGTTCCGAGCTGTATAATTGACATTCATTAATCTTCCTCCACCCAATACTTCCTTTTCCGAATATGAGAAGGAGGGATACGGAGTTGTTTTCTGTATTTGGCCACTGTCCGGCGTGCAATGTTAAAATTCTTCTCCGATAATATCTTTCCAATTTCTATATCACTGAGCGGCTTTTCTTTATCTTCCTTCTCCACTAACTTCTTAATCCTTTCCTTTACCCTTAGAGAAGAAACCTCTTCTCCAAAATCTCCGGAGAGGGATTTGTGGAAAAAATAATTCAGAGGAAAAACCCCTCTCGGGGTCATCATGTATTTATTGGCCACCACCCGGCCCACGGTGGATTCATGAACCCCAATTTCTTGGGCCAAATCAATCAAAGTCAGAGGTTTGATCCACTCGATTCCTTTCTCGATAAAATCTTTCTGTTTTTCAACAATGTATTTGGCCACCTTGTAAATGGTTTGATTCCTCTGGTCTAAACTACGCAAAAACCAGAAGGCTTTCTTCATCTTATCTTTCATATACCGGTAGGCTTCTGGATTTTCTTTAGAGGCTTTGGATAAAAGAGATTTGTAATAATTGTTGATCCTAAGATGGGGCAGTCCTTCATCGTTAAGAATAATTTCATACTCACTGTTTTCCTTTCTCACAAGGATATCCGGGACCACATAATTGGTTTTTTCATGGGCGTATTTTTGACCCGGAGCGGGGTCCAGCTCTTTGATCACATCGATGCGGCTTTTGATAGCATCCAGAGCTACTCCTAATTTTTTGGCTAGTTTGAGATAGCTGGATTTTTCCAACATAGGAAGGTACCGTGTCACAATTTCTCTGGCTATGGGATCTTTGATTTCATAATACTCCATCTGAGTTAACAGAGCTTCTTTCAACGAAAGGCTTCCCACTCCCACAGGGTCGAACCGTTTGATTTTATCCCGGATTTCTCTGACCTTTTCTACCGAAACATTCATAGCCGAGGCGATATCTTCCTCCGAAGAAATCAGGTATCCATCCTGAGTGATATTACCAATGATGTATTGGGCCACTTTCTTATCTTCGGCTTCAAAAAATGAGAGATTAGCCTGCCAGTTGAGATGATCCCATAAGGATGGACTTTTAGAGATGAAGTTTTCCAAAGGCAGGCTTTCCTTTTTTTCCGAAAAACGAGGTCGGAACTCGTTATCAAAATATTCCTGAAAATAATGGTTGAAATCTTCGTCTTCCATTTCTCCTGAGGATCCATCATCCTCTTCACTACCTAAACTTTTATCTTGACCGCTTTCCTCTGTTTTTTCTTCCTCCTCAGGAGATTCTTCATCTGTATTTTCAGCCTGCTCCAGCATTGGATTCTGGGAGAGTTCGGTATCGATAACCTCCACCAATTCTAAATTAGTCAAAGGGAGAAGTTTTATGGCTTGTTGAAGGGCTGGGGCCAGGATTAATTTTTGAACCTGCTTCTGATCCAGTCTCTGTTTTAAAGCCATGATTTAACCTTTGTCTTCCCTTTAAGAATATGAAAAACTCTCTCCTAAATATCGTTTTCTCACTTCCTCCGAAGCCACCAGCTGTTGAGGTGTGCCTTCTTTCAATATCTTTCCCTTATCGATGATATAAGCCCTATCTGTAATCCGAAGTGTCTCTTTGACACTGTGGTCGGTCAGCAGCAAGCCAATCTTCTCTTCTTTTAGAGAAAGAATGATCTTCTGAAGTTCCAGGATGGCCAATGGGTCAATGCCGGTAAACGGTTCATCCAGAAGGATATAATCCGGGTCTAAGATCAAAGCTCGAGCGATTTCCAGTCTTCTTCTCTCTCCCCCTGATAATGTGTAGGCCTTGACTTTAGATAATTGTTCCAGCCCTAATTCTCGGAGCGTTTCCATAATGTCGCGGGTCCTTTTTGAGGGTCGTTCGGTCATGGTTTCTTTGACCGCTCTGAGATTATCCTCCACGGTTAACCGATTGAATGCCGAAGCTTCCTGAGGAAGAAGAGATAATCCTTTGCGAGCTCTCATATACATGGGATACTCGGTTATGTCTTCTCCATCCAAGTAGATACCCCCCGAATCCCGAGGTATAAGACCGAGCATCAAGGAAAAAGTTGTGGTTTTACCCGCCCCGTTCGGACCCAAAAGTCCGACAATCTCTCCTTTGTGGATCTGTATGGACACACCATCCACCACTTTTTTGTGATGGTATTTTTTTTCTATTCCTACAGCCTCTAGCAATTCGTTCATTGTCCACTTTTTATTATGGTGACTGACCTTTTTTCTTTTCTGTTTTCTATGATGATTCTATCATCGGGTATGTGAAAAGTCAATTTGTCTCCCTCTATCTTCCCCCTGTTCTCGTCGATCAACACAGGGTTTCCCGAAAGCACGATGGATTGTTTCTCCACCTCCATCCGAGCTTTTTTTCCTCTCGCTTCACTGTGATTTTGGAAAATCCGAACTTCCTCTTCACCCACAATATCTTTAACTCCTCCTTCCCTTCCCTCCAACTGAACCCAAAGAGCTTTAGCTTCCAGACGGATGTTTTCTAGTTTCATAGCCGCATTACCTTCAAAAGTGATCATTTTTTCATCGGGGAGATATTCCATCTCTTCGGCAGTGAAGGTAACTCTTTTTTGTTTTTTCTCGGGAGGTTTATAAGAAAGAAAAGCCTGAACCCCGCGGGAACATAAAATTTCTCCAGTGTTCTGCGAGAACAAAAATTGCTCAGTCAAAAGCGTCTTTTCTCCCTGCCATACTTTAATCTCCTCCTCAAAAATAAAACGTCTTTTCTCTTCAAAATATCTCATTTCTTGAGACGTTATAAAAACCGGTCTCTTTTTCGAAAAAAAACCCGAGGATATGTTTTTTTTCTCAGAAGGTTCCAGTACGGCCTCCACTCCCTGGGTAGCTTCCAGGTTATTTGAATCCAAGAAAACATCTATACTTCCAGCTTTTATCTTGTAATCCTTGTATTGGATCCAGGGTTTCAAACTTTCATTTCCTCTTATCTTCAGAACTTTCCCCTTTCCCCCCATCTCTATGGATTCCCCTTCTACCACTCGTTTCGGTTGGTCTCCCCTCTGCTCTTTGATTTTCACCTCTCCACAAGAACGGAACCCCTTGAGCTCTCCTTCCGGATCCCAAATAAATTCAACCTGTTGGGCCCGAATCTGGGTCCAATCTCCCTGAGTGGAGTTAAATTCTAAAAAGCAGTGCCCCTGAGCCTCTATTTTATGGATTCCCGGAATATTTTTATAATTCTTCAGGTAAATTTCATCGGCTTGGATCCGCCTTTTTCCCTGATACAGGACAAAAAAAGAAGAATCTGAAGGGAGGCGTTTCTTCCTGGATGGGGACCGGAGGGAAAAGTCTCCTTTTCCTCTCAACCATAAAGAACGGAGGTTTCCTCTACCTGGAGAGAAACGAAATTCCACAGATTGAGCCGAACCCTGGCTTTTTCCATGAGACATCTCCACGGGGCCTTTCAGTATCCCTCGTCCCCTCTTGTGATTGTACTCCAACTTCTCTCCTTCAAGAAAAAGGGGGGGCGCTGTGTCCGATTGAGGTCTCACCTGAAGATGGACCTCCTTTTCCAATTCCAATTCTTTCGAATCCAAAGAATAAATCACCCGCTCCCCCCAACCTTTCAAACGGTCGGAGGTGAAGTGTATTCGTTTATCACTTCTGAAAATATCCTTTTGGGCGAAGTACTCCATATAAGAAGATTCAATCCGGAGATCTTCAAACTTCAGTCTTCCCTTTCCTAAAAATAAAAAATGGCTGCCGTCTTTATCATAAACAATCTTTTCTCCGTACAAAAAAACATCCTTCCCTTCTCTTCTCTTGAGAAAAATAACTTCCACGTCCCCTTCCAGATGATAGAGTCCATCCTCTCCTAAAAAATGCCTTTGCGCTTTCACTTGAACACTCCCGGTTCCCTTCTCCATCTCAAAATGCACTATGTTTCTCTTTTCCTCCACTTTCTTTTCTCCCAATTCCTGGTCTTCAATCCTCATCGGTCTATCCCCACCACTCCGGGATATAAAATTGACAGCCAGGATCACCAGGAATCCCAAAAGGAAAAGAGCTATTCCCCACCTGAATATTTGAGGCCAGCGGAGTTTCAATTTTCCCATGGTTTGCCCGCTCATTTTTTTACATCTTCTACATCAAGGTTGATTTTTTCTTCCCCTAAATATTCGGAAAACTGGAAAGAATAAACCAGATCCACTCTTTCACCGGAATTGAGGAGGTGAGCCAACTCTTCTTTCTGCCATCCCACGGCTTCAAAAATTCTTCCTCCCTGTTTGACTAAAAATTTACAATGTCTTTTTCCCATCTTTTTAGGTCTTTCGATGATCTCCACATTCCGTGAAAGAAATAACGGACGGGGATTTCCGACTCCGAAGGGAGAAAGCAATCCTAAATTCTGGATAAAAGAAGAATCCACTTCCTGCAAGTTCAACTTTGAATCGATGAATATCTTTCGTTTCAAACAGTCTGGAGTGATCCGGGATTGAACATAGGTATTCATGGCCTTTTTAAAAGGTCCCATCCTTTCATGGTCCAGTTCACATCCCACAGCCATGGGATGGCCTCCATAATTAAGAAAATATTCCTTGTGCCGCTCCAGATAATCGATCATGGAAATCTCTTGGATGCTTCTTCCAGACCCACAGGCCTTCTGATCCTGGTAGGAAAAAAGAAGAACAGGTCTGTGGTACAACCGCTTGATTTTTGAGGCCACCACACCGATCACTCCGCGATGCCATTCTTCACATCCCATGATCAAAAACTTATACCGCCGGTCCAAAAACCGATCTCTTATCCGTTTCAAGGCTTGACGGGTGATCCTTTCTTCAACTTTTTGACGCTTAGAATTCAACCCATTCAGAAAAACAGCCAACTCCTCAGCTTTTTCGGCAGAGGAAGAAAAGAAAAGTTGGACGGCTTTGTCGGTAAGCCCCATTCTTCCGGCAGCATTGATTCGGGGCCCAATTCGAAACCCTACATCCCCAACTGAGACATTTTTTCCCCTCAACCCGCAGACACGCATCAAGTTTTCCAATCCCTGATTGGTGTCATTATTCAATTCTTTCAATCCATATTTCACGAAAAGCCTGTTTTCTCCTTTAAGAGGGGCCACATCGGCAATGGTGCCGATAGAGACAAACTTCAAGTAGGAAAGCAAAAGAGAAGATTCCTCTTTTCCCAAAAGAGCCTGAATCAATTTAAACACCACCCCTATACCTGCTAAACTATTGTCTGGGTAACCACATCCTTCTATCTTTGGATTCAATATGACATGAGCAGGGGGGAGAGACGAGCCCGGCTGATGGTGATCGGTGATGATCACATCAATCCCTTTGTTATTGGCTTTCTCCACAAAGGAGACCGCTTTAATGCCACAATCCACACTGATGACCAAACCGGCTCTCTTTTCCAGAACCTTCTCCACATAATGTTCTTTGATCCCGTAACCTTCTTTCAACCGGTCTGGAATGAAATAGTCCACCTCAGCTCCTAATGACTGCAGGGCTCGGGTGAGAGTGACCACAGAAAGCACCCCGTCCACATCATAATCACCAAAAATTACAATTTTCTCTTTTTTGGAGACGGCCTCCTGGATTCTTCGGACAGCTTTATCCATGCCTCTCATCAACCATGGACTGAGGAGGTGGTCAAGCGTCCCATACAGAAATTGATCCGCTTTTTCCGGCTCCTCCATATTCCGGTTGACCAGAATTTGAGCTATATTCAAAGGAATCCCCAGCTCAGATGACAAATGTTGAGCTTCCGTCCCCGGAGAACTCAGAACCCAGAGTGTTTCAGGAAGGGAGATCTTTCTATCACTCATCATTTACTAATCCTAGATGAAATTGTACCATACACTTTCCTTGGAAACCCCAAATTATTACTCAATTTAACACAACTATGCCCTTCTCACAACCTCACCCCCAAAGGGCTCAGACCAAATGAAATGTCTATTTTCAAGCTAATTTCCCATGGCGGCCTCACCACCCTCAACAAATGAAAATTGTTCGGGAGTGATGAGTTCAGAACCACGAAGCATGGGGTCGGACCAGGGCTGGTCCGACCCCGAGCTTTCATTCTTTTTCGATTTCCGGTTTCGCTCTCCTTTCATTTCATTCAAGAAACCATGCCCGCTCAACCTCCAATACGGGTTCTTCACCCAACACCCCTTACCAGCGGAAATGGTCTCCTAAAAAAATATTTATTTTCGAATAATTATTCAAGTGAAGTTCTCGGAGAATCTTTTGTTAAATTGACTTTGGTTAAGGGTAAAATTATAATAAAAATTCATGTTGGGAAGATTAAAACAGAAATTGATTCATACTCGGACCACTTTTGAAGAAAAATTCGACGAACTCCTCAAAAGTGGAAAAAACAGAGAAGAAATCCTGGATCAGCTCACCGAAACCTTAATACTGGCTGATGTGGGAATCCATACCACAGAAAAAATAATCCATTCTCTCAGAGAAAAAAGTAAAAAAGGCGACTCTATCCCCCAACTCCAAAAGCTTTTGTATCAAGAAATTTACAACATTCTCTCCCCACACTCTTCCTCTCCCAACATCAATCATTCTTCAGCCGTTCTCATGGCAGTGGGAGTCAATGGCGGAGGAAAAACCACTTCCCTGGCTAAATTGGGTTATCATTATCAAATGGAAGGGAAAAGTCTCATGATGGTGGCCGCGGATACCTACCGAGCGGCCGCTCAGGAACAACTTTCTCTATGGGGGCACAAGTTAAACATTCCGGTGATAAAGGGGCAGTACGGAGCGGATCCCGCTTCAGTCATCTATGATGCCCTCCATTCTTTCAAATCCCGAAATTATGACCTTCTTCTTGTGGATACAGCCGGACGGATTCACACTAATGTGAACTTAATGAATGAACTGGAAAAAATACGGAGAGTGACTTCGAAAGAAATCTCAGGAGCTCCTCATGAAGTGCTTCTGATCCTGGATGCCAGCATCGGACAGAATGCCTTGGTTCAAGCCAAAGAGTTTTTGAAATTTTCGGGACTGACGGGGATCTTCCTGACCAAACTGGATGGAACGGCAAAAGGGGGAAGTGTGATCAGCATTGCCGATGAACTCAAGCTTCCTATAAAATTCATCGGAGTGGGAGAGGAAGAAAAAGATATGATGCGTTTTGATCCCAAAGAATTCGCGAACGCCCTTCTCTCATGAACAACCAAAAGGACATCTCTTACCTTTATATGGCCTACGGACTGGCTGAAAAGGCCAAAGGATGGACCAGTCCTAATCCTTATGTGGGAGCTGTGGTGGTTCAAAAAGATACGATCGTGGGCACCGGATACCATGAACAACCGGGAAAGCCTCATGCTGAAGCCATAGCTCTTCAAAAAGCAGGGAACCTTTCTCAAAACAGCACCCTTTACCTGACCCTAGAACCGTGTGTCCATTGGGGAAGAACCCCTCCCTGTATAGATAAAATCCTCCGCTCGGGATTAAAAAGAGTGGTGGTCTCTTCTCTGGACCCCAATCCAGCTGTCTACACCCGAGGCATCACCCAGATGAGAGAGGCAGGAATTGATGTTTCTGTGGGCCTTCTGGATGAAAAAAACAGGTCTTTGAACGAAATCTACTGGAAATACATTACCCGAAAAATACCTTTTATCATCTCCAAAGTAGCTCTCAGCCTGGACGGAAAAATAGCCACCCGGACATTCTCCTCTCAGTGGATCTCTTCTTCCCAAACCAGGGAATATGTCCATCTTCTCCGAGGAGAATGCGATGCCATTATGGTGGGCATCAACACTCTTCTTCAGGACGATCCTCTCTTGACGGTTCGTCATCCCCACTGGGAAGGAAAACGGATAACCCGGGTGATCGTGGATTCCAACCTGCGCTTTCCTACCTATGCCAGAATTTTATCTACAATTCCCCAAGGGGATATTTGGGTCTTCACTCTCAAGGATCCGGGTTCTCCGAAAGCCCGATCTCTCAAACACAAAGGGGTCAAAATCATTTCCACGGCTCCTTCCTCATCGAGAGGAGTGGACCTCAAAGAAGTTTTCAACCGGCTAGGAAAGCAGGAAATATCCAGTGTATTTGTGGAAGGAGGAGGCCATCTCCTCACCTCCCTCCTGGAAGAGAAGCTGATAGATAAGATTTTTGTCAATATCTCTCCGAAATTAATTGGGGGAGAAAAAGCCCCGGGTTTCTTCGGGGGCCAGGGAGTGAAACAGGTTAAGGATTCCCTCCAACTGAAAAAGATTCGCTCTTTCCATATTCAGGATGATATCATGGTAGAAGGATATTTTTGATGTTCACAGGCATCATTCAACATTTAGGACGTTTCAAAGGCTTCCGGAAAGGAAGAAAGGAACTGGTTGTTCAGGTTTCTCCTCCCCTCTTCGATTTCAAAGTGGGAGAGAGCCTTGCGGTCAACGGAGTATGCCTCAGTCTTATTCAAAAGGAAAGAGACAACTTTCTATTCAACCTCTCCGAAGAAACTCTCCGCCGGACCAATCTGGGGCGCCTGCACAAGGGCTGCCAGCTCAACTTGGAACCCCCTCTTTCTCCTTCCTCCTTTTTGAGCGGACACATGGTCACAGGCCACATCGACGGCACAGGAAAAATCCTCAAAATCATAAACAAAACTCAAGGAAAAAGAATGACCTTTTCCTTCCCTTCCTCGTTGAGGTCTTACTTCATTCTCAAAGGTTCTGTAGCCATCAATGGAGTCAGCCTCACTGTGGCGGCGTTGAACCCTTCCCGCCTGGATGTGGAGATCCTCCCCATAACCTTAAACAATTCCAACCTGAGCGACCTCAAAAGAGGAGATGAGGTCAACATCGAATGTGACATAATCGGAAAATACGTGTATAATTATTTAAGTCAGGTTCAAAAATCAATCCAAGGACAGGATAAAAATGCGAAATAATAAGAAAACGGTTTCTGTCAAGCAAGCTGTGGACACAATCAAACAAGGAAAACTCATCATCTTGGTGGATGATGAAGACAGGGAAAATGAAGGGGATCTTATGGTAGCTGCCGAAAAGGCTACCCCTGAAACCATTAACTTTATGGCCAAACACGGCCGGGGGCTCGTCTGCCTTCCTATGACCCAAAAACGGATCAAAGAGCTCAACCTTCCCTTGATGGTTCAAGACAACACCGCTCCTTTCGAAACCGCTTTTACAGTCTCTATAGACGGCAAACAGGGAGTCTCCACAGGAATCTCTGCTTATGACCGGGCTCAAACCGTCCAGACCGCCATCGACCCTCAAACTAAGCCTTCAGACCTAGTTCGTCCGGGCCATATTTTTCCTTTGCAGGCCAGAGACGGCGGAGTGCTGGAAAGAGCCGGACAGACTGAAGCTGCCGTGGATATCACCCGGTTGGGTGGTCTATACCCAGCGGGAGTCATCTGTGAAATCATGAATGAAGACGGAACTATGGCTCGAATGCCCCAACTGGAAAAATTTTCTCAAACCCACGGCATCCCTATACTGACCGTGGCCGACCTCATCAAATTCCGGATGAAGAACGAACGGCTAATCAAAAAGGTGGAAGAAGTGAACCTTCCCACCAAGTTCGGAGAATTTCGTTTCGTGGTTTTCGAAGAGACCATCCATAAGGAACATCATGTGGCCTTGGTTAAAGGTGAAATCAAAAAGGATGAACCGACTCTGGTCCGGGCCCATTCTCAATGTCTAACCGGGGACACCTTCGGTTCTCTCCGCTGTGACTGCGGGGACCAGCTACATCGAGCCATGGAAATCATCAATAAAGAAGGAAAGGGCATCATCCTTTACATCCTGGACCAGGAAGGAAGAGGGATCGGCCTGGTCAACAAAATCAAATCCTATGCCCTTCAAGATAAAGGAACAGATACGGTCGAGGCCAACCGGAAGTTGGGGTTCAAACCCGACCACCGGGATTACGGCATAGGAGCTCAGATTCTTGTCTCCTTGGGTGTCAATAAACTCCGGCTCTTGACCAACAATCCCCGCAAATTCATCGGCCTGGAAGGCTATGGTCTTGAAATTGTGGAACGCACCCCTATCGAAATTCCTCCCAACAAGGACAACATGAATTATCTCAAAGCCAAAAAAGAGAAGATGGGGCACATCCTCGAAATGGTATAAATATATGCCCAAATTCCTTACTATAGAGGGGGGAGGAATGGGGGATCGTCAGCACGCTGATTTCACCCATCGAGTACTCGGAGGGGAAAAGCGCTTCTGACCCCTTTTTCCTGCCTCCTCTTCTCAGGCTTACGCCCTGCGACCAAGGGGCCATACCCCCTTGGAACCCCCTCCTGATTTGTGGAAAACCACAAATCAGCTGGGTCCGAGGACTGTATTGAGCACGTGAGAGACATTGAAAATCCCTAATTAGAAACACAGATAATAGGAATCTCTTCCGATGAACGTGCGGAGTTCCGCAGGACCGAGAAGAAAGAGCAGGAAATGGCGTTAAAAATCCGATTGGGGCGAATCACCCTTTCCCGATTTATCTTGGAGGATGAAAGTGACCGGTCCTTCATTGGTCAACTGGACATCCATCATGGCCCCGAAAACCCCGGTTTCCACAGGAAGTCCTTTTTCTTTCAACTGGTTCACCAGATAAAGAAATAGACGTTCCGCTTTCTCCGGGGGTGCCGCCCTGTCAAAACTGGGCCTTCTTCCTTTTTTCACAGAGGAGGCCAGGGTGAATTGGGAAACAGCCAGAACCCCTCCCTGAACATCCTGGAGGGATAAATTCATTTTCCCTTCCTTATCCGGGAAAATCCTTAACTGGGCAATTTTTTTGGCCAAATAGCGGGCCTCTTCCTCCCCGTCTCCCTTTTCCACTCCGATGAGAAGGCAAACTCCCTTCTGAATTTGGCCTTGGACTTCCCCGTTAACTTTCACCGCTGCCTCTCTCACCTTCTGCAAAACAATTTTCATTCCTGATCTCCTTTCAGGATTTTCTTCCGGGAAAACATATCTTTAAGGTGGACCAAAGCTTCGGAGTTAAAAATCAAACTCAACAAGACA
>JAGXKI010000102.1 GCA_018335295.1 bacterium | reverse complement strand
CTTCTGCCTACTTTATGTGATATCACAGGCAGTGAGTATAAAAATGGTTTGGACGGGATGAATTTGCTTCCGTTGATAAAGGGAGATAAAAAGAGACTCCGAAATTATGTTTATAAGGAAGAATCCTATGTCCAGAGGAAGATTGGATTGAGAGGAAAAAGATATAATTATATCTACGCCCCTGACGGCTTAGGCTGGTGCCATTATTGTCAAACAGTTCATGGAGGGGAAGAAGAATTATATGATGTGAAGGATGATCCTGAAGAAAAGACCAACCTAGTTAAGGAGAACAAAGAGTTGGCAGGCGAGATGAAGAAAAAACTGGAGGGGGTTATTAAAGAATTAAACACCAAGAGAGAAAAGCAAATGATCCACAATCAAATCGCTCGGTTGAATTCCGTGTTCTCCTTTCAGGAGTCGTCTTTAGAATCGAAACAGGAAAATCCAGAAAAAGGAGGCCCCATGAAGAAAAGAAAAGTGTCTTTGGATCTTCCAGAAAACTACCTAGAACAGATTAAGGAAAAGATCAAGGATAGCGAGTTTGAATCTGTCCAAGAGTATCTCATATACATCATAGAAGAAGTGGTTAAAAAAGATATAAAAGAACCCGTTCTCACTTCTGAGGAAGATAAAAAAATCAAGAAAAAGTTGAAGAATTTGGGTTATATGGATTAAGCTTAAGATTTTTTAAGGATTCGTGAATAATCCAGGCTCAGTCTCCTGAAAGGAAAGCTGTATCCAGACAGAGGTTCAAAGAGAAAATGATTTTTTGGGTGGGAGTTGTGTTTTTGGCTGTGGAAGCTGCTGTTCTGGTAGGAATCTTTTCCATCAATCCCATATTTGCAGGGAAAATTTTGTCCATGATCGGAGCCAATCATCTCGGAGGCCGCCTGGCCTGCATCAGTGTGGGGTTGGAATTTGAAATCTCCTCTTTTTCTATCATTCTTATTTTAATTGCTTACAACACAACCTACCTTATGCTGGCTTATTCTGTGGTGGTTTTCTTTTCAGAACGGGCAAAAAAATTCCCTATAATCAGGAATTCTATTAATTCCATGCAGAATAAGGCCCAAAAGACAGCCCGAATAGCTCGAAAATGGAATTGGGTGAGTATTGCCCTGTATGTATGGTTTCCCTTACCCATGACTGGAGCGGTGATGGGATCCATTCTATCTTACCTGGAAGGAAATAAGAGCAAACACACCATGTTGATGGTCATTTCTTCGATGTGGGTGGGAGTCGTTTCATGGACCCTGTGGTTTGATAGACTTTATGAGTTGATTGAAAAATTGGGGAAAAACGGAACCGTTTTCTTAACCGTTTTCCTTGTATTGAGTCCTTTTCTGTATAACGGGGTTCGAAAATTATGGAGACGGTTAAAGGCGGGCTAAGTATTCTCGACAGTAATGGATGACTTCTTCGACTTTCAACCCCTCAAAACATCGGATGTTGGTGCAGCTTTTGGATAACTTGTGAGTGCAGGTGAGGTTTTTACAGGGAGGTACCCCCTCAAAAGATTTGGAAGGAGAATTTTGAGGGGCAGATTGGTATTTATCGGAAAAAGAGTCATATCCATAAATTCGGGGGCTAGTGGCTCCGAAAATATCCACAACGGCGGTTGAATTTTTAAAGCGAGCTTCCGAATTCAGGATAACCTTTTTGGCCGCCGCAATGTGGAGAGGACCTGTATCGCCGCTGATAAAAATTTCTGATTCATCGATCAACGGGCCAAACATATCGATAGGAAGATTTTTGGGAATAAGGATTATTTTTCGTTTAAGAGGAAAAGAAATTTCGTCCTTTAATCTCTTTTCAATTCCCCGAAAATTATGCCCGGCATTCAAGAGAACTAAATCAACATTGGGGTCAGATAAGATTCCCTTTAAAAGTTGGACCTGAAAGGGGAAAGGGATTTGGGTGTAAAAAGAAGAAGTATCTGGGTTGAAAAAAACTATTTTGGCCTTGGGGTCGATGTTGAGATCTTTCATCATATGTTGGGTTTTTTGATAAAGCTGATGGTTCGTGTAGAGATAATTTCCGGGGAAAGGAGGATCGGTGGACTGAGAATATTTTGGATTCCCAGGAAAAAATTTCATCATATCATGGGCGAAGCGGTCCAATTGATAGGAAATATGAGCATTGAGGTTCTTGCTGGAGTAAGCTTGAATGATATTAGCAATAAATCGGACAGGAGAAATTACCACGGATGGAACTGATTTCAGTTCTTTATGAGAAATGAAAGGACAAAGATTAAGGACCAGCTCAAAATGATGATTACGGATGAGAGATCTTAAATTGTTGAGGTCTCTAGAAGAAGGCACACCCGAGCTTGTAAACAAAGGGAAATTTTTGTCGATATGGGGATTATCTTTGACCAAAGGGAAAGCCTTATGTTTGTATACATAGCTGAGTTCTATCTGGGGATAAAACTGTTTGAGGACCGCTATAAAGGCTTGAAAATTAAGGGCATCCCCGATATTGATGTCTGGGATAAGGAGTATTCTGTTGAGTCCGTCTACCTCTTGGAGTTCCTGGACTTCCTTTTTTTTGAGAAAGTTGTGAAAATTCGGGTTGGCAGCCAGAAATTTAATAAATCTATCTACATTTCTATTTGCCAGTTTAGTCGAAATTCTAACTATCTTCTCTAGTGAAGGCATTACTCTCGATTAAATTTATCTTAAATTTGTTATCCAGTAAGTTGGATACCACATTTATTTTTTTTTATCAAGCACCAGCAGGTTGACTGGTTTTACGGATGCTCGGTGATTTATCCCAGAGTAAATATCACCGGGGGATGAGCCTTTTCTCCGCAGGA
>JAGXKI010000101.1 GCA_018335295.1 bacterium | reverse complement strand
CCAAAGGATTCTTCCCTTATTCATCCTCATTTTTTTCTTGATCCCATCGATCTTGGGAGCTCAGGAAACCGAACGAATATCTACATTTGGAAAATACCAAGGATTTTCAAATAAAATCTACGACTCTTGGGTGCGGAGTTCCCAATATATAACCATGAGGGACGGAACAAAAATCGCCATCGATATCCTTCGTCCAAAAAAAGATGGAAAAGTGGAAGAAAAACCTCTTCCCGTTATCTGGTCTCACAACCGGTACCGCCGTGCCTTTAGGAATGACAAGGGGAAACTCATCACTATGGCCGACCATCCTCATATAAAACCCTTGATCCAACATGGGTATATTTTTGCTTCAGCCGATGTCCGCGGTTCGGGAGCTTCCTTTGGGACTTGGCAGGGCATTTTTACCCCCGAAGAAACTCAAGATGCCTATGAAATAAACGAGTGGCTGGCCTCTCAGCCTTGGTGTGACGGGAATGTAGGGATGTTCGGAGGCTCCTACCTGGGGAGCACTCAGCTTATGGCCGCAAGCACTCAACCACCCCATCTCAAGGCCATCTTTCCTGTGGTGGCCCTTTTTGACCTCTATGAAATTGCCCGTCATGGAGGAGTGTTTTTCGATGATTTTATCCGAACCTGGAGTCAATTCACCCAGCTGATAGATACCCAAAATCCTGCGGCTCCAGTGGATGGAGATGAAGACAAAACGCTTCTCAAAGCGGCGGTCGAAGAACACCAATCGAACCGACCTCTCATAGAAATTTTCTCTCCGTTAAAGTACAGAAACAGCAAAGACCCGGTTACCGGAGATTACCCTTACCAGGACTGGAGTCCATCCCATTACATCCACGAAATCAATGAATCCGGTATCCCTATCTATCTTTGGGGTGGATGGTTTGACGCCTTTGCCGAAGACGCTTTTTTGATGTTCGATGCCTTCGATGATTCAAAGAAAATGGTGGTGGGAGTGTGGCCTCATTCTCCCAGAAATGAGGAATTGGCCCAAAAGTTATTCAATCTTATGTCCACAGAGGCTCTCCGGTGGTTTGACTATTGGCTCAAGGGAATTGAAAACGGGATCATGGAAGAACCTCCTCTTCGGTATCAAGTGATGGAGACACCCGAGAAAAGAAAATGGCGAACCGCTCAAAAATGGCCTCTTTCCCAGAAAAAGGTCGCCCCTTACTACTTTCATCAAGGACCTTCTGGAAGTATATCTTCCATAAATGATGGGCTTCTCAGCTCCAGCGTTCCTAATGAAGAAGGAAAAGATACCTATGAAGTCGATTACACGACCACCTCAGGTACTTCTACACGCTGGGATAATGCCGTAGGAGGAGACTTCGGGTATCCGGATATGAGCGAGAATGACCGAAAGGGACTCACCTATACCACAGATCCTCTTTCTCAAGATATTGAAATCACCGGCCACCCGGTTTGCCACCTTTGGGTAAGCTCTACAGCCCAAAATGGAGATTTCTTTGTTTATCTTGAAGAAGTAGATAAAGAGGGAGTCTCCCATTACATAAGTGAAGGTTCACTCAGAGCTTCCCACAGGACTCTCCATGAATCCTATTATGAGAGTTTGAAACTTCCTTACCACCGAAGCTACAAGAAAGACCTCTCTTCTCAGGAACCTGGAAAAATTTATGAGCTGGTTTTCGACCTTCAACCTGCCTCCAATGTGTTCAATAAAGGAAACAGGATGAGAGTCACCATAACCTGTGCGGATAAAGACAACGCCCGCACCCCTGAATTATCTCCTCCTCCTGAAGTGACCATACACAGGAATGCAGAGCATCCCTCTTATGTCCTTATGCCTGTTTACACTCCGGAAGAGGCTCCCGAAGCTGGTTTTCCCCTTTTAATTGTGGTTTTTATAATTGTGCTTGTGGTGGTACTGGTTGTGCTTTTCACTACTTTGATACGAAAAAAATCCTCGTAACTTTTACATCAAAAATCATCGGAGTTTGAAAAAATTAACAGCCAGAAACAAAAATATCAAGCTAAACAGCGTCAGAAAGCCGATATGGAGGAGGACTTCTTTAAATCCATATCCGAAAAAAATCAACTTGTGATAGGCATCCATGGTCCAGCCGGTGGGAAATAAAAAAGCGGATATACGAAGACCTTCTGGGACCAGTTCCAAGAGCCACCAGCATCCACCAAGAGCGGCCATGAGATTAGCAACCAAAATATTGAGTACGATCAGCAATTCTTCTTTCCGAATCAAGCATCCAAAAAGAATGCTCATACCTGCAATAGTTCCGCAGAAAAAGAGGGAGACCAGAAACAGGGCCGGAAGGGGTTTTCGAAATGATCGGAAAGACCCTCGAACCTGGGGGGATGATTTTTGTTTCTCTCATCACCGATATGGTCTGGAAAATAGAAAGCAAACTGCACAAAGTAAACCGTGGCATTTTATTCATTATCAACAAGTTAATCCATTTTTAACCTTAAAAAACAGCCATTAATATGGGCTGTTTCTTTAATAATTATAAACTTAGCATGGGGTGACCCTTTGAATTGAGGACCCAAATTATTCAAGGTGGACTCAAAACAAATAGAGAATTTTGTTCAGAATAAACTTGTGCTCTTCTTATTCTCATACATTTTTTCGTCTGCTTCCTTGATGGCTTCTTCCACGTCTTTATCCTGGTGAGGACTCCAGTAAGATATGCCCCAAGCCAAGGTTAAAGGAAAATCCAGCAGGGAGGAGCGTTTGTTCCACTTTGACAACCTTTTTTTCAACCGGGTTATCGTTTTCTCCACTCCACCATCTGTCTGGGGCATCATGACCAAGAATTCATCTCCTCCGTAGCGAATGACCGTGTCGGCACTCCGGAAATTTTTTTCAAGTATATTGGC
>JAGXKI010000063.1 GCA_018335295.1 bacterium | reverse complement strand
TTTTCTCTCTGAGCTTGTCCTACTCACCCGAATTTCTGGGCTCCGACCTCACTTATATCCGTTTATTCGGTCAGTATTCTCATTACCAGCCGCTTTTTTCGAATCTGACCTGGGCTTCCAATCTCCAGGTTGGAATCGGAAATGCTTTTGATCAGCTCATGATCCCCAGTAAACGTTTTTATGCAGGCGGAGGAAATTCCATCCGGGGTTTCCAAAGAGACCAGGTGGGACCCTACAATCCGTTTCTGGAGCGTCCGGAAGGAGGGGAAGGTCTGTTTATAACGAACCAGGAGCTGCGGTTTCCCCTTTACAAGTGGTTCAGCGGGGTGGTTTTCTTTGATGCGGGAAATGTTTACCGGTATCTGGAGGATTTCAAACCTTGGGAACTGAGAACCGGTGCCGGAATGGGATTGCGAGTGAACACTCCTGTGGGACTTTTGAGATTGGATTACGGGATCAATCTCTCACCGGAAGAGCGGGAGCCGCGAGCGGTGTGGTTTTTCAGTATAGGCCAGGCGTTTTGATCATGAGCGGAGTGAGAGGCCGGGGAGAGGCGTCCCTTTTTATAGGGAATTTGTGAAACCCATGAACCTGGATTGGGATTATCTTTTTAAGAAATTGAGAATCTTCCTCACTCGGTCCGCTTCAGGGGCTTCTGGGGCCAATTCCAAAAAATACGTGAAATGTTCCACCGCCAGGTCAGGCCTTTCTTTTTCATAGTAGGCCAGCCCAACTTGATAGTGTGCATAGGCATGTTTGGGGTTGATTTCCAGGCATTTTTCAAAATGGCTGATGGCAGAGTCCACTTGATCCTGATAGCCGCGGACCACACCCTTATAATAATAAGCCTCAGCTGAATCTTTGTCCAAACCCAGGGCTTTTTCCAGTTTCTCCCAGGCTTCCTCATACTCTTCCCTTTGAATATGGACCATAGCTTTCCCCACATACCCGAGGGGGTACTCCGGGTCAATTTCCAACGTTTTCACAAAATCGTCCCAAGCAGCATCCAACTCTTCCAGTTTTACCAGGGCTTTCCCCCTCAGATACCGAGCCTCTTTGTGTCGGGGGTTCTCTGAGATCACCATGTCAAAACTGTTTTTGGCTTCCTGGTACTCGAACTTTTGAAGAAGGGCCTTCCCTCTTTCCAGAGGATCTTCGGGCAAATCCTGAGCGTCCGCAACGGCCGCCACCCATAGAAATCCCAGAAGGAGTATCCCTCCCCATACCCAAGTGCTTTTTTTGTTCCTCGATCGAATCATTCCTGTCATGACTATCCCCTTTATTTGAATGGATTCATTCCAACCAAACTCATTATGAAGGAAAACCCAAATAATGTAAAAGTCAATTTAAGTCCTCTCTATTTTTCTCAAAATCGGTCATTTCCCGAACACCCGTTCTGAATTTCCGGCTTAATCTTCTCTTTAAAAGGAACAATCTGAAATATAAATCAGCCTGCATCAGAGTGGCCCCAATCAAATTAACAACCAAGAGTCCCTAAAACAATGATATGGAGAGCCATACATTTGGTCCGATCCAGTGAAGAATATTTCTCTTCTTCGGTCGAAAAAACCGGCTCAATGGATCCTCATCATCAGATAAGAACCCACCTCCTCCTATTTATATCCGAAATTTTTCAGGGACGTACGTTTTTCCAGGGACGGGCCCATGTAATTATAATATTATCAGACATTTAACCTGATTTTTCCACAGAAATATGGGGCTAAAACACGTTTTTTGCCCCCCAAAATAGCTTTTTGTGAGTGATAACAGCAAAAGCAGATTAACTTTTTTTATTTCAAAGTTCGGTTACATTTTATATAATTCAATGCACTTTATTGGTTTCCTGAATAAGAAATGTGATAAAATAAAAAAGCAAAGGGATAATGTATCCAAAGAATTTAACATTAAATTCATATTTTCAATTTCTCTATGGGGTTAATTCTGAAAAGAAGAGTCCATAAAGCTAGTTTTTTGTGAACTTCTTTTTGAGGGCCTAGTCTCTATAAAGGAGAAGTTAAGATGAAAGAAAAAGACAAGAATAAGGATAAAGCCAACCCTATAAATAAAAACGATGGAAAGCGCACAGAGAAAAAAACGAAAGAAGAAGAAAAGCTGGAGTCCGCCCTTTCTCGATTGGATCAGCGAGAAACAGAGATTCAAGCTTTTATGAACGCGGCAAAAGCCGTGTTGGAGAAAAGGGATTTTAAAAGCGCCGCCAGAGAAATTTTCGATAACTGTAAAAACCTTATTGGTGGAGATTCGGGATATGTCGCTTTATTGAGCAAAGATGGGGAAGAAAATGAACTTTTATTTCTCGATCAGGGGCCTCATTCTTGTAATGTGGACCCCACCCTTCCCATGCCCATTCGAGGGTTGCGGAGTGAAGTGTACAAATCGGGAGTGGCTCAATACCTTAATAATTTCAACCAAAGCTCTTACATGAAATTCATGCCTCAGGGACATGTAGATCTCAAAAATGTTCTATTTTCTCCTTTAAACTTGGAAGGGAAAACCGTTGGATTGTTAGGCATAGCCAACAAACCCGGGGGATTCAATGAAAATGATGCCAAATTAGCCGGAACTTTTGGAGAATTGGCAGCTATCGCCCTCCTCAACAGCCGGACCATCGATAGGCTGCGGGGGCTTCACGGGGCTGTGGACATTCTGCAGAAATGCGAAACAGAAGATGAGATATGCAGTCAAGCCCTCAAAGTAGTTCAGGAAATAGTGAGCTTTGATTTCTGCGTATTTTATTGTTTAAGCGGCCATACTTTAGTCCCCAAATCGATGGCTCCAGAGAATTTTTCCCATCTCCCAGGTTCTTATTCAAAAGGAGAAGGAATTGTGGGGAAAACCATGGAAAAGGGAAAATCTCTGCTTGAAAATAATGGCAAAGGAAAAGAAAAGGATCCCATCATGAGGGAAGACTTCAAATCTTATATAAGCACTCCTATCGGCAAGCTTGGAGCGCTTCAAATTTTCTCACATCAAAAGGAGACCTTCTCTCAGCAGGACCTGGAGCTTGTAGAGATATTAGCGGGCCACTTGAGGGAAGAAATCAAAAGAATTCGTGTGGAAGAAAAACTCAAAGAACAGGCTATTCATGATTCTCTAACCGGTTTGAACAACCGACGGTATTTTGACCAGATTATCAAAAAAGAACTCGCCCGGGCCCGAAGGTATAATCATGCCCTTTGCTTTTTTATGATCGATGTAGACCGCTTTAAGGAAATCAATGACCGCTTCTCTCATCTAACGGGAGACCGAGTTTTATATGAGGTAGCAGAGCTTCTAATAGAAAACATCCGGTCGACAGATATCATTGTAAGATACGGAGGAGATGAATTCTTAATATTTATGCCAGAAACAGGTAGAGAGGCCGGCCAAGTTATCGGTAGAATCCGAAAAAGCGTGGAGAGATGGAACAGGAAGCAGAAACTCATTGATTTCCCTTTATCTTTGTCTATAGGAAACGCCTACTGGGAGCCGGAAGAAGATAAAGGCGTTGACCAAATTCTCAGAGAAGCCGATAAAAAGATGTATGAGGATAAAGAAAAGCACAAATAAAACTTTTCTTATGGAAAAATAAGATTAACCTATTGAAAATAAAAGGAATACTTGGGCCTGCTCCTTCCTTGGAGAATAAGAAATACCGGAGCGACCCCCTCTGATTTTTCTCAACCCCAGAGGGTCCGGAGGCGGGTGAGTTCCGATTCTTTGGTTGGATTGACAATCTGGTGAAGATAGCCCGGGTTTCCTTCTCGGTTTTTTCTTTGAACCCTGGATTGAATCGTTTCACCGCAGAAGGCCTCTGATTTATAAGCAGCTTCTACTTCTAGGGGAGACTTTTCCAGCAAAATATCTTTGGGCACAGATTCCAGTGCCCACTGGATGTAGACGGTGTTGTTGACGTGTCTGTTTAAATCCAGGTCTTTTTTTAATACCCTGAAAGAGACCTCGTGATCGGTTTTTTTTAACTGGGGAAGAGGATCGAAAGGATCTTCCAGGGATCTTTTCGGATGAATGAGGTCTTCGGTAAAGTAGTTTTGAAGCGGTGAGGGGTGTTTATTTTCAATATTCCAGAGGATCCAGGAACTTGTGGCAGCAAGGAGCTGAGTTCCTTTTTGGTCTTTTATTGTGAAATCTCTTAAAGCGAAAGTTCCCTGAATCCCTGATGGCCAAGTCGCTACTTCCACGGTCTCTCCTAGGCGGGGATAACGAGAGACTTGGATGTGGTAGCGGGAAAGAAGCCAGATGAGTTTCTTTTGAATGAGATCCTCAAAACCAAAACCCATAAGGGCAGCTTGCTGGACAGCGGCTTCCTGGAGATAGTTGAGAAGCGAATGAAGGTGAGCTTTGCCCCGAAAATCCACTTCGTAGGAATGAAGGGAAAACTTCATTATATGAATCTTTTCCATCTTAACCCTCATTAATTTCTATCACAGCTCTCTTTTGAAATCAACCTCCACTCTGTCTGGGCTGGTCTGAGTCTATATTTTAGATTTCTGGCCCCAAAAACTTTCAAGTGTGGCCCCGTCGTCTGAGCCATCGGAAATCTTTTTGACAAACCTCATACAAGCTCTCATCAGCTGAGAGAAAAGGGTTTTTTGCCTCCTCGGCTAAACTTGCATCATAGAGGGATAAGTTATATTTCTGAGAGAACCGAAGAGCTTTCGAATTAAAGAAAGCAATAGGTTGGGTATCATGTCCCCGATTATTGATATCTTGAAGAACTGGAGTAAAGGGATTACACTGTCAACCGGAAGCGATGCGGAGTGTTGGCCTCTATGGATTATAAGCTCAACCTCACGAACCAACCGCACCCCTACTACACGGGATCGTCGGATAGGACTATTCAAGAAGAATATTATTCCTTATGGGGTTCAATGGGGCTTCGCATAAACTTTTAACTAACCATGAATTTACGATTTTTCATTGCAACCTTTCCTCTCCTCATTGGATTGACCTTGGCCTCTTGTGGAGACGAAGGTCAAACCCCTCCTCCTGCCGTGGTTTCGGAAACATGGATAAGTCAGCCTTTTATAAAGGCAAATATAGATTCTGTGGCTTTCTGGCCTGAGAGGAAATGGATTCTTACAACAGCGAAAAGCACTCATGAGATTTTGGTGTTGGATGCCCAAACCGGAAGTCCCATTATGAGGTTTGGAGAGCAAGGTTCAAACCCCGGACAGTTCCAAAGGCCTAATGGAATTGCTGTCATAGATGATTATATGTTTGTTGTCGAAAGGGATAATCACAGGGTTCAAGCTCTATCTCTCCCGGATTTTAAACTCATTTGTATTTTCGGGGAAAACATATTGAAACGTCCTTATGGAATTACTCTTTTCCAGAAAAAGAAGAAGGATTCATACAAAATATATGTGACGGATAATCATATGCCCAATAATCCCACGGAATCAGTCCTCAAAGAGAGAGTGAAAATGTTCAGGGTCCATTTTTCAGGAACAAAGGAAAGATGCGAATATATTAAATCCTTCGGGTCCACTGAGAAAAAAGGGGCCTTAAATAAGGTAGAATCACTCTGTGTAGATAAAAAATATAATCGACTTCTCATCGCAGATGAGAGAGAACTTTTGATCAAAGTGTATGAGTTGGACGGAAACTTTACGGGTCAAATTTTAGATAGAAATGTATTTAGGTTTGAACCGGAAGGGATAGACCTTTATGTTCACGGAGATAAAGGGATTTGGGTGATTGTAGACCAAAAAGAAGAAAAAAGCATATTTCATCTTTTCAACCGTGTGGGACTCTCTCATATCAATTCCTTTAAAGGAAAAAAAGTTGCCAATACGGACGGTATTGTGATCACTCCCCTTGGTTTTCCTGGCTTTCCTGAGGGAGGGCTTTTTGCTGTTGACGATGACACTCGGGTAGGCTCTTTTTCATGGAAAGACATCATTCTTTCGGTTCTTTCAGGGGACGGGCCCGGACAATTATAATATTATCTAAGAGATAGGATGAATTTTCCACAGAAAAAAGGCCATTTTCATACCTTAACTTTCATTATGTTTTCCTCTGTGCTATAAAAACAGAAATAAAAGTTGAGATTTAAGACCGATTAAGGAGGGAGTTATGGTAAAGAAAAGTTCAATTTTAACCACCGCCTTCATTTTTCTTTTCCTTTTTTCCAGCCATGCCGCCGCCCAGGTTTCCAAAGAGGATCCCAGGATAGAAGAATCCATCAACCTCATCCAGACCTGGGTAGAGGCCCAACTGGACTACAACGATATCCCCGGCATGTCCGTCAGTGTGGTTTATGACCAGGATATTCTATGGACCCAGGGGTTTGGGTTTGCCGATAAAGAAAAGAAGATCGAAACCACTCCCTCGACCATCTACAGCATCTGCTCGATTTCCAAACTCTTCACTAGCATCAGCGTGATGCAGCTCCGGGACCAGGGAAAAATAGACCTGGATGAGCCCATCCAGACTTATCTCCCCTGGTTTGATATCAAGGACAAATACCCCAAAGCTCCCGAAATCACCCTCCGGAGAATTTTGACCCACTCTTCCGGACTCCCTCGGGAATCGGACTACCCTTACTGGACCGGACCGGATTATCCTTTCCCCACCTTAGAAGAAATCAAGAAACGAATTTCCTCCCAGGAAGAGCTCTATCCCGGCGCCACCTATTTTCAATATTCCAACCTGGGGATGGCTCTGGCGGGCCAGGTAGTGGCTGAAGTTTCGGGACAGCCTTATGATCAATATGTGAAAGAACACATCCTGGACCCTCTAGGGCTCAAAGACACAGCCCCGGAAATCCCTTTGCACAAAAGCAACGGTCAGCTGGCGACCGGTTACAGCGGGAGGCTCAGGGAAGGAGGCCGAAAAGTCATCCCTGAATATCAGGTCCGGGGGATGGCTCCGGCAGCCGGATTCACCTCCACAGTGGTGGATTTGGGGAAGTTTGCTTCCTGGCAGTTCCAGCTTTTGGAAAAAGAGGAGGCTCCGCTCTTCAATCCTTACACTTTAAAGGAAATGTACCGGGTTCACTGGGTGGACCCGGACTGGGATACAACCTGGGGACTGGGCTTTTCAATAAACCACCGGGATGAGAAAACGTTTGTCGGACACGGAGGGAGCTGTCCCGGGTATAAGAGCCGTTTGCTGATGTGCCCCGAGGACAAATTGGCGGTTGTGGTGATGACCAACGCCCACGATGTCAGTCCCGGCGATTATGCCTACGAAATATACGATATCATCGCCCCTGAGGTATCCCAGGTTTTGGAGAAACCGGAGGAAGTGAAACCACGCGATTCCGACCTTGAAAAGTACACCGGACGCTACATCCGCCCCATCGGCCGGGAAACTCAGGTTCTGGTCCACAAAGGCGATTTAGCTCTTCTTTACCTTCCCACAGATAACCCGATGAGAGCTATCAACCATCTCCAGCGGGTCGGAAAGAACACCTGGCGTCGGGTTCGCGACGACGGCAACCTGGGCGAAAAAATTAAATTTGAAGTGGATGAAAAAGGACGGGTCACCCGGTTTATCCGGTTCAGCCAGTACGCCGTCCGGGTCCGATAAAAATTCAGTTATATGTTTGTTCTGATTTGATACCCTATTCGATTGATCATTTATAAATTTATTTTTCTTCCGCTCCGAAGTTGATCGGCGGATTGGCGGGGTTGATAATCTTTATTTAACCTGGATTATTCACGAGTCGAGGTGGCTGCGGGTTAGGTTGGGACGGCGCGAGGCACAGGGTGCGCAGCCGGAAAAACGTATGGGTCCCATCGATATAGGAGTACCGGGTTCGCATCAGGGAACCATCGGAAGCCTCAGATGAATGAAGGACCCGCCCCACAGGACCAGTACAGATATGGGCGACTCCTTCATCCCCTTTGTGGGGAAGAGCCACGGCTGTCCAGAGGTTGGTGGGGCGGCAGTACACCGCATCCCATCCGCCTTGAGGGGGTTCGGGCGGGGCGCTCCCGGAGAAGCGGAGGATCATTTTGGCAAACTCCACATCGATATGTCCGTGGTAATTGTGGAGCATATCCCAGATCATCATGTTCCTCGGGGCCGCATAAGCTCCGTACCCGCCGTGCTCTTTGATGAAATCCCCTTTCTTGATGACTTTCATTTTTTTATTCAGGTAATTGTTGGTGGAATAAAGAAAATCCTCCTCTCCAAAATCCCCCGGCTTGCGCACGCTTTGAACGGCCGAGGTTTTCTCCACTCTTTTTCACTTGATTTCATGATACGCATCTTTTTCTCTTTGACAAGGAATATCTCCCTGTGTTGAGAAATCGGCGGCGGGTGACTCCCTATTTTCCTGATTTTCTTCTTCTGGCTCCCACATATTCCGGGACCACCGATTTTTTTGTGTCACCGGTTTTTTACATCACCGATTTTCAGATATTCAAATCGAAATCCAAAATAATCCCTATTCTTTTGCCTTGGGGCACATTTTAGGCCCCAAAAAGCTTGAATTAGCCTCTTTTTTCTGTGGAAAACTCGGACTAATTGGTTGAAAATAATATAATTGCGTGGGCCCGTCCCCTTTTGAATCCTTCCCTTTTGAATACTTTTGAATTTTGAATGAACGAAGAGGTGGCACCGATTTTTTAATTATTAAATCCATGGGGTCTGTGATAAAATAGCTCGACTGAGGAGGAATTGAATTTATATGAGTGGTGGGCCATATCCTTTAGACTTGGATTTGTATTGGAGAAAGTTTTAAAAGGACCGAGTAAATTTTTTATATAGGAGAAATTATAAGTGAAAACCAAAAAGTACTTCGTCCTTCCGGTTATATGTGTTCTCATCTTCTTAGGGCTCTTCCCTATATCGGCACAGGAACAGAAAAAAGATGATATCCTGGAGTCGCTCAAAGAAATCGCCATTATCAAACAGAAAGTGATGGTCCCTATGCGGGATGGGGTGCGGCTGGCCACCGATATTTACCGTCCCAAAACGGACAAACCGGTTCCGGTCATCCTTTCCAAAACCCCCTACAATTTCAATCCATGGAGAGATGGAGAATTGAACACCGGTACCTACGAAAGAGCCTACGACCTGGTCAAGCGGGGCTATGCCCTGGCGGTTCAAAACGAACGAGGCCGGTATTACTCGGAAGGCCAGTGGAAAATTCTGGGAGCACCCCGAACAGATGGATACGATGCCATCAAATGGCTTTCCGAACGCCCCTGGTCAAACGGCAAAGTGGGATTGACCGGGTGCTCCTCTTCAGCAGAATGGCAGATGGGAGTGGCCGCTTTGGATCCTCCGGGTTTGACCGCCATCGTGCCCATGGGTTTTGGCGCCGGCATAGGACGGATGGGTGAGTTCTATGAGCAGGGAAACTTTTACCGCGGCGGCGTCCACCAGATGCTGATGACAGCCTGGCTTTATGATTACGGGTTTATCCAAACCGATAAGCACCGCCCCACCTTCCCCAAGGATATGACTCGAATGGAACGGGTGAAGTTATCCAAGTATTTTGACTTGGCGGCGGAAGTCCCGGATGTGGACTGGTCGGAGGCCCTCCGCCATCTTCCCCTTATGGATATAATCCAAAACCTGGGAGGCCCCCGGAGTGTTTATAGAGAAATGATCCAGCGCAAACCCGATGACCCAGCCTGGTACAAGGGAGGCCTCTATCATGATGACATGCCTTTCCACGTTCCCAGTTTATGGTTTATCTCATGGTACGATATTTCCATCAGCCCCAACCTGGCTCTGGTTAATTATATCCGCCGGAGCGCCGAGGATCCGGTGGTGGCCAAGAATCAGTATGCGGTTGTCGCCCCAGTCCTCCACTGTGCCTTCACCCGGATGAGTAAAGAAACCCTCGTGGGGGAACGGAACGTGGGGGACGCCCGGTTTGAGACTGAAAAACTGGTCTACGAGTGGTTTGACTACTGGTTGAAGGGAGAGGATAACGGAATCCTCGAAAAGACTCCCCATTTTCAGTATTACACTATGGGCCGCAACGAATGGAAGTCGTCGAAGAACTGGCCTCCGGAAAAGGCGGAGATGGTGACTTTTTATTTAAACAGCCAAGGAAACGCCAACAGCGTCTTCGGAGACGGGGTGCTGAGCACAAAGCGGCCGGGTCCGGAGGACCATCCCGATGAATTCACCTATGACCCGGACTATCCTGTACCCACCCACGGAGGAGGCTTCTGTTGTATGGGAAGCAACTTCGAACCGGGGTCTTTTGACCAGAGGCAGATCGAGGCGCGGGACGATGTCCTGGTTTACTCCACCGACCCGTTAGAAGAAGGGATCGAGATAAGCGGACCTGTGGAGATCACCCTTTATGTGTCTTCGGATGTGAAGGATACCGATTTTACGGTGAAGCTGGTGGATGTCTACCCCGACGGGAGGGCTTACAATCTGTGCGATACCATCCAACGGGTCCGCTACAGAAAAGGCTATGACAAAGAAGTGTTTATGGAAGAAGGGGAGGTTTACAAGGTTCCGGTCAGTTCCATGTCCACAAGCAACTATTTTGCGCCCGGACACCGCATCCGTATCGAGGTCTCGAGCAGCAACTTCCCCCGTTACGCCCGCAACCTGAACACCGGCGGGAACAACTACGATGAAAAAGAAGGCGTGGTGGCCCACAACAAAGTCCACCATTCCGATGTCTACCCCTCCCAGATCCGAGTCTCCGCAGTCAAAAACAAGTGACTATTCTAAAGTTCTTAAGGTATTATTAACGATTATTAACTTATTAAGGGGACGTCTGATTATTAAGGGGACGGGCCCATCTAATTATAATATTATCAGGT
>JAGXKI010000062.1 GCA_018335295.1 bacterium | reverse complement strand
GTGAGAAATGTGCCCGGAACTGCCCGGCCCAAGCTATTTCTTTTGGAGAAAAGAGAGAGGAAAATGGAGTCCTTAAATGGACCATAAACCGGGAAGAATGCTACAGATTCTGGAGAAAATGCGGGACTGATTGTGCGGTCTGCCTCTCGGTTTGTCCCTACAGCAAACCCTCCAACTTTTTTCACAATCTGATCCGAAAGGGGTCTTCACGCTCCAGAGCTCTTCAGAGATTATCCATCAAGGGCGACGATTTTTTCTACGGTTCCTATCCCCGGCGTAGAGTTTAAGAGATCACACCATGCTAAGTTTATAATTATAAAAGAAATAGCCCATTTGAATGGTCGATTTTGGCTCTTAAACCTTATTTTCAAGGGGCAAAAAGGCACCTAAAATGTATGATGAGCTGTTGCCATTTTATCTTTTGGTTTGCAACTTTTCCTCTAAAAATATCATCTAAGGCTATTTTTTATAGGGAAAAATGAATTAACTTGTTGATAATAAATAAAATGCCACGGGGTGCCCCCTAATTATTAAAATCTTTTATTTTCTTTTTAGTCATGTTGATAATTTTTGTGACTTGAATGTCTCGGGGACATACCTGAGTGCAGAAAAAATAGTTTTTACATGACCAAACTCCGTCCGGGGAATCGAGCTCAGGGAGTCTTTGGTCAAATCCATTATCCCTTGAATCATCTATGAACCGGGCAGCCTGAACGATGGATGCAGGTCCTATATACATCGGATTTTCCTTTTGGATAACAGGACAGGCAGAATAACAGGAGACACAGAGAATGCATTTTGTGGCCTGGTCAATTTTTTTTCTCTCTTGGGGACTCTGCATCCTTTCTTTTTCACTCACCTCTTTTTCATTGATGAAAAAGGGTTTGACCTTGCGGTAATTTTTAAAAAATTTTTTTTGGTCCACCATAAGATCCCTTTGAACAGGAAGAGTCCGCAGAGGTTCAATTCTAATGTAAGCTCCTTCCTTATCTGCGACTTTTTTAACGAGAGTCTTGCAGGCAAGACCTTCCTTTCCGTTTATAACCATTGCGTCAGAGCCGCACACTCCGTGACCGCAACTTTTTCTGAAACTCAAAGAGGGATCAATCCTTCTTTTAATAACCATGAGGATGTCAAGAAGTCGGTCGTTAGGGTCAGCATCCACTTTATATTTTTGATAATAGGATTTTTTTTCCTTTTCCGGGTTAAATCGTTTGATCTCGATGGTGATTTTCATGGTTTATATGAAATATCCTTTCTAATATTTTCGTGGTTTAGGCTTCCATTTGACGATATCGACTGGTTTCGCACTAACGGATACTCTATCATCTTTGAGCCAAGCCAAGGTGTGTTTGAGCCAATTTTTATCATCCCTTTCGGGATAATCATTTCGTGCATGAGCTCCTCGGGTTTCTTTTCGGTCTAAGGCACAAAACGCGGTGGCATAGGCAAGGTCAAGGAGATTGCCCAGCTCTAATAACTCAAGAAGATGCGTGTTAAACGGTTTGTTGGTATCTTGTAGAGAGACTTTTTTATATTCTTCTCTTAGGTGGTTGATGACAGTCAAAGCTTTTTGCATGTCTTCTTCTCCACGGTATACTCCCACCTTTTCGGTCATATACTTTTGGAGTTGAGAGCGAATTTTTTCTGGTTGAGGACCATTCCTGTTCTCCTTTAACTTTTCTATCAGTGCTTTCCCAGATTTAGGTGGGTGTTTGGGAAAACGGAGAAAATGTGAACCATGGACAAATTTAGCCATTTCAACGCCGGCTCTTTTTCCGAATACGATTAGATCAACCAAACTGTTTGTCCCTAGCCGGTTTGCGCCGTGCACAGAAACACACGCGCACTCCCCCGCCGCATACAATCCCTCATAAAATGATCCTTTTCCATCAGCAGCCACTCTTCCGTTTTCATCTGTGGGAATTCCTCCCATAGCATAATGAGCGGTGGGTTGGACTGGAATCGGTTTTTTAGCCGGGTCTATTCCTAAATAAGTCTTGCTGAAATCAGAAATTTCAGGCAGTTTCTCTTCGATAACCTCTGCTCCTAAATGAGTGGCATCAAGGTGGACATAATCGTATATGGATTGATCCCCTTTGATTCCCTTTCCCTTACTGATTTGGTTCATTATGGCCCGGGCAATCATATCCCTGGGAGCTAAGTCCAGAAGTTTGGGAGCGTATTGCTCCATAAACCGTTCCCCATCCTGGTTTCTCAGAATCCCCCCTTCTCCTCTGACTCCTTCAGTGATAAGGATGCCCATTCCATAGATTCCAGTGGGGTGAAACTGAAAAAACTCTAAGTCTTCCAGGGGGACGCCCTTGCGCAAAAGGAGGGCGGGTCCGTCGCCTGTGTTGGCATACGCATTCGAGGTAATGCTGAACATGCGGCCGAATCCTCCGGTGGCAAACAGAACCGCTTTTGATTTGAATATATGGATATCCCCTGTAGCAAGCTCCAGGGCTATGATTCCGCCGCACTTTTTCTGGTCGAGGATCACATCCACTATGTGAAATTCATCAAAAAAGGAAACATTGTTTTTAATGCACTGCTGATAAAGAGTCTGCAGTATCATATGTCCGGTTCTGTCAGCTGCGTAACAGGCCCGCCTCACTGGAGCTTGGCCGAAATTCCGGGTGTGTCCTCCGAAGCGGCGCTGATCGATCAGACCTTCAGGAGTTCGGTTGAAGGGAAGGCCCCGATTCTCTAGATCATAGACCGCTTGAACCGATGTTTCCGCCAAAATATTGGCCGCATTTTGGTCAACAAGATAATCTCCCCCTTTGACGGTGTCAAAGGCATGCCATTCGGGCTTGTCTTCCTCCACATTTCCGAGGGCCGCACTAATCCCCCCTTGGGCCGCCCCAGTGTGAGAACGGATAGGATAGAGTTTGGAGAGGACAGCGGTTTTTGCTTTTTTGCTGGCTTCCAGTGCCGCATAGAGTCCAGCCCCTCCTGATCCGATAATGACGGCTTCGTATTCGTGAATCAATTTCAGCTCCCTTTTAAATTGATTCCACTCTAAAGATATGGATTTTATTTGTCAATAAATAAATAGGGTTCTGGGTATCAAGCATTTGTTCTTGACTTTCTTTTTTATTCCTCTTACCCTCTCAAAGGGGATTTTGGGCAGTGGTTCCCGCATAAATAAAATAACCGATTTCTGTACCGATAAGTTTTGATTGATGGATCATAAAATGAGAAAAGAAAGGGATTCTTTGGGGGAAGTGAGGGTTCCCGAGAAAGCTTACTACGGCATCCAAACTCAAAGAGCTATAGATAATTTCCCCATCAGTGGGTTAAGGCAGCATCCCCTCATGGTTGAAAGTATGGTCCTGATAAAAAAAGCGGCGGCCTTGAGTCATTACGAGCTGGGAAGACTGGAGAAGAATAAAAAGGATGCTGTGGTTAGAGCCTGTGATGAAATTCTGGAAGGGAGTTTGAGAGACCAATTTGTGGTCGATGTTTTTCAGATGGGAGCAGGGACTTCATTTCATATGAACTGCAATGAATTGATCGCTAATCGAGCAGAAGAGATCCTAGGTGGAAAAAAGGGGCAATACCGATTGATTCATCCTAACGATCATGTGAATATGGGACAAAGCACCAACGATGTCTTTCCTACCTCCATGCGGCTGGCGGCCCTTTTTCTGTTGAGAAAAAAAATGTGGGGTTCTCTCAAGGACTTGAAAGAGTCCTTTTTCAGAAAAGCGGATGAGTTTGACCGAATTTTAAAATCAGGGAGGACTCACTTACAGGATGCAGCCCCTATTAGACTAGGTCAGGAATTCAAAGCCTATGGAAAAGCTTTAGAAAAGTCAGAACATTTCCTCAACCACGCTTCTAAATCCCTTCTGGATCTTGGAATAGGAGGAAGTGCGGTGGGGACCGGGGTCAATACGACTCCCGGTTACAGGAAAAAAGTAGTAGAAAAGTTATCTGATTTAACGGGATTTGCCTTAAACCAGGCCGAGGACTTACGGGAAGCCATGCAGAGCATGAGGCCTTTTACAGAAATAGCTTCGGCTCTCCGAAATGTAGCGGTTGAAATGGTACGAATCTCCAATGACCTTCGGCTGCTTTCTTCTGGTCCGAACACAGGAATAGCAGAAATAAAACTTCCCTCTGTCGCTCCAGGTTCTTCCATTATGCCGGGAAAGGTAAATCCATCCATACTAGAAATGATGAATATGGTGGGCTATCAGGTTATGGGATGTGATACAGCGGTCATGAGTGCAGCGCATGCGGGACAGTTGGAGGTGAACGTGATGATGCCCATTATATCGTTTAATATAAATTTATCGATTGAAATTTTAGGGAATGCTTTAGTCCAGGTAAAGAAAAGGTGTGTGGAGGGGATTAAAGTGAATCCTGAAAGAGCCCGAGCCTATGCTGAAAGCAGCACGGGAATCGCTGCGGCCTTGTCTCCCCATATTGGATATCGTAAATCGGCTGAAATTGCTAAGGAGGCCCTTGCCAGTAATAAAACAATCATTCAGGTTATGAAAGAGAAGAAACTCTTTACTGAAAAGCAGATCAAAGAAATATTAGACCCTGAAAAAATGACCGAACCTGGTGTGGCGGGCCAAAAGAACAGGGATGAGGATACTTAGACCTTTATAAAAATTTAGCCAAATCGTGGTTTTTCACTATAAAGATGGTTTTGTTTTAAGGATTTTATATTTTCATTAATCTTTGGTAAAAGAGGAGGTAAGCATGAAAAAATGGAAATGTACTGTATGTGGTTATATATATGATGAAGCCAGAGAAAAAACTCCTTTTGAGGAACTCCCCGATGATTGGACTTGCCCTCAATGCGGGGCGCCCAAGTCAGCTTTTATTTTAATTGAAGGGGAAAAGACAGCGGATGAAGCCAAAACCAACGTTGCTGAAAAAATAGTGGAACAGCTCATTGCCTATGGAGTCAAACGTGTTTTTGGTATTCCAGGCCAATCAAACTTACCTCTAACAGAAGCCATTCGGAAAAATCCGGATATTGACCTTATTTTGACCCGGCATGAAGAATCGGCTGCATTTATGGCTTCAGCCCATGCTAAACTTACAGGTGAGCTAGGGGTATGCATGTCAATTGCAGGTCCCGGAGCCACCAACCTCATCACCGGCATTATGGATGCAGCCACGGACCGGGCTCCCCTTCTCGCTCTCATGGGTCAGGTCTCCAAAGTCTTTTTAGGAAGCGAATCTCTCCAGGAGATCGCTGAAGTAGATATTTTTAAAACTTTTTGTATCTATTCAGAATTAGTCAGCAATCCCGGACAGGCATTAAGTGTATTGAATCACGGAATAAAAAAAGCCTACGCCGCTCCCGGCCCTGCTGCATTAAGCCTTCCCACCGATGTGCTGGAAGAACCGTTAGGAGAAAAAATTTGGGAACCGAAACATCATCTGTTTTATCCAGATCTCTATCCAGGGGAAGAAGTTAAAAAAGCGGCTGGATTGATCGAAAAAAGCAAACGGCCCCTTCTTTTTGCAGGATGGGGAGCGCGGCACTGCGGTAGAGAACTTTTGGAGCTTGCCAGGCATATCGGTGCTCCCATTGCTACCACATCAAGGGCCAAGGGAGTGGTGCCTGAATCTGATGAGCTTGTCCTGGGGGTGCTTGGCTCTATTGGTAACAGTTTCGCGCCTAAAATCGTAGCCCAGTCTGATTTAATCATAATCCTGGGGAGTGGATTCAGACAGCGGCAGTTGGTTCCAGATGTTGATATTATCCAGGTAGATATTGATGCCACAAAAGTAGGCAAAACATTTCCGGTCAAACTGGGAATAGTGGGGGATGCTTCCCGGGTGATAAAGATGTTAAAAAAAGAAGCGCCAAAAAGAAATATAGATAAAAATTATCGGGAAGCCATAAAAAAAGCCCATAAAAAGTATCAAGCGGTATTGGAGAAAGATGCAAAAAACAAACAGCATCCTGTTTATCCGGGGGCTGTGATTCAAGCTATGAAAAGGCAAATTGCTGAGGATGCACTGATATGCTCTGATGTCGGAGATCACACTTACTGGTTCTTTAAACGATTTGTATGTGAAGGCCAGCAAACTCTTTTCTGTGCCAACATGGCAGGGATGGGATTCGGGATTCCTGGGGCCGTGGCGTCTCAGTTTGCTCAACCGAATCGTCAGGTGATCGCTTATACAGGCGACGGGGGCTTTGGTATGGTGGGAATGGAGTTCACTACCGCTGTCCACAACAAACTTCCCATTACGGTGGTGGTTTTTAATGATAAAAAGTTAAAAAACATCAAAAAAGAGCAGGAAGAATATGGATATCCTGAATACAATGTGAGTTTTCCAAATCCAAATCTTGCCGAGATGGCTTCCTCTTGTGGAGGGTTGGGGATTCGAGTGGAAAAGGCCGAGCAACTTGATAAGGCATTAAGAGAGGCTTTAGACTCACCTCTACCGGCTTTGGTGGAAGTCCTTATCGATTCTGATAAATACATTGCCGCTGTTCAAGGATAAATGATCTGATTAGATTTGAGAGGAGGACTTGAATAATAGTAAACTGAAAAGAAAGACGGAAGATCGCCCCATAAGATTTGAAGATTTTAAGGTTAAACGCAAAAAAGCATAAAAGAGAAAAGGATGGTGTCTGGTATGAAAGAAAAAGAAGTCTGGTTTTTCAGTGACGGGATTAAACTTAACGGAACTTTTTATTATCCTTCCGAAGTAAAGACCCAAGAAAAAAATCCTATCGTCATGACCTGCTCCGGTTTTCTGGGGTTAAACGCCATACACCCAGCAAGGTTTGCTAGAGCTTTAACCCAAAAAGGATACATTTGCTTTGGCTTTGATTACAGAGGTTTTGCGAAAAGCGGCGGTGAACGCCGGCGCGTGCTGCTTCAAGAACAAATCAGGGACATTGAAAATGCGGCCCTCTACCTCTCATTGCAGAAAGAGATGAAAGGGAGAAACTTAGTGCTTATAGGTTGGGGTATGGGAGCAGGATTAATCCTTCAGGCGGCTGACGAGATTCCTCAACTTGCCGGATTGATCTGCATCAACGGCTTTTACAACGGATACAGGTTTCTCAAAGAGAGGCGAACCGAAGGGCAGTGGAAAGAGTTCATGAACTGGCTTCACAAACTCAGAAAAGAAGAAGTGCAAACAGGAGAGATCAAAAGGGTGGATCCGTTCAAGATATACCCCCTGGATGAGGTAACCCAAAAATATGTCAATGATGTGTTATTCAAGACAAAAGGATTTGGAGGCAAAGTGGAACTTCATTTTGGTTATTCTCTTCTACATTACAATCCTGAAGCCCAATTGAACCATCTCCCTCCCCTACCTCTGCTGGTGGTACACGGAGAAAAAAACAAACTGCATCCTCTTTCGGAAGCGAACTCCCTTTATGAAAAATACCCCGGTCCTAAAGAACTCTTTATCATACCGCATGCCGGCCATACCGAATGGATGTGCGACGACTGTGATCCGTTTCAAAATCTTATTCAAAGAATCCTTCAGTGGATTGACCAGAAAATCAAAAAATGAAAGGTGTTTATGATGTCCATGTGCATGCTTCACCGAGCATCTTTAACAGATGGGGAGATGCGGCACAGACTGCTGAGGCCTGTCAGGCTGCCGGTATGTCCGGCATCGTTTTAAAGGCTCACCACGGAAGCACCACAGAACTGGCAAATGAGCTGAATAAAAAGTTTGAGATAAACGTTTTCGGCGGGGTTGTCCTCAATTATTTTGTGGGAGGCCTTAATCCCTATGCTGTAGATGCCTGCTGTGCTCTGGGAGGAAAAATTGTATGGCTTCCCACAATCCATGCAGCAGCGCATAAACCTCTTGGGAGATTTGAGTTCCAAGAGCCTAAAACAAAGAAATTTCCGGAAAAAGGAATCCGGATTGCCCAAGGAAAAGACCTGGTTGGACCCATGTCCGAAATCCTCAAAATTCTTCACAATAAGAAGGTGGTATTGGGGACAGGCCACGTATCAGCAGAAGAAATCAAAATCCTCGTGAACTCAATCCAGGAAAAACAGGTTAACGTCCGGATTCTTGTTAACCACGCTCATTTCTATACTCCGGCTATAAACCAAGCAGATGTTGAAAAAATAAAGGGCAAGAATACATGGTTTGAGGTTTCTCATTTTTCCCAAATGAGCCGAGCGACTTCCATAGAAAAAATGGCTCAAACAATTAAGGATCATCCGGACGCCAATTGGGTTATGGCAAGTGACAGCGGACAGCCGGTCCACAAAGCCCCTCAAGCACTCAAGGCTTTCAAAAAAAGCTTGTTAAAACAGGGAATACATCCAAATCAACTGGATCAAATGATGAGAATTTCTCCAATAAAACTTTTATACTAATTTGGTGAAATTCTTTAGGATCAGCCTCCCTTTCTTTGTCTTCTCTGGATGAAATTGTATCCCCCAAATCGGTCTTGACCGGTGCTTCATCACTTCCACTTCATTATTATGAGAATGGGCGAGAAGCATAAAAACTTGGGGAAGCCTCCCGATATCCTTGTGCAAATGATAGACGATAAATTTTTTGCTGCATCCATTGAGTATCGGAGAAGGATTATCAACAAAGACATCACACATTCCCATATGTTTGTTTTTTCTGTGGATGATCTGGGATCCAAATAATTTGGCTATGATCTGGTGTCCTGCACAGATGCCCAGCACTGCTTTCTCCGTATCCATAATCCATTGATAATAGGGAATATTCCTTTTAACCGCATTTTCTTCTTCTAGGGAGTTGCCGCTTAGTATTATTCCTTCGTAACCCTTTAAAATGTCAGGGGTTATTTCTGAATAATGAATACCTGGACAGCTGACCACTTTGGTTATGTTTTTGACAAAGTCAAAATTATTTTTATCAAGGCTGTTGTTTATGATAAGAATATTTTTCATTTTTTTAATCATCTATCTCCTCAATTTAACGGCATTGAGATATCACAGGTTAAATAACCGGTCAACATAAAAAAGCATTGATCAGCGGCTCAGGTCCATATGAGATGTGATGGGGTCTAAGTCAAAGAGGGTATTGGGATTGAGAACATCATCGGGGTCGAAAAGTTGTTTGAGGTCCCGTAAATAACCGAAGGCTTTTCCCAGTTCCATCTCCAGATAAGCTGAACGGGAACGGCCTGCGTTGTGTTCTCCGACAAGAGTCCCCCCGTATTTTTGAAGAAGCTGGAAGGTTTCGCGGGAAACAGTCATAATTTGCTCCACTAAATCTCCCCTCTGAGGTTCAAAAAAAGGCCGGGCATGGAGGCTGCCAAAACCGATGTGACCAAAGATAGCGATCTCATGGCCCAAATCGGCCATGAGCTGCCGGAGATCTCGGAATACAGAAGGGAAGCTGTTCAGGTGGATAGCCACATCATCGATGATGGAGGGGAGAATCCAGTTCTTCTTTCTCGCATGGCCCCAGAGGGAGGGAAGAATTCGGCGGCGTTCACCCCAGAGGTCTGCTTCGTCTTTGCTGCCAACAGGGATCGTGCGAAGCCGGGAAAGGTCGAAGGATTCCAGAACAGCCCGGCCGCGTTCAGCCTGTTCGCTGGATTCATCGAATTCCACCAACAGCGCTCCGGTGATACTTGCATCCGAGGCATTAAGGATTCGTCCTTGGATATGGGAAAGGGTGGTAGCATCCACGAATTCCATGGCCGATGGACAAAGATCGCTGATTTTCTTGATGGCTGATCCGAGCTCATCCAGACTGCGAAAAAAAGCAACATAGGTTCCGAGAGAAGGACGGAAAGGGATGAGCTTGAGTCGAATTTCGGTGACGATGGCCAGGGTTCCGATACTTCCTACTAAGAGATGGGTGGTCAGCTCCTTGGGATCTTCATATTGAGAGAAAGCCTGTATATTGTAGCCTCCCGCTATGAACGGCCTTTGCTCGAAGAGTTGGCGGCTTTTTTGGTCTGCCAGGAATCGGTCCCGAATTTTTAAAAGTCCATTTTCAAAAAAATCGGGAAGTTTTTCCCGGGTATCCACAATCTCTCCCCCGGCAGTGATAAACCGCAGGGAGGAAACAAAGAAGTCGATGGTCCCGTAACGAGCAGTCCTGGGGCCTGTCGATCGGGTGCCGATGTTACCACCCAAAGCACACCAGGCGCTGCTGGAGGGGACGGCGGGCAGCATCAATCCTTGATTATTGACCTTCTGGAGAAAGTCTTTGAGGACAGCTCCTGGCTCGGCGACCATTTCCTCCCCCCTACGGCGCATCTTATTCATGAGAGGCTTGAAATTCAAAATGATATCAGTGCCTACTGCAGCCCCACTCAGTCCGCTTCCTCCGGAGCGGCATGTGATGTTCCCGCCTTTTTTTTGTGTGTACTCAAGGACCTTAAGTACGTCTTCTTCATTTCCAGGTTCGGCTATTAGGTGTGGCTTGATCCTGTAGGAACTGGCATCCCGGCTTAAACGTTTCAGTGCTGCCTCGTCGGTGTGGATGTTTCCTTTGATGGGGAGGTCGGAAATTTTCATATTCCCTCTTCTTTTATGATTATAGAGAAAAGAAGATATCGGGACAAGCAAACTTTTTGACCTTTACAGGACCCCTCCAAAAAAAATATTATCCGCCGGGAATTTTCGAATGATTAATATATTTCAAAGATTTCTCATTGAATAAATTTGTTTTCCCCGGTATCATTTTGAAGGCTTCTGCTTATAGGATGAAAACAAAGCGAAATTGGTATCACATCCCTATATATTTTCATGAAATTTAAAGGAGGATCCACATGAAAACTCCTCGCTATCCTCTTTGTGTGCTTTTTTTAATCGTTTCGTTGGTAGGATC
>JAGXKI010000061.1 GCA_018335295.1 bacterium | reverse complement strand
TTGAATCTTTCTCTCTACGAGAAATGGAAAAAAGCGGCTCAACAACTCAAAGAGTTCATCATCAAAGAATTAAACAGCAGAGAAAAAATCAAAACTTCCAATCAAAAATTCTACACCCGCTATTTTCGGTGGGCAGCCCGATGGCAGCCCCATCTGGCCCGGTTAGAACTCTATAAAGGAGTGAATCTTTATGCCAAGAGAAAATCCTCTCGGGCGAGAAGACTTTCTTCCCGACGGAAAATGACCTATGTGGAGGAAACACCTGAACTTATGGATGAGACAGCTCAAGGCACATGGCTGGATTTTCTTTGTGAACAGGGGGTGGCCTACCTCCGAGCCCATCTCAAATATCTATCTCAATCCCGATTTGAGACCGCCCGGATCGAAGAAGAAAGACAAGACCGAATCCACATTCAATTCATCCGCCGCCGTCCGGGAGAAATCAACTAGATCAAAATTCCACTTCGTCCAGGACACTGTAGGCCAGCTTAAGGGCTCGCAGAGCTTCTTCTCCGTTGACCTTTCTTCGCTTTTTATCCTGAATACATTGAAAAAAATTGATAAGTTCTTTTTTCAGTGGCTCTTCTTTGTTTATCTTTAGAGTTTTAATGTCAGTCTGACGGCCGTTGAGAGGAAATATCTTGACCTCCTGATCAATGTAATCCACAGAATAATAAGAAGTGGGCTCAAATATCCGAAGTTTTCGCACCTTTCCCTGGTGAACCCGGCTGGCTGTGAGGGTAGCAATACACCCGGAGCTGAATTCCAAGCGAGCACTAGCGATATCAATCTTTTCTGAAAGGACATGGATCCCTGAAGACCGGATCACTTTCACTTCATCCTGAGTCAATGCCAATATTATATCCAGGTCATGAATCATGAGATCCAAAACTACATCGATATCCAACGAGCGAGCTGAAAACGAGCCTAACCTCTGAACTTCAATAAACTTGGGTTCAGAAATCATTCCTTCGATAGCTTCAACTGCGGGGTTGAATCGTTCCAAATGCCCCACATGAAGCACACTCCCGTTCTTCTGGGCCAAACCGACCACTTTTTCTGCCTGTTTAACATTCTCAGTGATGGGCTTCTCGATCAAAACCGATTTCCCTTCTTGGAGGAGTTTCATAGCGATGGAATAATGGTCGGAGGTGGGAGTGGCCACGATTCCTGCATCAATCTCATCCAGCATTTTTTCATAATCCTGGTAATACTTCACTCCATGACGGTTTCCAATCTCCACAGCTTTCTTGAAATCTATATCGGCCACTCCTATTAACTCAGCTTCCTCTAAGTAGGAGAGAATCCGGGCATGCTGGGTCCCTAAATAACCGACTCCAATGATTCCGACTTTTACTTTATCCATAAGTATATAACTTTATCAAAATTATGAGCTTTTGGCTACTAAGGAAATTTTGTAAGAATCAGCCAGAGAAATAGATTCTTGTTTCCTGAAAAAAGGCATGGCTCCAGCCTCCAAACACAGAGCAGCGGACTGGCTGTTCACCAAACTTTTTACTGTATTCAAACCCACGGCCGGCAAATCCACCCTATAGTCTTGGCTTGACCGGATGACTTTGACCACCACTGTTCCTTCTCCAGCCAACTTCCCTCCTCTTTGGATAGCTTGGTCTGTTCCTTCCATTCCTTCAACAGCCACGACTGTCTTCTCTTTTACAACCACGGTTTGGCCAATATCCATATCCGCCATGCTTTTGGCTGTTTTCCAGCCGAATTCAATGTTTTCTTTTACCTCGGAAGAGATTTCGATTTTATTGAGGCGGCCTTCTTTACAAAAAAGGGGAGAGATAAAAGGACGGGGGTCTTGTACCTCCATCCCCTGCTGTTCCATTAAATCAATCACTTTGCCGATAAGATGGGAAGGCTTTCTTTCTTCTCCCCTCTCTTCAAGCTCCTGAAGCAGCTCTTTTTTTTGGAATATCACTCTGGGATCGATCTTGCCGGCAAATAAAATTTCTTTAATCGCATTCTGTTTAAAAAAAGAAATCAATGAAAAAATATCCTCCACATCAAACCATTTGAACAGAGAAACCTTGTTTTCAATTAGAGGATCCGCCTCTCCTTTTATCCCAGCCACCACACAGTGGAAGCCTGTCTGAAGAGCTTTTTCCACAACAAAATCCGGAAAATCACCGGAACCAGCAATAATCCCGATCTGTTTTTTCATTCTTCGGAGGCCTTTTTTAAGATTCCTCTCTCGGATACACGGATGAACTGGATGAATTCTTCCCTATCTTTTGTTTGAGGAAATTCTTTTTCAATTTTTTCTACGGCCTTCCTTGTGGTCAGGTTGGAATGAAAGATTATTTTCAACATTCCTTTAATATTTCTAATTCTATCTTTGGATACTCCCTTCCGGCGAAGGCCCAGAGCATTTACCCCATAAAAAAGGGGAGGACGGCTTCCCGCCACCCGGCAGAAGGGGACCACATCCTGAGTAAGGACAGAAAAACCTCCAATATAAGCGAATTTGCCTATCCGGCAAAATTGATGAATTCCACTAAAGGCTCCCACTGTGGCAAAATCCTGGACTTCTACATGTCCCCCCAGAGTGGCTCCGTTGATAAAGACGGTCTCACTCCCTACTCGGCAGTCATGAGCGATGTGAGAATAGGCCATAAAATAATTGTTATTCCCGATAGCGGTGGCCTTTCTCCCTTTAATGGTTCCTCTGTGAACGGTTATAAATTCCCTAAACACATTCTTATCCCCGATTTTAACGAGGGTTTTTTCCCCTTGATAGGTTACATCTTGGGGCTCTGTTCCTATAGATGAGAAAGGGAAAAAATGGCACTCCCGGCCTATTTCTGTCCATCCCCCAATGAAAACATGGGCATCCAATCTTGTGTTTTTATGGATGATTACATTTTCTCCGATGCAGCAATCAGGCCCTATATAAACTCCCGAATCTAACTGAGCCTGAGGGTGCACTTGAGAATGGGGATGGACAAAACAATCATGTTTGTTCATTCACCTTTTCATAATCAAGAAGAGTAGCCGTCACTTCACCTTCTGTCACTGTCACTCCTTCCACCGAAGCTTCTCCTTTGAAATGACTGTATTTATCTCTCAATTTAATTAACTCTACTTTCAATCTCAATTGATCACCCGGAATCACCGGCTTCCGGAACTTGGCTTTTTCAATCTTACTCAGAAAAGCAAGCCTATTCTGGGGCTCCGGGACGGAATGGAAAAGAAGAATTCCTCCCGCTTGAGCCAATGCTTCCACGATCAAAACTCCGGGCATCACTTTCATAGAAGGAAAGTGGCCCTGGAAAAACGGCTCATTACTGGTGACATTTTTGACAGCCACCAGAGATTTCCCCTTCTCCATCTCTAAGACCCTGTCCACTAAAAGAAAAGGATAACGATGAGGAAGTAGTTTCTGAATTTTTTCGATGTCCAGAAGCCCTTTATTTCTCTGCGGATTTTTGGGCATCGTATCTCTCTATCACCTGGGCAGTCAGATTAATGGTGGGCTTAAAATAAATGACCCCGCTCTGGCTCAAATCAAAGATCAAGTCCAAGTTCTTTTCCTTCCCAATCTCCTCAATGATGGGCAACAGTTCTTTTTGAACTCTTTGGAACAACCTCTGGCTCAGATTTTGCATCTCTCTGTCCATATCCTCGGCCATCCGCTTTCTTCGGGTCTGTTTTTCTTCAATATCATTCCGTAGCTGGGTTACGGCTTCAGAGCTTAAAGACATTCTTTGAGTGTTGAGCTTGGATTGAAGTTCACGAATTTCTTTATCCAATTGTTCCAACTGCTCCCTCTTTTCATCTCTTTTTTTCTCCAACTGGGAAAGGACTCTCTTTCCTTCTTCAGATTTCTGCAGCACCTCATTGGAATTCACTACTCCAACTTTCATCTTTTCTTCCTGGGCAAAACCTAAAGATACCAGTCCGACCATCATGATAATCGAGAGAATGATTGTGTTCCGTCTACTTGCTCGCATCTTTTACCTCCTTAAATTATTTAGCACATAGCTAAGTTATATCTTATTCAGGATATATTAAAAAGTGGTTCCAATGGCAAAACGAAAGGCAAAATTGGAGTCATCTTTGTAAATAGTGGGAGAATTATAGGCAAAAATAAGCCGGAAAGGAACCCTTAATGCGGGCACAAAAACTCTCATCTCCAATCCAGCGGATGAATACATGTTTTTAAAGCTCACCTTTTCATCGCCAGCGTAGGCATTCCCCATATCATAGAAGAATATAGCGTAGACAGGTCCTCCTACAGGAATGTTGTACTCGGCGTTCAAAACAAGGGATTTTTCACCCCCAATATTGGTTCCTCTTTCGCTTCGGGGCCCGATAGTATAGATTCGGTATCCCCGGATGGACCTTTCTCCACCCAGATAAAATCTTTCCCAGAAGGGAACCCGAGAATCACCGATAGGGCTTATAAACTTATACTCGGCATGAAGTCCAAGGACATGGTTATAAATGGACGGTTGGAAAAAGGTCCATTCCAGTCTGGGTTTGAGGATGCTGATATCCCCTCCCAAGAAGGTTCCCGCATATTTCAAGGAAGCCAAGTATTTAGTTCCTCTCGTTGGAGTCAAGGGGCTATCCACTGTGGACCTATATATGGTTGGAGTAATGCTGCTTATGTTGTAATTTCCCAATCCAAACATAGAATAATAAATGGGATCATAGCCCGGGTATCCGCCCCCTTCTCGATCTTCAGGGAGCTGGACGTTGACCAATTCATAGGAATAGACAATCTTTGTTCTCCAATATCCTTTTATTCGGGCTCCCAAGTTTAGGTCGACTCCTTTCCCTTGTCGCCTGTAAAGATAGGGGTAGATCATGTCCCTATTGTAGATTTTAAAGCCTAAACTTATGGGACGATCAAACATATAAGGCTCGGTGAAGCCAAACATGTAGTTCTTGATCCTCTTTCCATGCTGAGCTTTAAGTTCAACCTTTTCACCCGCTCCAAGGAAATTCACCGTGGAGTAACTCAAGGAAATGAAAGGGCCCTGGTATCCGCTGTACCCTGCGGTAAACTGTATATTGTTTCTCTGCAGCTCTTTAACATCGAGTGTCACATCAATTTGAGAAGGATTTTCAGGATTGGGTTGAATCTTGGGGTCCTGGGTTATTTCCACCAGCCCTAACTGCTTGATCCGACGGAGGCTGTCCTGGAAGAGAGAGAACATGAACCGATTTCCTTCGTTCAGCATCATCTCCCGTCTTATGACCTTATCCTTTGTGTAAGTATTTCCTTTAAATTTCAACCGGTGAAGGTAGGCCACTTCTCCTTCCTGAATTCTTATCGTTAGATTCACCCTTTTTCTCTTAGGATCCAAATTTTCCACAGGAATCACCTGAGCATAAAGATACCCCAGATTTCTGTACAATTTTCCTATCTCTTCCACAGCTTTCTCTCTCACCTTGATGCTGTAGACGTTTCCCTTTTCAAACCCGATTTGGTTGCGGATATGCTCACTGGAAATAACTTTATTTCCTTCAATGTTTATATCCCCCACAAAATAGAGATAGCCTGCATCCACAGGAATCACCAGCTTCTTCATGGTCTGTTTCTTGAAGAAAATGGACCGTTTGGTGACCTCTTCAATGCGGGGTTCTCCCAGACTGGCTTCCATGTATCCGTTCTGGCGCAGCTTTTTCTTTACCGCCGCTAAATCGTCGCTGAGTTTATTCTTTTTGAACACATCTTTCCCCATGATCCAGGAGATGAGATTGTGTTCTTTGTTCTCTTTCATGGTCCACTCCAGAGTGCTTTCCAGAACTTTCGGTTCTCCTACAAACTCAATCTCCCCTACTTTGACTTTGGGGCCTTCATTGATATCAAAGACCACTTCGACCTCGTTTTCCCCTTTTTTATTCACATTCACTTTCACCTTCCCTGAAGTCAGCCCTTTCTCTGTCAGTAAATCCTGGATGGTCTTCTTGATTCCTTTGATCTTGTGTTCACTGTAATAAGAATAAGGGAGGATGTATTTGTCTTCTTCTTTTAATTTGTTAACAATATCATCTTTTTTAACCTTCTTTCCTGTCTTGTAAACAATATTTTGAATGACCGGATTCTCTTCCACGATAATTTTGACAATTTTTCCCCGGGTTCCTTCTTCTTCCTTTATCTTGATGTCAGAGAAAAAACCAGTGGACCATAACACCTTAAAATCTTTTCTCAATATATTCCGGTTGTATAAATCCCCTTCTTCTAGAGAAATATAATACATAATGGTTTCTCTAGTGACGCGTTCATTCCCTTGAATTTCAATCTTCTCAATAACTTCCTGTCCAAAAAGAAGAAATGGCAGACTGATTAAAATGACGGCTAAAGCTATCTTTCTCATTTTACATTCCTTATAACATAATTATATCATTTTTTCAAAACAGCTGATGGGTCTCTCAAAACCCCTTTCATCTTCTCTCTTTCACTTTTTACAACTTCAAAAATCAGATAATTGTTTCAAACCACCCCCTTCCATTAAGTACACTTTTTGGCAAAACCGGGCTACTTTTTCATTGTGGGTCACAAGGATAGAAGCCAAACCTTTCCTTTGATGTAAATTCTGGACAAGTTTTAATATTTTCTCCTCTGTATTCCTATCTAAATTCCCGGTGGGTTCATCGGCTAAAAGCAAACTGGGTTCGTTAACCAAAGCTCGAGCGATGGCCACCCTTTGCTGTTCTCCTCCAGAAAGTTTGCCTGGTTTCATCTGCTCCTTCCCCTCTAAACCCACTTCCTGGAGAAGATGAAAGGCTTTATCCAGAGATTCGTTTTTTTCCACTCCCTTTATCATCAGAGGAAAAGCCACGTTCTCTAACGAATTGAATTCAGGAAGAAGATGATAGAACTGGAAGATAAATCCAATTTTTTGATTTCTTATTTCCGCTATTTCTTTATCGCTCTTGGTCAGTATATCTTCTCCTTCCAGAAAAATTTTTCCCTGAGTTGGTTTATCCAAAGCTCCGAACAAATTGAGGAGGGTGGTTTTGCCCACACCTGAAACTCCCATGATGGCTACCAAATCTCCTGGAGAAATCTCAAACTGCAAGCCATCAAAAACACATAGGCTTCCCCTGGGTAAAGGATATTTTTTGGTTAAATTTTCAGCTTTAAGAATATTATTCATACTTTAATGCATCCACTGGGTCCACCCGAGAAGCCCGGTAAGAAGGAAACAGGGTGGAGAGAAAACTGACCAACAATGTCACCCCTATAATCAATCCCATGTCCAGGGGTTTGATATAAAAAGGAACATAGGAAATCTGGTATATATCCACAGGGACTTTAATCAATTGAAAAGTGTTGGCCAGCCAGCACCATAAAAGTCCCAGCCCTACCCCGAGGGAAGTTCCGATGATCCCGATTATAGCGCCCTGAAAGAAAAATATTTTTCTTATATTCTGAGAAGTGGCGCCCATGGCCATAAGTATACCGATATCTCGGGTCTTTTCCATCACCATTAAAATCAAGGTCGCGATTATATTCAAAGCGGCCACCACCACAATCAGGGTGATCGTAAAAAACATCACCGTCTTTTCCAGTTTTAATGCGGAAAAAAGGGATTCGTTCAATTCCATCCAAGTGGTGACATAAGTTTCCGAAGGCAGAATTTCTTTGAATCTTTTTTCTATCTGGGAAGCTTTAAAAATATCCTCGATTTTGACCTGGATGAGGCTCACCCGGTCTCCCATCTCGAATAACTTTTGGGCTGATTCCAGAGGAATCATGGCCGTGGAAGAATCAAATTCATAGAGCCCTGTTTGAAAAATTCCTGAAACCACAAATCTTTTCGTTTTGGGCATCATCCCCAGGGGAGAAAGACGGGACGAAGAGGTTAAAACAGTCACCACATCCCCGACTCCGGCCCCGATTTCCACCGCCATTTCCCGGCCCAAAAGCATCCCAGGCCTTGCCGCCTTGGGTGAGGGGATATTTCCCCTCTCCAATTCCCTCAGCCAAGAAGACGTCTTCTTCTCTAATTCAAAATCAATGCCTTTCAACATCGCTCCTGTATTTTTATAGGGACCTTTCAGAAGGACTGTACTGTAAGCCACCGGAGAAGCATTTTTGACTCCCTTTACCTTCCGGATCTTGGAAATCATGGAAGAATAATCTTTCAACCCCTCTCCGGTGAGGTCGGAAACCATCACATGCGAAGTAGCCCCCAGTATTTTATCCTGAACGTCAGACTGAAAACCTGTGATCAAACCGAGAGCGATCACCAAAGCCATAACTCCTATGGTGATCCCCAGCACAGAGATGAAAGTAATAACTGAAATGAAAGCCTGCTTTCTTTTGGCCGTCAAATATCTCTTGGCTACAAAAAATTCGTATTTCATGATGGAAACTTAGATTATCCAGTTACAGAAGAGGAGTCAAGAGGCCTCACCTAAGACCCGCAGGTATTCAGGAATAAGAATTTCATTATTTGGGTCGAAGAAGAGGGAATAGAATGACTTCTCGGATAGATTTCTGATTTGTAAAAAGCATCACCAGACGATCCACTCCGATTCCATCCCCTCCAGTTGGAGGAAGCCCATATTCCAAAGCTTCGATGTAGTCCTCATCGATCATATGAGATTCCCGGTCTCCCTTTTTTCTTTCTCCCAACTGCTGTTGGAAACGTTTTCTTTGTTCCTCCGGGTCCGTGAGCTCACTGAACCCATTGGCGACCTCCATCCCACCCATGACCAGTTCAAACCTCTCCACTTCCTGGGTGCTTTCTGGAGAAGCCTTCGCCAGAGGGGAAACTTCCACAGGATGATGAGTGAGAAATGTGGGGTGAGTTATCTTCTGCTTGACCTTTTTATCAAAAATCACATCCAGAGCTTTCCCGTAGGAAAAAGGCTTTTTTTCCGGAGCCAGCCCAGAAGCCAACTCAATGATTTCCTTTTTATTATCCAGCCGTTCAGGAGTGATCCCACTGTACTCCAATAAGGCCTGTCTGAACTTTATCCTTTTCCAAGGTCTTTTCAGAGAAATTTTATGCTCTCCGTAAATCAACTCTTCAGAGTTCAAAAGGGTTTGGCATAGATAATTGATCAGCTCCTCGGTCAATTCCATCATATCGTGGAAATCACTGAATGCCTGGTAAAACTCCAGCATGGTGAATTCGGGGTTGTGCTCTGAAGAAATCCCTTCATTGCGAAAATTACGGTTGATTTCATAGACTTTTTCAAACCCGCCCGCAACCAGGCGTTTCAAATACAGTTCGGGAGCCACCCTTAAATAAAGGTCCACTCCCAGGGCATTGTGATAGGTCTTGAAGGGTCGGGCCAGAGCTCCTCCTGGAATGGATTGGATCATAGGGGTTTCCACTTCCAAGTATCCCCTTTGATCAAAAAAACTCCTCATATTCCGGATCATTTGACTCCTGAGCTTGAATACCTGAGCCACCTGAGGATTCATGATTAGGTCCAGGTATCTTTGACGGTAACGAAGCTCCACATCCTGAAGTCCGTGCCACTTCTCCGGAAGAGGATGGAGGGACTTGGCCAAAAAAGTCAAAGATTCAGCCAACACAGTCAACTCAAGAGTTCTGGTTTTAAATAAAATCCCCTGGACTGCCACGAAATCTCCGATATCAAGGAGAGAGAAAATATCAAAACTCTCTTTATCCACTTTATCTTTTTTTAAGTAGACCTGCAGCTTACTCCAACTATTGCTCATATGGAAAAAAGAAGCTTTTCCCATTTTACGGATGGAAGTGATCCGGCCAGCCACAGTCACTTGTATCTTTTTCTTTTCGAGTTCTTCGTAGGAAAGTTCGTCATAATTGGAAACAATCTCTTCGATCGAGTGAGTGGTGTGGACCTTACGAGGGAAAAGCTCTACTCCTCTTTCGGCCAGTTTTTTTATCTTCTCTTGCCTGGCCCTTTCCTGATCACTCTTGGAGTCTTTTGTGAGGTTAGGATTGCTTTTTTTTTCACCCATGTTTTTTGCCATTCATTTCCTTCTTGGATTTATTTCGTTTCTTTCTGACAGCATCCAGAATCCCGTTGACAAAATCAGCCGCTTCATAGGTGCTGTATTTTTTAGCTATCTCAATCGCCTCATTGATCACTACAGCCGACACTACACTCTTCTCATAAATCAGTTCAAAAACAGCCATACGCAGAATATTCCGGTCTACCGCGGTCATTCGGGAGAGACTCCAGTGCTGGGAGACTGACTCGATAAGAGCATCGATTTCTTCTTTATGGGATAAAATGCCGGAGATCAGCCATCTGCTGTACTCTTGAATCTCTTTGGACAATTTCCGATGGCTCCAGTATTGATCCTGGATTTGTTGGAAATCTCCATCCATAAAATCCAACTGGAATAGAATCTGTAACGAACATTCCCGGGCTTTCCTTCTTTTTCCCATAAAAAAAACTCACCTCAATCAAGCCCACCCTCTTTCATCAGATTCAGAGTTTCTATCAGTGCAAAGGCCGCATCGTATCCTTTATTGCCTACTTTGGTTCCCGCTCGTTCAATTCCTTGTTCAATGGTTTCCACCGTGAGTATACCATATGAAACAGGAGTTTCTTCTTCCATGGAAATTTGAGCTAAACCTTTGGTGACTTCGGCACTCAAGAAATCAAAATGGGGGGTATCTCCTCTAATTAAAGCTCCCAGACAGATGACTCCATCCATTTTTCCCTGGCGGCACAATTTTTTAGCTATCATAGGTATTTCAAACGCTCCGGGAACTTTGAAAACCGAAAGGTTCTCCTCTTCCGCCCCCAGTTTATAAAGAGCTTCCAAGGCTCCTTCCAGCAGCCGTTGGGAGACAAATTGATTGTACCGGCTGAGAACGATTCCGATTTTCAGACCTGTGGCCTGCAGCTTTCCCTCAAAT
>JAGXKI010000100.1 GCA_018335295.1 bacterium | reverse complement strand
TGCCAGAGGGCCTTTGGGGAAGCGTGTCAATACCCGAAAGCGGGTCCGGCTTATCCTGGGATTTTGTGAGGGAAAGGTTCCGGATCATTTTTCAGAGATTCGCAAAGAAGCCGAGAAGCGGGATCCTTATTTGGAGATTGATTTTGTGCGGATGTTCCAGGAGGGGGATGGGGAGATTGGGTTGGAAGCTGTGTAAGGGGAGGTTTCAATGAATTATTCGTTTCATAGAGCAATCGGGGATCTTTTTGGGGAAGAAGATTTTAAAGGTTTTAAAATAGTCAAGGATACAGCTTGTGGTGGTTCTCAGCATCTACCTTTATTTTCGGGAGAAAAATCTTTTGAAACCAGGCTTTGTGATGTGGATTTGTTGATGATCGATAAGAAAACCAACAAAGTGAAATTGATAATGGAGATAGAAGAATCCGATGTCAAACCCAACCAGATTTGTGGGAAGTTTCTTACATCGACATTGGCAAACTGTTATTATCCTCCGGGTGAGAAGAACCCCATTGGAATGGATGAATCGCTTCTTTTTATCCAGATATTGAATACTGAAAAAATAGAAAAGGATAAGTCGAAGAAGATTAAGCAGTGGAAACTTTTGGAACAATTGATCAGTGGTCTATTACCTGGAGTAGGAAGCCATATTGGACGCTATCGCTTGTTTTATGGAAGTGAGTCGGATTTCAGGGAAGGGAAGGCAAGAAAAGAATTGATGGAATCAGTAAAGGAGTTTTTGTGTTAAATTCGTTCCGGGTTCTTTTCAATCGTTTATAGATATCTAAATCGCTGGCCTGTTTCTTAGGTGCTTTTATGAATTCAGAAAAGACAAGTATCTGGTTTCTATCCTCAATCCCCTTTTTTTCAAAATTCCCTGTATTGGAAATTTTCCTCTAATCCACAGATAGGATTCGTTCATTGACAAGGTCAAAGACCATGGAATGGAACTCCACATCAAACCATTGTTTGAAGGTTTTCAAGCCCCTCTTTGAAGGCCAGGCCTCGGGGTCTGTCCACCAACCGTTGAGCTGTTCTTCAAAAATCTGCTTGAAGTATTTTCTAAGGAGCTTCTCTGTGTCCCGGTCATCTTCGTATTCTGGTAAAAGGTATGCGGATTGATCATAGTTGACTCTCTCCAGAGTGCATTTCCCAGGGTCAGGAAGGGAATTGAGCCAACGAAGAAAAGGTTCTTTTGCACGGACAATAAGGAGACTTCTGTTTATTTCATACATGGTTTACTCTTTTTGTGTGTTTCTACAGGATCATTAATTTTCTCATTTTTCCCGTAAAAACACACTCACCTGTTTAGAGTATCATAACAGAATAGGGAATCCGCTTCATTTATAAATTTGGTTGAGGGACAAAATTTCTCCACCTGGGAGTAATAGAAAAAAATAGAACTGTCCCCTATTATCTTTTCCGGGAATTTATTATTGAATGGAATTGATTTTGTTTGTAAAATAAAAAGGATAAGAGGATAGAAATTTTATGGAGTTGAGTGAAAATAACCATTAAAAGAAAATCAAATCCCTATGGTTAGGAAAGAGTATGAGTAAAATAATATTTATTGAACCTAAGGCCCCGAACCTTCACATATATTCCCAGTTTAAACTTCCCCGGTTGGGAAGCTATATCCTGGCTGCTTATATGAGACAAAGAGGTTGGGAGACGGAAGTGATCTATGAAGAAACAGAAAATATCAATTATTCTTGTTTTGACTCTGTCGATTTAGTGGGGATTTCCACTATTACATCCACTGCTCCAAGAGCGTATAAAATTGCAGACCGAATACGCGAACAGGGAATCCCGGTTATAATGGGAGGCCCTCATGTGACATTTTTGTCAGAAGAGGCGCTTGAACATGCCGATTTTGTGATCCGTGGAGAAGGGGAGAAGGCGTTGATGAAATTTATGGATGCTTGGGAAGGAGACAGGGATTATTCCCATGTTCCCAATCTTTCCTATAGAAAGGGAGGTGAAAGTTTTCATAACCCCCAAGCTCCGGCCATTGAGAATCTGGATGATATCCCTTTTCCAGATTTTGGAGCAAGATACACCAAAGATCCCCCGAAAAGAAAACAGACTATACCGATCCAGACATCCCGAGGGTGTCCCTATAACTGTGAATTCTGTTCAGTTACAGGCATGTTCGGGAAAAAGTTCAGGTTCCGCTCTACACAAAATATCATAAAAGAACTCAGATATTACAACAAAAAGACCAATCATATCTTTTTCTATGACGATAATTTTGCAGCAAACCGGAAAAGATTGAAAACCCTTCTGAAAGCCATGATAAAGGAAGACTTTAAATTTGATTGGTCCACTCAGGTAAGGATCGACATCGCCAAATATGAAGACCTTTTGAGCCTCATGCATGAAGCAGGCTGCCGTGTTCTTTACATTGGACTGGAGTCAATCAATCCGCAGAGTCTTGCGGCTATGAAGAAAAAGCAAACGGTTGAGGAAATAAAAGATGCAGTCAGAGTGATTCAGAAGCACAAGATACGGATCCACGGGATGTTCGTGTATGGTTTTGATGAGGATGACTGGCAAACAGTAAAAAAAACCATTAGGTTTGCCAAAAAAACGGGGATTTCTTCATCCCAGTTTCTCATTCTCACTCCACTTCCCGGTTCCCAGTTATTTAAGAGGATGGTGTCTCAGGGAAGGATTCTTTTTAAAGATTGGTCTCTTTATGATGCTCATCATGTGGTTTTCAAACCTGCCAAATTCACTTTAATGGCCCTTCAAAAAGCTCAGATCATAAGTCACAAAAAGTTTTATTCTCTGAAAAGGTCTATAAAAAAAATTTTTCAGTTCAGATGGATCGATCTGGCTATCGATCATTATGCTCGGAAGCTCAACCGGATGTGGAAGAAAAAGAACCGGA
>JAGXKI010000099.1 GCA_018335295.1 bacterium | reverse complement strand
TTGTTAGGTGCGTTTCTTCAGCACCATCCCTTCAATCCGCAGATGATCACGCCGATAACATAAATAAATATGGCTGCGAGCAGTGAGTAGAGAATATAAAAATAAATGGGGCTTTTTTGGGCTTTATCGCAGAGATAACGATACTCCTTCATCATATTAAACAAAGTGAAAGGACCGTAGAGGATGGGAACCCTGCCGCCCATTCTTTTCATTTCCCTCCTGAAAAGGAGGAACACTCCAAGCCACACCAACAGAAGAATTATAAATATGTTCAAGAACATAATGTTTTCAGCAAGTTAAGCCCAAATCCTGAGATAAACTCGGGTATTTTTTTCTCTTTATTGTTTCTCTTCTTCTTCTGTCTCCGGAGGTTGGTCGTATTGGAAGTCTTTGCCCCGTATGTATTTTTCTAACCAGTGGAATTCCTTGTTCATTTTATAGAGCCGGTGCCGCAGTTCGCGGGGACCGTGTCCGGAACGGGGGAATACCACCAGCTCGGTCGGAACTCCGTTGGCTTTGAGCCCCCGGTACATCTCCACACTCTGGGGCATGGGAACTCTCTGGTCGTTTTCACCAACCAGAATCAAAGTTGGTGTGGTGGCCTTGTGAACATGGAAAATGGGGGAGTGATTCCGGTAAGCTTCCAGCGGGGAATCCTCATGCCAGGGATCACCACCGAACCAAGGCGTCCGGTAAATCCGCACGTCGCTCTGAGCATACATAGAAATCCAGTTGGAGGCACCCGCTCCCGAAGATGCGGCCTTGAACCGGTCGGTCTGGGTGACCAGCCAGTTGGTCATGTGACCTCCGGCGCTCCAGCCCAAGGTTCCCGTTTGTTCCGGGTCGGCGATCCCTTTTTCCACCAGATAGTCCACTCCGGTCAGCACATCATCGTCGGCATGATGGAAATAGTGGCCCACCATATCCCGCAAAACTTCATTCCCGTAGCCGGTGCTTCCCCGGTAGTTGGGTTTGAGGATGGCATAGCCTCTGCCGGCCCGAGCGTGATCGTAGCCTTCGAAATTCATTTTATCCGAAGACATCGGCCCGCCGTGGGTGTGGACCAGCAGGGGATAGCGTTTTCCCTCTTCGTAACCTATAGGATAGATCAGGATGCCTTCCACCATCTTCCCGTCTGTACTTTCCCATTGGATGGCTTCGTAGGAAGCCAGCTTGAATTTCTGGAGTTCTGTATAGGGGTTGTGGACTTTTTGGGGCTTAAAAGGCTTCATCGAGGCTGTCCAAAGGGTTCCTGGGTTTTGAGGGGTGCTCTTTTCAAAAGCCACCGTATTGATTTGGGGTTTGTAATCGAAACCGTAAATCACCTGGTCCCCATTTGTGAGCTGGTTCACTTCCTTGGTCTCAAGTTCTAAAGAGAAGATTTCGCTGTGGACCCCCATATTGGCTGTGAAATAGATGTGGGATCCGTCGGCAGACCAGGTGGCGCTGTAGATTTCATACTGGAAATTGGGAAGGATCAGTTCCGGTGTGCCCCCTTGAGCCGGGACCAGAAAAAGGGTTGATTGGTAATAATTTTCGAAATCCTGGTTGGCATCGGCCACAAAAAGGATCTTTTGGTTATCCGGGGAGAGTTCGATACTGGTCTCGTAGATGTGGTTGTTGGTTATGCGGGTTCCTTCTTTGTCATTGACATCCCTGATGTAGATTTCGGCATTCAAAACATCATCGTAAAGGGGAGTGGGGGCTTTGGAGTAAACAATTTTGGAGCCATCCCGAGACAGATTGAAAGACTGCACCGTGAAATCGCCGCTGGTTATCCGTTTGGCTTCTTTGGATTCCACATCGATGCGCCACAGATGGCTGTGTTTGTAGTCGTGTTCGAAAATGATGGCATCGTCTTTTTCTTTTTTCTTCCTTTTTTCTTCTTCGGTCAAAGGATTGGTGGCGGTATAGAAAATAGTCTGGCTGTCAGGAGCCCATTCCATGTCATTGACTCCGCCCTCGCTTTGGGTCAAGGGAAAGGCTTCCCCGCCGGAGTTTCGGAGAAGGTGGATTTGGGGTTTTTCATCCCGTTTGCTGATGAAAGCGATATAGCGGCCGTCGGGAGACCAGTACCCGCCGCCTTCTCCCTCTTCGCTGTGGGTCATTTGGATGAGGCCGGTGCCGTCTGTATCGATACGCCAGATGTGGGAAATGTATTTGTTCTTTTCCCAGTCGGCTTCTGAGACGGTGAAAATCATCTGTTTTCCATCGGGAGACAAACGGGGACTGGAGACTCTTTTCAAGCTGACCACATCTGTAAAATCCATGGGGCGCTTTTCTTCTTGAGCGGAGAGCAACGGAGCAAAAAGCAGAAGCAGCGTTAAAAAGAGGCCCCATAATTTGACTGCACTCCTTGGCTTGGCTCCATGAAATTGCCTTTTCATTTTTTCCTCCTCCTGTTTTTGGTGGTTATTTTATCGCGTCGCATTCAAAATGATAATATTTCCCCAGCCAAAATTCTAGTTTTTTTCTGAAAGGAGGGTTGGTTTTAAAAGTTCACCCGTTTTCTAAAAAATGCTCAATAAAAAAAGAGAACCGTCTCTTTTTTGTGTTTGCCGTTTTTTCTCCGGGTGATCCTTTTGTCCGTATTCCCTTTTGCTTACATCTATCAATCCCTTTATCAACCTCAAAAGGAATGATATCAATTGGCTCATTTTGCTGACCTCCCAGATAAACTTAAATTTATTTTCATCAAAAGTCAAATAGGTAAAAAGGGATGTAAAAAGGGGACGGTTCTGTTTTCTCGCCTTCTAAAAGAGATTCGGGAGGAGGATTTATTTTTTGTTTTGTTCTCTGATTTTTTTGGCCGCTTCCCTTACTTTCTGGTAGTCAAAAGTTGTGGCGATACTCTCGTACCCTTCTTTATTGACAGAAGCCGCTGCGAAGGTATAGTAATCCTGGTCTCTGCTATTTATCTTTACCT
>JAGXKI010000060.1 GCA_018335295.1 bacterium | reverse complement strand
CATGTCACAAAAGCTCAAAGTCGCCTACGTCTCTACCGAAGCCTTCCCTTTTGCCAAATCCGGGGAATTGGCGGATGTGGCCAGCTCTTTACCCAAGTACCTGTCTTCTTTGGGCGCTGAGGTCTCCTTATTCCTCCCTAAATACAGACGCCCGCAGATTGATTCTGCCCCTAAAGAGAAGGTGTTCTCGGACCTCAAAGTTCCTCTCGGAGAGAAAAGGGTCAAAGCCCGAGTGTACCGAAGCGAACAGGGAAAATACGATATTTATTTTATCGACAGCCCCAAGTATTTCTGGAGAGACCATATCTACGGCACGGGCAAGGGGGAGTACTTGGATAATGACGAACGGTTTATTTTTTACAACCGGGCGGTTCTGGAGTATCTGCTCCAATCAGGGATTGATGTGGATGTCCTTCACTGCAACAGCTGGCCCACAGCTATGATTCCGGTTTTCCTGAAATCTCATTACGCAAAGAAAAAGAAATTCAAGAAAGTAGCCACCGTATTCACTCTGCATAATGTTACCTATCAAGGAAAATTTCCTCCAGAGAGCCTGAGGTTGGCCCAGCTGAACTGGAATTATTTTAGCTCTGCGGAGTTGGCCTTGAACGGAAAATTCAATTTTTTAAAAGCCGGGATTGAGTATGCCGATATGCTGAACACGGTGAGTTCTTCCTACCGGAAAGAGATATTGACCAAAAAGCACGGTTTCAACCTGGAGAAGATACTCCAGAAGCGGAAAAACCGTCTGGTGAGCATCCGGAACGGCATTGATTACGAGGTATGGGACCCGCAGACAGACCCTTACATCGCTGCCAATTACTCCGCTTCGGACCTCCGTCCCAAAAAGAAATGCAAGCGCGATCTCTTAGAGGAATTTGGATTGTCCCTCAGTGATAAAACCCCTGTGGTCGGTTTGGTTTCCTATCTGGCCCCTCATAAAGGAATCGATATTTTGGTCGAGGCTGTGGACGATTTGATGAAAATGAAGGTAAAGCTGGTGGTGCTGGGAAAAGGGGATGAAAAGTATGAGGACTCGTTGTCTCAGCTTCAGAAAAAATATCCTCAGAAGATGGCGTTTAAACGGGAGCTCAACCCTGCTTTGGCCCATAAGGTGGCGGCCGGAGCGGATATATTTCTCATACCTTCTTTGTACGAGCCGTGCGGGCTCAACCAACTGTACAGTTTTCGGTATGGAACCGTGCCGGTGGTGAGAAGCACCGGAGGATTGAGAGAAACGGTGAAGCCCTTTGATAGGCGGAGCCGGAAGGGAAACGGCTTTTTGTTTAAAGAGTATTCCTCGGAGGCTCTGGTGGACGCCGTCAAACGAGCTGTGGACTGTTACCGAAAGTCCTCCCTTTGGAAAAAAATTGTGGAAACAGGACTTCAAGAGAATTTTTCCTGGGAAAATTCGGCCAGGAAATACTTGAACCTTTACCAGAAAGCTTTGCAAATAAAGAGAGGAGGTTAAATTGGCTGAAGATTTTATCGAAGTTACCGATGATAATTTCCAGCAGGAAGTCTTGAATTCGGAGACCCCGGTCCTTGTGGATTTTTGGGCGGAATGGTGTGCTCCCTGCAAATTGGTGGTGCCAGCCTTGGAACAGCTTGCCCAAGACTATAAGGATAAGATAAAAGTAGGCAAACTCAACGTGGATGAAAATCCCAACACTCCGGCCACCTACGGCATCATGGGAATCCCTGCCCTCCTTCTGTTTAAAGGAGGAGAGGTGAAAGAGAACATGGTGGGAGCTCTTCCCCAAGACCAGATTGTGGAACGGGTCTCCAAACACCTATGAATTCACCAAACTGGGATGTCCTCATCATCGGAGCCGGTCCGTCCGGATTGGCTGCCGCCATTTATGCGGGCCGGGCCCGGCACCGGACCCTTCTTTTGGAAAAAGGGATGCCCGGGGGACAAATCCTTCTTACCGATTGGGTTGAAAACTATCCTGGATTTCATGAAGGGGTCGGGTCCTTCCAATTGATTGAGAATTTCAAAAAGCAGGCCGAAAAATTTGGGGCCCAAATAGAAACAGATGAAGCCGTGGAAATACACAAAAAAAATCAACTCTGGCAGGTCAAAGGAAATAAAAAGGATTATCTGACTTCCACAGTGATTGTGGCCACCGGTTCTGTGTACCGGAAATTGGGAGTGGAGGGAGAAAAGGAACTCACCGGCCGGGGAGTTTCCTACTGTGCCACCTGTGACGGCGCCTTTTTTAAAGGAAAACAGGTGGGAATCGTGGGAGGAGGCGACCATGCCCTCACTGAAGCCTTGTTCCTCACCAAATTTGCAACCAAAGTCAAGCTCATCCACCGGCGAAGCCAGTTCCGTGCCGAAAAAATCCTTCAAGAGAGAGTTTCCCAGAGCTCTCAGATTGAAAACATCAAAGATTCTGTGGTGGAAAAAATATCCGGGAAGGACCGGGTTGAATCGGTGACTCTAAGAAACGTGAAAACACAGAGGACTTCTGAAATCAAGCTGGACGGATTGTTCATTTCGGTAGGAATGAAACCCAGTTCGGGGTTGGTGGAAGGATTGTTGGAGCTGGATGAATGGGGACAGATCAAAGTCAAGGAAGGGATGAAAACCTCCCAGCCAGGGATTTTTGGAGCCGGGGATGTGACCAACGCCTGCCCCAACCAGTTGGCCACAGCGGTGGGAACCGGCGTCTCCGCCGCCCTCTCTGCCACCGATTACTTAAATGAATCATAAATGTACCAATGTAATGGGGTCAGACCGAATATAACTTGTTGATAAAAATGCAATTACTATAGAAAGAGAAGGGAACAGACCTAATCCCCTCTATCTGTTTCTTTCCCTTCTTAAACGGAGTTAAAAATCCGATTGGAGCGAATCACCCTCCCCAGATTCAGCTCTTTTGTTTTTTCAGTTCTTCAACTCTTTTTTTGAGTTTCCTCAATTCCCGGATGAGTTCACGGGTGTGGCGCACCGAAGCCCATGTTTGGCGCCACTCTTTGATATTCATATGAGGATATCCCGCTACCATTGTGTTTTCTGGCACATCGCTGATCACTCCGGATTTTGCGGCGATGACCGCGTGGTCCCCGATTTTTAAATGGTCGGCTATCCCTGCCTGCCCCCCAGTGATCACCTTTTGGCCTACCTTGGTACTCCCGGCGATGCCCGTTTGAGCGGCCAGCACACAGTGGGGCCCGATTTCCACATTATGGGCCACCTGAACCAGGTTGTCGATTTTGGTTCCCCGGCCAATCGCCGTTTCGCCCAGAGTGGCCCGGTCCACCGTAGAATTAGCTCCAATTTCCACATCATCGTGGATAACCACGGTTCCGGGTTGAGGAATTTTCCTCCGGTGTCCTTCTTCCGTTTGGGTGTAACCAAAACCATCCGAACCGATGACCGAGCCATTGTGAACCACCACCCTGTTTCCGATACGCACCTCCTCCCTGATGGAGACCTTAGAGTGGATCACACACTGACGGCCGATTTTCACTCGGGGATAAATGATGGCTCCGGGGAAAATCACCGTTTCATCCCCGATTTCGGCTCCATCGCCTACCACAGCTAAGGCTCCGATGGATACATCCTTTCCCAATTTGGCCTCAGGAGAGACCACCGCTCGGGGGTTGATTCCGGCAGGGGGCCGGTAAGGTTTGAAGAAATACTCCACGGCCTTGAAGAAAGACTTTTGGGGGTTGGAGGATTTGATGACCGGTATCCGTTCACATTGTTCCTGTTCAGGAATGATGGCAGCTGAAGCCTGGGTTTTTTCCAGAAGATTTCTGTATTTGGAATGAGCCAGGAATACCAGGTCTCCTTTGTGGGCCTTCTCCAGACTGGAAAAGCCGTAGATTTGGGTTTGGGGATCCCCTTCAAAAGGACATCCCAATCTCTGAGCTAAATCGCTCAGGGTTATGTATTTTTTATCCCGTGGCTTTTGCATCGATCCTCTCATTGATAACCGAAGCCAGCTCCGCACTCCAGAGAAGGATAAACAGAGAGAAAGTGATCCACAGGAGGAAAAAAATCAGAGAGGTGATGGTTCCCTGCAGAAGTCTGGAAAGTACGATCCCGATGGCTGAAAAATGAGCCACATAAAAAGCGAACAGCATTTTGAAAATTTCCCAGAGAATGGTCCCGATACCCGCAGCGATCAGGGCTGCTCGGGTGTGAACCCGCACTTCAGGGATGAATTTATACATGGAGAAGAACACCAGAAAGGTCAGGGAGAAAGGAATGAGGTACTGGATCAAGAAATTATCCGCAAAGGCCACGGTTTTGGGGTTGAGGTATTGGGCCACCACAGCACTTTCTCGGATAGTCCGGTGGATAGCGGTCCAGATGACGGTGATGGAGAGAGAAACCAGCATGAACACTCCGATGATGAACATGATCAGGTATTCCATGAGGCGGTTGTAGAAGAATGATTTTTGGAAGTTGGCTTTGAATATAAAGTTAATCGCGTGAATGATTTTGGAGAACAGAAAACTGGCTGCGATGAAAGATCCTACCAGCCCAAACCAGCCCAGATTGGAGATCTGTCGGGAAAGGCCTTGGATCCGGTCAAAAAAATAAGGGTCCATGTGTACAAAAAATTCTTCAGAGAAAATATTGAGACTGCGGAAAGCGATCTCGGAGTCTCCCAGGATTTTGGTGGAGATAAAGGTGAACAAAGCCACCAGTGGAATGGAGCAGATTAAAGCAAAATAAGAGATCACGATCGCGGAATTCCCGCATCGGTCTTCTCTGAACCTTTGGATGGTGGTTTTGAGGACGTCGAAAACGATAAATTTAGGCAAACGAATCCCTTATTGATTGAGATGGTTAGGAGATTTTAGACGTAATTCCCCCATTGGACCATTAAGATGATGATGGATATCAACAGGGCATAGATGACCAGAGTTTCGATCAACACCAATCCGAAGATGAGGATGAAACGGATGTGGGAAGCTCCTCCGGGGTTTCGGGAGATTCCTTCACAGGCGCTGCTTATGGACTTTGCTTGACAGAAAGCTCCCGAGGAAGCGGCCACAGCGATAAGCGCTCCTCCGATGATGAGTGACCACTTGAAGAGAGAGGTTTTTTGCTCTGAGGAAACTTCTTGAGCCAACAGAGGGGCATGGGTCAAGAGTATAAATAGAGGGATCAACGTTAAAAGTTTTGATTTCTTTGTCATAAAGTTCCTCCTTTTTAATTTAGTGTTCTTCTTCCACAGCTCCTGCTATGTACACGCAGGCCAGCATGATAAAGACGAATGCCTGGATGATGGAAGTGAAGATGGCCAGAGCCATGAACGGGAGGGGAAGAAAGAATGGGATGATGGAAGCAATCACCACGATGAGCAGTTCTTCGGCAAATATATTTCCAAAGAGACGAATGGAAAGAGAAACAGGTCTGGAGAAATGACTGATGATTTCAATAGGCAGCATCAGAGGTGCCAAAAGGGGAATGGGACCGGTGAATTGTTTGAGATAATTAAAGAAGCCCCGGGCTTTGATCCCCTGCCAGTGGTAGTAGACAAATACAACCAGGGCGCATCCAACGGGAACGTTGATGTTGGAGGTTGGAGACATCAGGCCCGGAACCAGGCCCATGAGATTGCAGATCAACAGAAAGAGTCCGATGGTGGCAATCAGGGGCACATATTTTTTTCCCTCTTCTCCCACCGTCTCGACCAGCAGCCATTCAAATGCTTGGATGATGATTTCCAGGAAGCTCTGCCTTTTTTGGGGAACGAGCCGGAGTTTTCGGGAAGAAAAACCGAAGAAAATGATCAAAAATAGAAAAGCAATGAAGCACATCACTACATAATCGGGGAAGAGGTGGTTAGGGTTGTGAACCGAAATTCCCATTCCCTGGAGTAATTGGGCAAGAGGTTTTCCTATGACTTTATTGAACAGCTCTACGATGAATAATTTGTGGCTTAATTCTTCCATTTTTTTATCCGGGAAAGTGTCCACACAGCTTCAAAAAGAAAAACCGGAATGATCATCGAAAAACCGAAAGCAAAAGCGATGATCTTCTTCGAGAAGAAGAAAATTATAATAAAAAACAGGACAATAATCAATGCAAGCCTTATCGCATAGAGAAAGAGACCTGATTTCAAGGCTTTTTTCCGGGGATGGAGCGTCAAGAATCGGGTGGTTGCGCTTTTAAGCCAAATGAATCCCATGGAAGAGAAAATCCCTCCGGCCCAAACGAAGGCGGCTGTGGGTATATTCCATAAAAACCAAGTTCCCAGAGCCGCCAAAAGAGAGAGGATGGTCACTTCTCTGGGGATTCGCTTCAACACTCTTTCTTCTATCTCTGTGTTTTGAGGATGTTCCATTGGATTTCCTCTTCTCTCATTCCTTTGACTCAATCTTTGTATTTATTCAGTCCTCGCACCAGGCTCAAGAAACCAGAGGCCACCCCCAAGAGGGTGAAGATGATGAGCATCCAGGGATGGGTCCCCATGAGTTTATCCAGCAAGTAGCCAAAAAAAAGCCCCACCGCGATAGAGGAGGGAAGCATAAGAACCAGAGAGCTCAGGGAAGCGATTTTCTTAAAGTCAATATCCAAAGGCATTGTTCCCGCAAAATAAATCTTTAGTATTTATTTTACACCCCTTAACCAGATATATCTAGAGGGAGGTTGCTTTAGGATTCATTCCGGGAATAATTCCATAATATGGTTGAATGAATTTTTATTAAGTATGAATCTGGGGAGGGTGAGTCGCTCCAATCGGATTTTTAACGCCATTTCCGGCTCCTTCTCCTCGGTCCTGCGGAACTCCGCACCTTTCTCCTAAGGGATTATTCTCTATCTGTGTTTATATTTAGGGATTCCTAACGTTCCTTACGTGCTCAATACAGTCCTCGGACCCGGCTTTGCCGGGTTCCCTCGTCGAAAGAACCGTCAAGGCTAAATCCTCTGATGTCGCTTTCACCCTCCCCAGATTCATCTCTAAAAAGGAGTCTTTTCTGTTATGAATTTTATTTGGATTTTTTGTTTTTAAATTTTCTTTGGAGTACTGAGTTTCCCACACCCAGAAAAGCCAGAAGAATGAGAATGGCTGTCCACATGTCTTTTTCCCGGAAAGCCGTAAAAAGCTGGGAGCTTACCGGGCTTTTATAAGGCTTGTGGACATCGGTCTGGTTTTTGATGTTCTGGATTCGGGGATTTTCCCAATGGTAGGGGGAAAGACGGAGGGTCCGGGAAAAATATTTTTCCAGGATGAGATTCTCCTTGTAAGCCACCAGGAAAAACCGGCTCCGGTCCTTTTCATTAGAAGTCTGCCGGGCTTTTTTAAAGTATTGATCCCTTCGGAACAGGTGAACCCGGAATTCATAAAGGAAGGGGTGAGAGAGGGGATTGAACTTTTTAAGGAATTCTTTGTAGCGCAGGCGAGCGTAGCTTTTGAGTAACTGAGCATACTGGTCCCCTTTTTCTCTGTCTTTTTGTTTCAGGGTTTTTGGACTCAACCGGGAGAAAAAAACCCCGATTTCTGGATCCTTAATCTTGTGTCCGAATTCGCTCATGGGCTCTTCTTGGAGAAGGAAGGAAAGGGAAGGGAAATATTGGGTGTACCAAGCCACTCGGCGGGGAGTATTGGAAGCACAAAGTCCCAGAAAGACGAGGCTGGCGGCCAGGAAGGCCGAAAGCCACCGGAGAGACCGAAGTCTTACCTGAGTTCCTATGGAGGGAGGCCGGATGACGGCGGCCATCCCCAATTGAAACAGGGCCCCGGATAAAACGTTGAGACCCACATCCCGGAAATCCCACATCCTTTGAGGAGTGATCCACTGGAAGCACTCATCCAGGGTTCCTACCAGCAGAACCAACAAGGTGGCGGTGATGTAGATGGTGGGGTCTTGGATTCGGTATCGTAAAGCCTTGAACAGGAAAAATCCCAACAGGCCGTATTCCAGAAAGTGGATGACTTCCGCGGGAGCTCTGTGGAACTGGAGGATAAAGAAAACATACAATCCGGCCACCACCCCCAGCCAAAGGTAGCGGGAGGCCGAGCGAATTTTAAGCTTGAAGGATAAAAAATAAATCAGGAAGATAAAAAAAGCCCCCACACAGAAAAGGACAAAATAAACAAAGAAATTTTCGCCCAGGTTCTGGGAGACAGCTTTCTGGATTTTTCGGACGATGGGGATGGAGAGGAAGATGGCCGCCGTCCAGAGAATGACCCACAGCCAGGAGCGAAATTCTTTTTTTCTCACGAATCCTCTCCAAATTTAGAGCCAGAATAATTTTTATCTATCATTTCTCTAACCCAAATCATGAAAATAGCTGATTTTTTGACAAAATTAAAGGTGCAAAGTTATTTCAATGAGGACGGGATTTGAAAGAAATTTTTCCTACAGCCACACCCAGGTTGCGGGGGTCGGAGACCCCCTTTGCTTTCTGGGGGTTCCATGTCCGGCTCACTTCAAAAAACAGCATCTGCCGGCTGCCGACCTGTTGGGGGAGACGGAGTTTAGAAGTCTTCCAGGTGCTTTTTTCAAGAACCACTTCTTCCAGAAGATTTTTCTTCCGGAACAGCTCTTCTACCAGGTAGATTTTTACCCGTACAGGTCTTTTTTGAATGTGGGGATGGGAGGCCAGAAGGGGAATCTGGACCACCGGCTTTTTTATGGGGATGGTCAAACCTGCGTACCGCCGGGACCACCGGAACTCTCTTCCGTGGGGAGTTCTTTCCCATTTGTAAAACCCAAAGTTTTGCTCGATTCCCACTTTCTGGCTGCGGTGCTCCAGACTCAGAGAATGGGTAGAATTCCATAGATGGAGACCGCTGAAGAGAAGAAGAAAGACCAGGCTTCCGGTTTTAAAGGCCCGGCTCCACTTCTTTTTACCTCGGGTGAACCCTGAAATCCGGAGAGAAACCAGCAGAAGAGCCACCACAAGCCAGAAGGTGTACTTGATTTCATAGCTTCCGATATAGGTATGGACCAAGAAATTAAGCATCAAGGAGAAGACACCGCAGGAGAGGCCGATTTGCATAGTTTTCCAGCGGTTGGATGATGCCAGGTGTTCTTTCAAGTTGAATTTGATGAGTCTGAGGATTTCCCAGAATATCCATAAAGAGAGAAGAACCGCCCCAATCCCCATCTCTGATCCAGCCTGGAAAAAATAGTTTTCAGCGGAATCGGTCCACTTTTTGAATCCACCTTGATGGGTTTGGATGTAGTTGGGAAGCTCGATGATATAGGCTCCCACTCCCACTCCGCTCAGGGGATAGTCCCCCATCATAAAAGAAGCCATCCGCCACTGGTTTTTCCGCATGCGGAGGGTTTGGGCCAAATTTCCATATTTGTAATCCTTTTGGGTGAGGCGTTTAAAGGATTCCGACCCCCGGGTAAAGGCCCATAACGAAACCACAACCGCCAGGATCAAAAAAACCGTTCCCAAAGCCCATCCCCGTCTGGACAAAAAGGTAGGCCGAAACTGGCGCCAGTTCACTCTCCGGAAGAAAAAGAGCACCCCGAACAGTACGATAGAAAGCAGGCCTCCGATGAGCCCGCTTTTGGAGCCGGATCGGGGAAGGATGAACAAAGCCAGAAAGAAACCCAGGCCGGAGAACCACCGGAGAAAACCTTTCCAGAAAAACACTCCGGCCAGGAGGATGGGGAGAAGGACCGAGAGGAATGCACCGAAGGAGAGAGGGTCCTTGAAGGTGGCATTGACGATTCCTTCGTTAACCCTCATCGGTGTATTTCCCCAGGTGGGGTTGACAAACTGCTGAAGGTAGCCGGCTACAAGAGAAATTCCGGTGCTGAGAATAAGCACTCCCAGGATTTTTTGTATGAATTTCTGGGATTTAATGGAATTTAAAAGGATGAACAGGAAGGCAAATCCGGTGAGGTAATTGAGGGAAAAAAACAGGGTGCTCATGATGGCTCCTCCCGCACTCACTCCATGGACATTGGTGAGGAGTTCATATATATGCTCGGTGAGGAAGGGCCAGAAGTTGGCAAACCGGAAAAAAGTAATGACCGCCGAAACCCCGATCATAACAGAAAAGAGGAAGAGAGGCTTGGAGAGAGAAGTTTTCCACTCCTGTTTTTCAGAAAAGAGAAAACCGTGCAGGAGCCACCCCAGAAAATAAAAAAGGAATAAAACCAGAGCAGTGGGAGCATGGGGAGTCCGCTCAAAAACCCCAAAGAAATAGGGAAGAGAGTTTATCAAAGGAAAACAGAAGACAAAAAACAAAGTTCCCCACTGGATCCGTACGGCGGTCAAAACAAAGGCAGCCAGGAGTACCGGGAGTAGGATTAATTGGAAAACCCGAATTTGAGGGACATACTTAAAATAAAAAAAGAAAAGCCCCGCTCCGTAAACCAAAGTAAGAAATAAAAATAAAATTCTTTTTCTAATCTCTCTCCTCCTTTACCTTAAAAAAATCCTACTTAATTTTCTCTTTGTATTCAAGGTTAGTTCGAAAATAGCTACTAATGAATCATATTCTTTTTATGGATGGGTCCTGTCACGGGATATCTCCCGTCCGTCCTCGCTCCACCCATCCCCCAGTGGGGCCCTTCCGCTGCGGGCGGGCGGGAGAACATCCCGTGCCACCCATCCTCTTTGAAAAGGAACAAAAATATTATCCACATAAAAGATGATGTTAATGTGGGGTCGGACCGAGCGTAAATCGCTGATAATAAAGCAGTAGAGCTCATAATACGGTGATTTAGGCTGATTAGTTTATATAGTCTATTTGGTCTGTTTCGTTTGTTTGGTTGATACAGTCAATATAGTCCATTTATTTTGTTTTTCTGTTTTGATGAAGAAGCGAGACATGCGAGACAAAAAAGAAGAAAGTTTATTGCGTTTTAAGGCCTATTTGGTCTGTTTCGTTGATTCAGTTGAATTGACTCGAACTCAACCTTAACCCATATCTTTCTCAACTTTATTGTTGTTTTTTTTGCGGGGGAAGATGTTGTGGTAGCCCAGATAGATAAGAAGAGAGAGACAGATGAGGGAGATGAGGGCAAAAAGCACCAGCCGCAGCCGGGTCTTGACAAACTCGAACAGGATCCCGGTCAGGGAAAAAAGAAAGGAAAGCGAAATCAAAAACAGGGTGGTTTTGGTCTCGGACAGCCCTTTTTTCAAAAACCGGTAGTGGAAATGGTCGGTATCGGGAGTGAAGATATTTTGACCCTTGAACATTCTTCTTATGATGGTCACCAGAGTCTCCAGGATGGGAAGGAGCAGGATAATGATAGGAATCATCAAGGCCAGGGCCAGGGAGACCTTGCGGTGGATTTTGGTCATGGAAAGGACCGCCAGCAGGAAACC
>JAGXKI010000059.1 GCA_018335295.1 bacterium | reverse complement strand
AGGGGATTTCCTTCATCATCCGTAACAGTTCCTACTAATTCTCCTGTCTGTTCCTGAGCAAATGTAAAACCCAGAAAGAGAAGGAGAATTGAAGTTAGAAGAGTAATACTCTTTTTCATTCATTCCTCCTTTTTCCCTTCATCTTTTAACCTTAAGAGTGGGAAATACCACTCTCAACCTTACCTTTTATTCTTTCCTTATGATTCCGTATCTACCACCTCCTTTTTCTGACTAAATATATGCAAATATCATGCCATATAGACAATACATTTAATTTTAATTATAACAATAAATTAACTATTCCGGCGATAAAGGCATTATTCAATTTAATGAATAAGATCCAATTATTTGAATTTTATTTCTTTTATATAAAAACCTCTGTTTCCAACTTTCATTCATTTTCGTTATGAAAAAGGGAATTATTTCGGTTTTTTCTTGAAAACTCCCTCTTTATTTCATACACTTGAGTCTAATTAAAAGGATTACTTTTTTAGTCCATCAAGGAGTATCCTGAGTTAAAAACATGAAATTTGTCACAGACCTGCACATCCATTCCAAATATTCCCGGGCCACAGCCAGAGAAATGACTCTGGATTCGTTGGCTTACTGGGCCAAAATCAAAGGGATTTCCCTCCTGGCCACCGGCGACTTCACCCATCCGGAGTGGCTTTTTCTTATTAAAGAAAAATTGGAACCCATAGGGAACGGATTCTTCCGCCTGAAAAACATTCTTTCTCCGGGAAATGAGAAGTTGAATTCCGTTTCCCTCTCCCCCCATGATGTGGCCTTCATCCTCTCCACCGAACTGAGTTTCATCTATTCCAAAAAGGGAAAAGTCAGGAAAATTCATCTTCTTCTTATGGCTCCTGATTTTGAATCTGTGGACAAAATCAACAGCAAGCTGTCCGGGATCGGAAACCTCCGTTCCGACGGCCGCCCTATTTTAGGAATGGACGCCAAAGAATTTTTAAAAATGGTGGTCAACACCTGCCCTCAATGTGTGGTTATCCCTGCTCATGTCTGGACCCCCTGGTTCTCCCTTTTTGGGGCCAATTCCGGTTTTAATGATATCGAAGAATGCTTTGAAGAAATGACCCCTCATATCTTTGCTTTAGAGACTGGTCTATCTTCGGACCCTCCGATGAACTGGCTCCTTTCTCCTCTGGATAAATACGCACTGGTCTCCAATTCAGACGCTCATTCCCCCTCTAAAATCGGAAGAGAAGCCAATGTCTTTGATACCGATTTCAGCTATGAATCCATGATCCAAGCCATAAAATCCAAAGACCCTCAAAAATTTCTCTACACGGTAGAGTTTTTTCCTCAAGAAGGAAAATATCATTATGACGGACACAGAAAGTGTGAGGTAACCTTTTCCCCCCAAGAGACCATCCAGCACCGGTCTCTGTGCCCTCGATGCGGGAAAAAACTCACTGTGGGTGTAATGCACCGGGTGAAAAATCTGGCTGACAGAGAGAAAGGAGAGGAAACCCAGGCCATTCCCTATAAGCATTTAATCCCTCTTAACGAGATTATCGCCCAGGCTATAGAAAAATCTTCAGCGTGCAAAAGCACATGGGAGTTGTACTTTCGGTTCATCCATGAATTTGGAGATGAACATAAAATCCTGACTGAAGTTCCTGTTTCTGAACTCAGCCGGATGTCTCCGGACAAAGTGAGTTTAGGCATCGAAAGGATGAGGCAGGGAAAGCTAGAAATCGTCCCTGGATATGACGGAACCTTTGGAAAAATCAATCTTTTTGAAGAAAAACCCATCTTGCAGAAGGATCAGGATCAACTCAAGCTCTTTTAAAGGCCCCTTCATGAATTCTCTTTCAAGAAAATGAAATTAACTCTGGGAAAAAGTGAATTTGGCTCTCATATCCGCCTCACTCTGCTCTCTTTTTTAGTGGGGATCCTGGGAGGGCTGGCTTCGGTTTTATTCAAAAAGATGATCAGCTTTTTCCAGCATCTATTCTGGCGGTCCCCATCCATCCTTTCTGCCGTGGCCTCCCAACCTTGGTACTTCACTGTCCTGATCCCCGCTATTGGAGGAATTTTTGTGGGTCTCTCTGTTTATTATGGAGCCAGAGAAGCCAAGGGACACGGAGTTCCCGAAATCATGGAATCCATGATTTTCAGGGGAGGTCAAATCCGGAAAAAAGTGGCCCTCATCAAACCTCTGGCCTCTTCCATCTGTATCGGCTCGGGAGGGTCCATCGGAAGAGAAGGCCCCATTGTTCAAATGAGTTCCAGCCTGGCCTCCTCGGTGGGCCAGATTTTCAAAATTCGGGAAAAAGGGATGAGAACCCTGGTCGCAGCCGGAGCCGGAGCCGGAATCGGGGGAACTTTTAACGCTCCCATCGCCGGAGCCCTGTTTGCTGTGGAAGTAATCCTTGGAGAATTCGGGGTCTATTCGTTCAGCCCGGTGATCATTGCCTCTGTCATTGCCACCCTAACCGGGAGAATGATCATGGGAGATTATGCCGCTTTCCAAGTCCCAGCCTATACTCTTCAAAGCATCTGGGAAATCGGCCCCTACATCCTCTTGGGAATTGTCAGCGGATTGGTGGCATTCGCTTTTATAAAACTCCTCTACTTTACTGAAGACCTGTTTGATGGCTTTCACATTAATCCTGTATTGAAAGCTATCCTGGGAGGCCTTCTCATCGGATTCATTGGTTTGGGACTGCCTCAAATATTTGGAGTGGGTTACGATACCATCGATGCTTGTTTGCAGAACCAAATCGCTCTGTGGCTGGGCTTTCTGTTGATTTTCGGAAAAATCGTAGGTACTTCCATAATCCTGGGCTCCGGAGGTTCAGGGGGAATTTTTGCCCCTTCTCTTTTCGCAGGGGCCATGACCGGAAATTTCGTGGGAGGCATTTTTCATAATCTCTTTCCTGCCTCCATCTCATCCCCTGGAGCTTTCTCTTTAGTGGGGATGGGAGCCGTTGTGGCCGGGGCCACTCATGCACCCATCACCGCGATCATTATCCTCTTTGAACTCACCGGAGATTACAAAATCATCCTCCCTCTCATGCTGACCTGTATCATCGCTTCCTTGATCACCGTGGGCCTGCAGAAAGAATCCATCTACACGCTCAAACTCAAGAGACGGGGAATCCAGTTTAAAGAAGGAAAAGAAGTGAACATCCTGAGATCTCTCCAGGTCAAGGATTATATGAGCAGAGATTACAAATCTTTCCTGAATACAGAAAACATCGGAAAAATCATCGATCAGGCCACCGGAGGTCAACACCACTCCTTCCAGATTGTGGACAAAAAAAACAATTTCATCGGATGTTTTTCTATCAATCAACTCAAGAGAATGCTTCTGCAAAAAGAACTTCTGGATTCCATTGTTATCGCTCAAGACCTAGCTGTCCCTGACATCTATGTGGATTATGGAGACAACCTGGAACAAGCCATGAAAATTTTTGGACGTAATGAAGTGGAAGAAATCCCTATCCTTAAAAACAAACAACTCATGGGAGTGCTCAAACGAAAAGATGTCATCGAAGCCTACAATTATGAAATGCAGAAAAGAGAAGCAGCTTCCGGACTGGCCATGAAAATGAAATTCACTCAGCTCACCCAAACAGTAGACCTGGGGGAAGGCTACAAGATTAGGGAAATAGAAGCCCCCCAAAAGTTTTGGGATAAATCTCTCCAACAACTGAACCTCAAAGCCCGTTACGGAATCGATGTCCTTCTTATAAAAAGAAAATACCCTCCTCAATGCATCACCATTCCCTCCGCCCAGACACACATCCAAAAAGGAGATTTTTTGGTTCTGGCCGGGCTAGAAGAAAACATTTCCAAGCTTATCCGAACCAAACCTCAAAAATAACTTTCCTTCCCCGAGTTCACTTCAGGAAGCATCTCCAAAACCGTGATGAGAATAAATATCTACACTTATGGAAATGCTTACTTCACTTTACTTCACTTTATCTTGACAAGGGGCTCCACAGGGATTATATTAAAAAAAAGGGCAGGAGGTTGCCATGGAAATTGAAATGAAAATAAAAGGCTTGGTTGTGGATCCTATATCCAAAATGCCCATTGTGGTTCTGGAAGATTCCCAAAGCCAAAGGATGGTGCCCATATGGATAGGAGCCTTTGAAGCCAATGCCATCGCTCTCAAATTGGAAAATATATCCACTCCTCGACCTATGACCCATGATTTACTCACCAATTTCATGGGGGATCTGAATATTTCTATTAAAAAAATTGTGGTGAACGATGTCCGAAACAACACCTTCTATGCCCACATTCACTACACGCGTGATAATCAAGTGAAAACCATCGACTCCCGTCCATCCGATGCCATTGCCCTTGCTTTGAGGCAAAATGCCCCTATTTACGTGGAAGAAGAAGTCGTGGAAAAAGCTCACAGCATGAAACACAGCGATAACCTGGAAGACTCCGAAAAACTAAGAAAATGGCTTGAAAATTTGAATCCAGAAGATTTTGGAAAATATAAGATGTAATAAAGGGAAAGTTTCGGCTAAACTTCATCTCTTTTTTTCAGCTTCGTAGGGTAAATAGAAGATACAGTCCGATACTTCCGAATATCAAATTGGGTCCCCAGGCAGCTAAGAAGGGGGATAAATAGCTTACATACCCAAAGCTTTTAAATAATCCCAAAGTTCCCCAATAGAGCATAGCTGTGGCCATACTCACCCCTATCCCTACCAGAGTCCCCCTTTTTCCCATAGAGAAAGCAAAAGGAATCCCTAAAAAGATCATGATCAAACTTACCACAGGAAAAGACAGTTTATAATTCAAATCAACTTTGAATCTCAGTGTCTCAAAACCTTTTTCCTTAAGATCACGAATGTACTGCTTGAGTTCACCGTAGTTCATCTGTTCCGGTTCCTTGCGTTCTTTAACAAAATAATCTTTTTTCTCTACGGGAGCGATCTTTATCTTTTTTTTCCTCGTAAAGTTTGAGGGGCTGTTCTCTGAAAATTCCCTGGACCAACAGTGACGGAGTGTGAGTTCTCCGTCTTTCAAATACCCCTTTTCCGCATAAACTCGTTTCTTCAAGGACCAAGGGTCCTCACTAAACTTGTATAGAGAAAGCTGACTGAAAACAGAGGCGATGGGATCAAAATATTTGTAGTGATAGATGGTGTTTTTATCTTTGCTCATCACCCAGCGCCGATCCAGATGACTGTAGCTCCGGGGAGGAATTTTGTTAATCTTATTCCAAGTTTCTTCCACTTTCTTGTTGGAATAAGGAAGCACATTCTCCTGAAGGTAAAAAGAACCAAAACTTACTATTCCCCCAATAAGGATAATCGGCAAAACAATCCGGTAGATACTGACACCACTCGCCTTCATGGCTGTGATCTCATTGTTTTTGGTCAAGAACCCCAAACATAAAAGTGTGGCTGTGAGGACACTTACAGGAAGGATAAAATGAATGAATTCAGGGAACCGGTACCAGATATAATCCAGGAAAAGGCTCAACGGTTGATTGTTTTCATAGACACTGTCGATGCGCTCAAAAAAGGTCACAATAACAAAAATGGATAACAAGCTCACAAAAATGATGGAAAAGATAAACAAATATTTTCTCAAGATGTACCGGTCCAGAATATTGGGAAATCGGAGAGAGAGCCGAGGGGTAAAAAAGGAAGATTTCCTTTTTCCAGGAGAGGGGGATTCTCTTTTCTTTTTCTTGAAAACAGCAGGAATATGCCATGAGGGAGTGGCCTCCTTTAAAGACTGCATAAATAAAAATACAGCCATAAACCCGAACAAAATATTGCCCGTCCAGATACCCAGAAAAGGAGAAACCTGGCCTTCCATGGCCAATTTTTCTCCCGCTGTGATGAGAATGTAATAAATCAGGATGATCCCGATGCTGAGAGTGAACCCGCTGCTTCGACCTCCTTTCCGGGTGTAGGCCCCTAAAGGAAGAGCCAGAAGGGCAAAGATGAGACAGGCGAAGGGTAAAGCAAATTTTTTATGAACCTCAACCCAATGGAGATTATATTTTTTTCTTTCTTTCTGGGACATTTCTTCCTTTTCCCTATGGGAGGGGTTCTCATCCAGCTTCCCCTGGATGGCTTTAATATCCGTGAATAATTCTCCGATATCTTTTTCTCTCACCCGTTTTTTCTCGGAAACAGCGGCATACATGTTCTTCACTTCTAATTCCCTTTCCAGGTGCTCAAACGAAGTGAGGCTGTATTTCTCGGGATGGGTTAATCGGAAAGAATGGAGCACACCGTCAAAAAGCTCTATAGTGGCTCTCTTTTTTTGAGGATAAAAATTAAGTTTCCCCCTGCTGGCTGATATAATTTTAGGTTCTTTGGGAGAATGGGAAAAGTGGACAAAAATATTTTCCCATTGGCCGGGAGGAGTGATTTCCTGGATGTAGAGGACGGTATGAGGGATGGATTCATTGAATTCATGGGGGTCGATATTGAGTTCAATTTTCCCCAAAACCGAACGCGAGAGGCTCTGAACCCATTTGTAATTGGCATGGGGAGCCAGGTAAAGGGTTAAAAATGAAGTCAACAGCCATCCAGTGACAGAAAAAATCAATACCGGTCGCAGGAGTCTTTTATAACTCACTCCTAACGTCTTAAAAGCTGTGATCTCTGTATCCGAGGAAAGCCGGCTGAGCCCGGCAAGGACCCCCACCAACACAGACATGGGGACTGTAAAGGCCAGGATAGAGGGAAAAAGATAGATGAAAAAATCCACCACATCCTTAAAAGCAATTTCCCGGGTGATAAAAATCTCCGAAAGCTGGAGCATCTGGTTCATCAACAGGACAAAGGTATAGACAAGGAGGCCTAATAAAAAGGGAGGAAGAATTTCTTTAAAGATATAGCGGTCAAATCGTTTAAACACGCTATAATTTATAGCACAGGAAAGCCAAAAAAAGAAAGGCCCTGACCCCTGAAGGTCAAGGCCTTATCTTATTTTCAATCTGGTTTTTAGGGAACTCAGTACATTCCCGCTCCAGGTCCTCCTGGAGGCATACCGGGCTGCTGCTGTTTATCTTCTTTCTCAGGAATTTCAGAAATCAATCCTTCTGTTGTTAACATCACACCAGAAATACTGCCGGCATTTTGGAGGGCGCTCCGGACAACCTTGGTGGGATCCAGTACGCCAGAGTCAATCAACTTTTCATACTTTTCGTTCATAGCGTTAAATCCGTAATCACCCTGTTTCTCTTTTATCTTCTCTACGGCAATGGATCCTTCGAATCCTGTGTTGTTGACGATCTGACGGAGAGGTTCTTCAAGAGCTCTCTTAACAATATTGATCCCGAGTCCCATATCTCCTTTCGCCTTTAAATTTTGCAGGGCTTTTTGACACCGAAGGAGAGCCACTCCTCCACCAGGGACTATCCCTTCTTCCACAGCGGCTTTGGTGGCATGCATGGCATCTTCCACTCTGGCCTTCTTCTCTTTCATTTCTGTCTCGGTAGCGGCACCAACTTTTATGAGGGCCACTCCGCCTACCAATTTGGCCAGTCTTTCCTGAAGCTTCTCTTTATCGTAATCGGAAGTAGTCTCCTCAATCTGAGTCCTGATTTGCTTGATGCGGTCTTTGACAGCCTCTTCTTTTCCTTTTCCTTCCACAATGGTGGTGTTCTCTTTATCTACAACCACTTTCTTCGCTTCGCCCAGCCACTCAGCCGTGACATTTTCCAGCTTGACACCGATATCTTCAGTAATCACCCGTCCTCCGGTAAGGACAGCGATATCTTCCAGCATGGCTTTTCGCCGGTCTCCAAAGCCAGGAGCCTTAACAGCGACACAAGAAAAGGATCCTTTCATTTTGTTCACCACTAAAGTGGCCAGTGCTTCACCTTCCACATCTTCAGAAATAATCATCAACGGCTTGCCCATCTTGGCTACATTTTCCAGCAGAGGAAGTAATTCTTTTAAGTTGCTGATTTTCTTTTCATGAAGAAGGATGAGAGGGTTTTCCAGAACGCATTCCATGCGCTCGGAATCCGTAACGAAATAGGGAGAAAGATACCCGCGGTCAAACTGCATACCTTCCACGATGTCCAAAGTGGTTTCAAGACCTGAAGCTTCTTCCACGGTGATCACGCCATCTTTTCCGACCTTATCCATGGCTTGAGCGATGATTTTTCCTATGGATTCATCGTTATTGGCGGAAATCGACCCCACTTTGGTGATCATATCCCCGCTCACATTTTGGCTGAGATTTTTCAACTCTTTAACCACTGCATCACCGGCCATATCGATTCCCTTCTTTATCAAATTAGGGTTAGCTCCAGCTGTGACATGCTTCAGCCCTTCAGTATAAATGCTTTGAGCAAGAATGGTGGCCGTACTGGTTCCATCACCAGCTATATCTGAAGTTTTCGAGGCCACTTCTTTAACCAATTGAGCTCCCATATTTTCATAGGGATCTTCAAGCTCAACTTCTTTGGCCACAGTCACCCCGTCTTTGGTGCTGGTGGGAGAACCAAACTTCTTTTCTAAGATAACATTCCGGCCTCGAGGACCTAATGTCTCTTTCACCAGATCGCTTAAAGTATTGACACCTCTTAAAAGAGATTGTCTTCCCTCTTCTCCGAGAGATATTTGTTTAGCCATTGTTCCTCCTTTTTCTCAAAATTAGGTGATTTTAGCCAATATTTCTTCTTCACGAACAATCACGTGTTCTTCTTCATCAAGCGTGACTTCGGTTCCGCTGAATTTTCCGATAAGAACCCGATCCCCTTTTTTGACTTCAGGGGGGATGGTCTTACCGGATTCGTCCACTCGACCTTTTCCCACTTCCATCACTTCAGCTTCCTGAGGCTTTTCTTTGGCTGTATCCGGGATGATAATTCCACCCTTTTTTACTTCTTTCTCTTCCAACCGTTTGAGAAGTACTCGGTCACGTAAGGGAGTCACCTTCATTTAAACCTCCTCTTTAATTTTGGATTCTGCGAATTTTAAATCGGTTTGATTTAAATTAGATATATAATTTAAAGGAATTTCCCTCACTTGTCAAGAGATTTTTAGCACTCCTATTAAGAGAGTGCTAAAAAGGGGGCGGTTCTATTTTTTTCCATTTTTTTATCTTAATCTAAATAAGGGAAACCAAAAAAAATAGAACCGTCCCCTTTTTTATTTTTTTAAATTTTTGGTGAGGTTGCTGAGGGTGTTGCGGTGAACCCCCAAAGCTCTGGCCATCTGTGTTTTATTCCCTTTGTATTTTTTTGAAGCTATCTGGATAAAAACTTTCTTAAATTCGTTCACAGCTTCTTTTAAAGGAATTTCCTTTTCAATCATTTCCTCCACGAGAATTTCCATTTTTTTGTGAATCGTGAATTGATTAAAATCTTTGTCCATGTTTTTCCCTTTCTCCCATGATTTCATAGTAAGCATCCTCAAATTTTTTTTTAAGCTCAGGAGGAATGAGGTTCACTACGGCCTTGGTCATTTTCAAACAACAAGGAGCGATCCGGGATTCCTTTAATATTTGGGGATTTAAGGGGAATATCATCAAAGCAAATACAACAACCCCGGAAATAAGAGCTCCTTTCAATAATCCCAACAATCCTCCGAATAAATGATTGAAAAATTTCAATGGACCTTTCATCAACTTGGACACTCCCCAGGCAAAAAGCCCCCCCACTCCAAGAGTCCCTAAAAATACGGCCAGAAAGGCTAGCAGATGAGAAACCACTTCCTTAGAAATAAACTCCTGGAAAAACAAGGAAACCCGTGGATAATAATTCACAGCCAGGATCAATCCCCCCACTACTGCTCCTATTCCTACAAGCTGTCTTATAAATCCCTTGAGAAGCCCCAGGATTAAGGTGATGAGAAGAATCACCAATAAAACCACGTCAAACCAATTCAAAGTCATTCAAGGTCTCCTCTTTTTTAATTCCTGAACCATTTCATAGTTCCCCTCGTTTAAACACCCAAAGGGAATATGAGGTTTGATTTTGCCATGAAAATCGGATCCAGCCGTGGAAACCAGGTCCAGTTTTTCAGCAATCCCCTTATAAAACGTTGTCTGTTGCGGGTCATGATAAGAGGTGTAGACCTCCAGGCCTTGTAATCCCTTTTCTTTCAAAAGAAGAAGATCATCCTTGGTGGCTTGCTGAAAGTAAGCCCCCGGATGGGCGAGCACCGGAACTCCCCCAGCTTGAGAGACCTCTTCGAGAAGATCCAACAACTTTACATTCCGTTTGAGAACATGGGCTGGCTTCCCTTCCATGAAATAATCCTGATAAAACCGGTAGGGAGCGAATATTTGATCCTTCCCTTGAAGATAAACCTGAAGAGGATGCTCTTTTTTCTTTTCGGCTTTCTGAAGAAGAATTTGGGCAATAGTGACCCCCAGAGGAGGATGAGGGCCGGACTTTTTCCTGACTTCTTCCCAGCTTATATCGAACCCCAATTGCTGAAGCTTTTTCACTCTTTCCCGAGCTTCCTGGATCCTTCGTCTGCCAATCTCCTGAATGATCCGGGTTATCCTTTTATCTTTCCAGTTGACAAAAGGAAGAAGCAAATGGAATTCCCGGCTGCCCTGGAGGGTGGTCAGTTCGACACCAGCGATCACTTCCACCCCTAAACTCTTCCCCACCTCAATAGCCTGGGGATAAGCGGCTACGGTGTCATGGTCTGTGATGGATACAGCTCGAAAACCATCTTTCTTGGCAAGATGAAGAATATGATAAACGGAAAAGTCTCCATCCGTGCTTTTATTGGAATGGATATGGAGATCAACTTTCCCATCCATCAGATTTTATTTTGGCCTGTGAGCAAGCGGAATATTTCCATATACCTTTGAGAGGTCTGTTCCACCACAGAGGCCGGCAAGGGGGGAGGCGGAGATTTTTTATCCCAATCGGTCTTCTCCAAGTAATCCCGAACAAACTGCTTATCCAAACTTGGAGGGGATTGACCGGGAGAATACTGGGATAGAGGCCAAAACCGTGATGAATCGGGAGTGAAGATTTCATCCACCAGAATAAGTTTATTTCCTTCAAGTCCAAATTCAAATTTTGTATCCGCGATAATGATGCCCTTTTTCAGAGCATGCAAGGAAGCTTTCTGGTAAAGTTCTACACTCACTCTTTTGATTTTTTCAGCCAGGGATTCACCGATCATTTTTTTCATCTTCTTAAATGTAATATTCTGGTCGTGCCCCTCTTCCGCTTTCGTGGCTGGAGTAAAGAGGAGCTGATCAAGCCGGTCAGCCTTTTTCAATCCCTTAGGGAGTTTAATCCCACAAATTTCTCCCCTCTTCTGGTAATCTTTCCATCCAGACCCTGCAATATATCCCCGGACCACACATTCCACGGGAAGAACTTTCACTTTTTTCACCAGCATGGCTCTTTTTTCCAAAAGATTTTGGTAAGGAGTGAGAACTGAAGGGAACTCCCTGACGTCCGCGGTGATGAGATGATTGGGACACACCAGGGAGGTATAGTCAAACCAGAAACGAGAGAGTTGGGTCAACACCTTCCCTTTGTAGGGGAT
>JAGXKI010000011.1 GCA_018335295.1 bacterium | reverse complement strand
TGCTCTTTCTTGTCCGGCTAACCCCATCAAATGAGTGAGAACCACCTGGTCTACCACCCGTTGAATCTCACCGTGAAGTCCTTTTTGATGGGGGGATTTCCAGGTAGCCTCAATCAGGGCGTCCACAACTTCAGAAAATCCGGGCAGCTTATTGTTTCGGGCGTGATACTGGATCATCCGGGCTGCTCTCTCATGAAAAAGAAGAGAACCCACAGTCATACGGACGGCCACTTCTGCTGGTCCCAGAGGGTCAAAGGCAATTCCGGTATGTCCGGGAAAGAGTTCGCGGTTTTGTCTGTATCCGGGAGCTTTAGGAGGAAGGATATTCAAAATTTTTTCCGGAAGAGCTAAAGCTTTGGGGGACAGAGTTTTCAAAAGCTCTTTCAGGGCTCTCCTCTGTTCCCTGGCCGGAACCATATGGGGATCTTCTTGAACTCCGCCCCTCACGGTATGGTTGTAATAGAGACCTCCCAGAACGCTGGCCGCTGCCTCGATCTGGTAGCGGTGAAACAAGTAGATGGGGACCAGAACTTCTTCCATGGTAGACAGAGCCATACCTTGGTGGACTTTTTTCTTTGAAAAATTATCCAGAGCAATCGATCTTACTTTCATTTTATGGACCAGTTCCTCCACAGGGTCCACGCCGTTATCCCAGTCATTACAGAGGGGATGAACGCCGCCCAATGGAGAGGCATCTTGATTGGTGAGGTAATAGAGTCCCCCTTGAAATGCCCGGTCCAGGATGGCTTTCAGCTTTTTTTCTTCATCCACATTTTCAGGAAAGTCCTGATACCCGTATTCCACGCATACAGTATCCCATTCTCCGATCCCGGTATCGTAAGCTTCTGAGAGGTCCAAACTTCCATCGGGATGAATTTTTACCCGTGGATGGGGATAATCCATGACCGAAGCCCGGTTGTTAACACTGGAGGCATAATTATGCCCTACTCCCAGTGTGTGTCCCACCTCATGACAGGAGAGCTGACGGATTCGAGCGAGAGCCATTTCCACCGCTTCTTTGGTGTCCTTTTCCTTTCCGGTATATTCGGTAACCAACCCCGATGCAATCAAAAAATCTTGGCGAACTCTCTGGGAACCCAAAACCACATGCCCTTTGATAATCTCTCCTGTTCGGGGATCAGTAATCGACCCTCCATAAGACCATCCCCGGGTGGAGCGATGCACCCAGTTGATCACGTTATAACGAACATCCATGGGGTCAGCCCCTTCTGGAAGTAGTTTGACTTGAAATGCATTCTTGTATCCGATCGCTTCAAAAGCCTGGTTCCACCAGCTGGCGCCCTCCATCAAAGCCGAGCGGATGGGTTTGGGAGCCCCACGGTCCACATAATACACAATCGGCTCTACAGGCTCACTGACTTCAGCTTCCGGGTTATTCTTTTGAAGACGGTGCCGCCGGATGAAGCGTTTACGAAGAGGTTTATCAACGGGAGCAGCAAAATCCAGGTAATCTTTACTTCCAAACATGGAACGGGGATCCCACACACGAGGTTCGTAACCTTCATCGGGCAGTTGAATGAACGAATGATGCTGATGCAGAGTCACCGAGGAGGCGTTTGGAGCCACCCAACGGACCTTTCTTCCGGGATGGTCGGCGGTAAAAGTTAACATGGCTTCAAATTCCGAGTTTTGGGGGAAACTCCGGGAGTTTTCCATGTACACAGCCGAACGAGAGTCATCCAAACGGTAATTTCCTTGCTCGGTTCTCTGCAGCCTCTCTGTTGCCCCATGAGCATCCCTCATAAGAAAATCTGTCAAATCCACAAGAAATCGTCCGTCTTCTTCAGCTTTTACTTGAAATCCCCATAGGGTGGATTTAGCAAAAGATTCTTCCACCGCTTTCCTCTCATAGGGATTGTCACTCTGAGCTCGGAAAGAATAATTCGGCTGGACCATCAATATTTTAGGGCCTATCCTCTTGAATTGAACCACTTGAGTTCTTCCCAATTGATTTCGGTCCAGACCGATATCATTGGATCCCAATCCTGCAGAGAGGGAATAGACATAGAGGAATTCCTGGTTCAATTTATCGATTTCGAGCCATATTTCTCCATTTTGTTTATCCCAGTAGAAATTAAAAAATCCAGTATGTTTTTCCATATCTGCTGTTTTCTCTTGAATGCTGGGAATATCCGCCGAAAAGCAGGGATTAAAAATGAAAAAGAAAAGAATGCTGAAAGTCAGGAAATTTTTCATGAAAAAACCTCCTTTACATTGTTTTTAAAGGGATTTTACACAGGATTCTCTCCACTGTCCATAATTGTTCTGGTTTCATCACAGTTCATATTCCTGCAAATATTCCGGAATTTGAACATGCCACCCCTTTTGACTCCTAATGGACTCAGCTAAAGAAGTTGCTTCTTCTTTTTCTCCATGGGTAAGGAAAATCTGTTGGGGAGATGTTTGGAAACTTTTTGCCCAGTTCAATAAGGCATCCTTATCCGCATGAGCAGAGAATCCATGTATCTGTTGGATCCGAGCCTTTACTTCATGATGATGGCCGTGGATTCTTACTTCAGGATTTTTCTCGACAATTTTTCTCCCTAAAGTTCCCGCTGCCTGATATCCAACAAAAAGAACGGTGGATTCGGGACGAGAAATGTTATGGAGGAGGTGATGTTTAATTCTTCCTCCGGTACACATCCCCGAACCGGCCATAATGATACAGGAACTCTTTATGGAGTTGATGGCTTTGGATTCTCCCACCGAATGAACCAGTTTAAGGCCGGGAAATCTGAAAATGTTCATTCCTCTGTTGAGGATGTCTTTGGTCTCCTGATCGAAATAATTTTTGTGCTTGGGAAAAACTTGAGTGACATCCACAGCCATAGGGCTGTCTAAAAAGGCCATAAGATAGGGAATTTGATCTTTTCTGGCTAACTCACTCAGATAGAACAGAAGCTCTTGAGCCCTCTCCACAGCAAAAGTAGGGATGACCACATTCCCTTTGGCTTCAACGGTGGTATTGATGGTGTCTTTGAGCAATTGAGAGATATTCTGGGAATCTTCGTGATTTCGACTCCCATAAGTGGATTCCATAACCACATAATCAGCTTTCTTAAATCTGGTGGGGTTTCGGATGATAGGCTTATTCCACTGGCCCATATCCCCAGAAAACAGGATGCTTTTGGATTGATTTTTCTCAGTGATAGTCAGTTTGATCATAGCCGAACCCAGAATATGTCCGGCTTCATAAAATCTTACTGAAACATGAGAGTTCAGTTTGATAGATTGATTATACTCCACCTTTTTCACCAGGGGCAGAGCCCTTTCAGCATCCTGAAGAGTGTAAAGTGGAATTTCCGGATGAGGCCCCTTTCTCCCTTCCTTCCGGTGACGTTTCTTTTTGAAAGCAGCATCCTCTTCCTGTATGCGAGCCGAATCCTTTAGGATGATCGGGAGGAGATCTTGAGAAGGACTTGTGGTCAAAATAGAGTTTGAAAACCCTTCTCTCACAAATTTAGGGATAAGTCCGGAATGGTCCAGATGGATATGAGTCAAGAGAAGAAAATCTATGGACTCGGGAGATACGGGAAATTTTTCCCAATTCCTGTATAAATATTCTCTTTCTTGATAATAACCGCAGTCGATAAGAATCCGAAGGCCCCCACCTTCAACCAGGTAACTTGAGCCTGTCACCTGCTGGCACGCACCGAGAAATTTTATCTTCATTTGAGCATCCTTCTATCCAAGCTGCAAAGTTTATCAATATCCTAAGGGAGTGTCCAACTGAAAATCAGGAAAACATTATAATTTCTCATGGAGGCTCCTCCTCTACAACCCGCCAAATAATTCAAAATTCAAAAATCAAAATTTGAATAGAAATCAAGGCTAAGGTTAAGATTGAGTTTACTCAGCCGAATCAACCAAAAAGACAAAATAGAGAAACCATACCAAACAGAACGAAATAAACTAGATAGACGCAATCAACGCTAGAAATGCAATAAACTTTTCCGGTTCGTCTCGCTTCTTCATCAACACAGGCAAAACAGACTAAATGGATTATATGAACTAAACAGACTAAATTACCGCCTTATGTGAGAAATGCCTTTATTATCAGTAATTTATGCTCGGTCCGACCCCACATTAATCATTCAGGACTTATTTTTCAACTCGACTTTCTGAATTTTCCGGCGGACCAGGTGCTTTTTCACCTTCTCGATCATTTCTTGAGGCCATCTTTTTAACATCCTGTTCAACATCCGATGATTGACTGTAGAGACATCCACATACCTGTTCTCTTTTAAAAGAAGTTGCCTCAACCCTTCCCATTTATCTTTAGCTTCTCTTCGGGTTGGAGCACACAATTCCTCTTTACGGGTAACCACCAACTGATGCTCCGGTCCATCGATAACCCAACTGTTTTCTCTTTGAGCAAAGTCTAGAGCCGCTTGAGAGATCTTTTCCTGCTCCTTTTCGATATCCTGTATCATTTTATTCAAACGGTTCTTTTCTACCTCCAGCCGAGAGTATTCCTTCACCAATTTCACTCCGGGATCATTTTTGTATTCATTCACATCCAAAGCCACCATTTTTTTGGGGTGCTTCCATAAAGGACATATGTCTTGGTAATCACACCAATCACACAAAGCGCTTTTATGGGGAGGGAAATCTTGACAGGACTCGATTTGTTTTATTTTTTCAATCATTTCTTCCTGGATATATTCCAGTTGTTCTGGGGTCTTGTACGCTTGGACATGTTTATTGAACAAAAGATAATGCCATACCAGCTTGGCTTTTTTCGCCTCCGGCCATTTGCTCTGTAAAGCCAGCTGATAAAGAGGAAGCTGGAGATCCTTTTCCGCTTCTTCTTGGGTCATAAGGGTAGAAGAAGTCTTGTAATCATGGATTTCGAATATTTTTTCTTTATCATTCCAATCTAATCGGTCCAGTATCCCAAAAAAAGGATATTCCCTCTCTTCATGCTGCAATCGAAAATATATGGGCTCTTCAGTTTTCACCACCTTGGTTTGATCAAAATTTTTGAACTCCTCGTAATAGTCTAAAAGACACTGTTTTCCCTTTTCGTAATAATCCTCAGGAGAATATTCATTCCGGACGATCTTAATGCCTTCATGATAATTCTTTTTCCAGAGTTCCTCATACTTGGAAATGAGCCATTCTTTGGGCTTGATCACGCGGTTTTTAACCAAATCATAGAATTCTTTCAATGCTTCATGGACTTGATTGCCCAGGAACGCTTCAATAGTTTCCACTTCGGACTTGACCTTATCAATATATTTGTACTTATACTGAAGCCTGCAGTTTTCAAAACTATTCACCCGACTGAATGAAAAAAAATTAGCCAAAAGAAACTCCTGGGTATTTCATCTTATGCGGCTATCTAAAACAGAATAAACTCATTGTTCATTTTTAAGGTAAACGGTCTCACCATTTATCATGACTCTTTGAACATGAGATTTATAATAAAGCGGATCTCCATCAAAAATGACAAGATCCGCATCCTTTCCTGGTTCAATGCTTCCTACCCGGTCATCCACACTCATAATTTCAGCAGCGCTTAAAGTAATCGCCCGAAAAGCTTGGGAACGATCGAGCCCTCCTTTGACCAAAAAAGAGGCAATGAGAGGAAGTTCCCGGATTCGCCCTACTCCTAATGATTCATCCGGTTTGATGGCAATTTTCACGCCAGCTCCAGCAAGAGCTGCCGCGTTGTTAACCCGTACATTCCGGGTTTCCATTCGTCTGGGCCCCACTCCTAGAGGCCCTACAATCACAGGGACCTTTCGCTCAGCGATTTCATGGACCACTTTGTATCCTTCCGTACACCCCACCAAAACTGCTTTCAAATCGAATTCATCGATAATCCTCAAAGCCGTCATTATGTCATCCACTCTGTAGCATTCGATGAAGGCCGTGAGTTCTTTATTCCTGACTTTAGCCAGAGTTTCAAGCTTAAGGTTCCTCGGGGGAGAGAGTTGTCCCTTTGACTTCTTTTGAATCTTCTTTAAGTAGGCCTCCGCCTCATGAAAAGCCTTTCGGATGACATAAGCACTCCCCATTCGGGTCGAAGGAAGCCGTCCTTTTTTTCCATAAGTGGATTTTGGTCCCTTTCCCAAGGAAAATTTGACTCCTCCAGGGCAGCGCAAACACATTTGGTCCACAGTTGAGCCCTTCAGTTTCAAAACCGCCGATTGTCCTCCGATGACATTTTTTCTCCCTGGAGTGACCATGGCTGTAGTGACTCCGCCGGTGAGGACATGATGGATGTCCTTGTCAAAGGGATTGACCGCATCGATGATTTGAAGTTGAGCGGTGTTGGGGTTGGATGTTTCATTGGCATCGGAGCTTCCATATCGATTTCCCGTTCCCAATATGGTATGTGGCACGACCAAACCAGGAAGAATCCATCCTTTTGGCGCCTGAATCAATTCGGAATTTTCGGGTATTTGAATCCGTGGACCAACTTTTTTGATCTTTCCGTCTTCAATGAGAATCTCCGCATTTTCGATGGTTCCGTGGCTTATGGTTAAGATCTTTCCTCCCCTTACAACCAGAACATCTGAGGATTCGGCTGAATGAAGGAAGGGAATAAACCATAATAAAATTAAAAAACATCCCCACCATGAAAAAATTTTATTCTTCATTGAATACCCTCATTTTCAGGAGAAGGTGTGTATTTGTAGACTGTTTTTCCGTTGATGAAGACTTTTCTGACCTCGGATTGGATGTCAAAAGGGTCTCCATCGAAAATAACTAGATCTGCATCCTTTCCTTTTTCCAGACTCCCAATGCGTTCCTCCATTCCTATAAGACGGGCTGGATTGATGGTGATAGCCTTGAGAGCTTCGGAGGGATTCATCCCGTATTTCACAGCGACACTCGCTTGGAAGCGAAGAAATTCCTGTTGGACCACATCCGCATCTGTCATTATATTGACTTCCACTCCGTGTTTCACCAGATAATCAGCAATGTTGATCAGTTTTCCCTCTTCATCAAAAGTAACCATTTGTGGCCCCACCACTACGATCACTCCTTTTTGAGCCAATATATCCGCCACTCTGTAAGATTCTACGGCATGGGCTAAGGAAAGCTTGTAAAAATCAAATTCCTCTGCCAGACGAACAGCTGTCATGATATCATTTCCAGGTGAGGCATGGATGTGAACCGGGATTTCCCTGTTGAGTACTTTTAATAAGGCCTCATATTTTAAATTCCTTTCTGGTGTGAAATCTGGATTGTTCTTTTTTTTCCTCTGAAGGCGGTCCCGGTAATTCAGGGCTTCAGTCATAGCTTTTCTCACAATGTAAGCGGTTCCCATTTTGGTAACCGGAAGTTTTCCTTTGGAAGCATAGTAATTCTTTCTTCCCATGGCCATTTTCATATCCACAGGGAAAACCAGAATCATTTCATCCACCGTATCCCCGGTAAGCTTGAGAGCCGCCGATTGACCTCCGATCACATTGCCGCTTCCAGGCCGAGCGATGACAGTGGTGACCCCTTCCCTCACAGCATCTCGGAAAGACCCCTCATGAGGAGGCATTCCGTGAGGATGGATGGAATCGATGATCCGAAGCTGGGGCATACAAGGATCACTCATCTCATTGTCTTCAGTAATTCCTCCACTTGGTCCCAAACCCAGATGAGAATGGGAATCTATAAGTCCAGGAGTGACCACACAACCTGAAGCATCAATCACTCTGGCCCGCTGGGGAATTTCCAAATCCTCACCCACTTTATGGATTTGGTCTCCTCTAATGATAAGAGTCCCCCTATCCATCATTCCTTGAGTTACCGTTAAAATTCGGGCGTTTTTAATGGCGATTATAGACTCATCTGCCAATAAAAATGAAAATGAGGTGAGGATGAAACAAAATAGTAAGAAAAATCCTTTTTTCATGTTGAAACCCTCAAAATGAATCGATTGCTTAGGAATTCTTTTTTTCTTTCTTTTGCTTCTTTTTCCAGTAATCCATACATTCTATGCTGCAAAAATGTAAAACATAGTCCTTCCCTTCAGCATGGACCGCTGCTGATTTGGGGATCATTTTTTTACACTCATGACAAGGTATTTTTTTGTTTTCTTTTGGCATTTCTTCCCTCTGAAAGTAAAAGGTTTTTGACTCTTTTTATACCATTTGGGTAGAAATTATTCAAGAAACTCCGGAGGAGGTTCTGGAATTTTGAAAAATCAATCCGTTCAGGCTTCCAAGGCCTGGAATGCGTATTTATTATCTTTTTTTCTGACTTTCCCAAAAAAGTAGCGAGGGTCATGGTTGAAAGCAAATACCCAGTCTTTCTGGATGGCTTTATCGAAAAGCTTTTGTTTGTTTTTGATGGTTTCATGGGGAAATAAATCATAACTCATGACATAAGAAAGGCCCACATGTGCCGATGTGGGAACGAGATCCCCGAGAAAAATTAATGTTTTCCCCTCCGATTGAACCTGAACACACTGATGGTGAGAAGTATGACCCGGAATCACCCTAACCTCAACTCCATGGGTTATGGATTCATCTCCCTCCACCAGTTTTAGCCTGCCGTGGCTTTTGAGAGGAAGGAAATTCTCGGGTATATAACTCGGCTTATCTCTGGGGCTGGGTTTCTGGGCATTCTCCCACTCTTCCTTTTGGATAATGTACTGAGCTTGAGGAAAAGTGGGTTGAATTTTTCCTTGTTTATCCTTATAAGTGTTTCCTCCGCAGTGGTCAAAATGAAGATGGGTGTTGATCACAAAATCAATATCTTCTACCTCGTAACCGAGCTTTTGAATAGAGGCCACTAATCCTGGTTTTCTCTCCACCGCATAGAATTTTTGGAATTTAGGGGGAACATCTTTTCCTATACCTGTTTCCACAAGTATCAGGTGCTCACGAGTTTTAATAAGTATTGAGTTTAATCCCAGGGTGATTCTGTTCTGACTGTCTGGGGGACATTTTTTGGACCACAGTGTTTTAGGAACCACTCCGAACATCGCTCCCCCATCCAGGTGAAAAATTCCATCCCGAATTCCATGGACTTCAATCTTTCCTATAGGGAGTCTATCTATGCTCATCGGAGAAGATTATCCTTATCATAAACGAGAGCATCACGGTTGTCCCCGGCGACCTCAATCAAACTCGTATCCATCCGAATGGCATCTTCGGGGCAGGCTTCCACACAAAATCCACAAAAACAACAACGGCTTAGGTCGATGATAAATTGAGAAGGGTACTTCTGGATTTCGGGATCGGGATCTTCAGCCGCTTCAACATAAATGCAGTCAGAAGGACACACAGTCGCACATAACATACAGGCCACACATCGAGGTTTTCCATTCTCCCGTTTTACCAATCTATGCAGACTCCTGTGTCTGTAAGCAAGTTCTTTTTTTTCTTCGGGGTATTGGATGGTCACAGCTCCCTTTCTTTGGGTTTTGATCCCCAGAAGGTTCACAATATGAAACCACATGTTGACAATAAAATGCCGAGCTGTGATTACACTTCCTCTGATGATTTCGATAAAATTTCCCAAAACACGAATCATTTTAGAGACTCATCACAATTCCTGTTCCCACTATATTGATCAAGCTTAAGGGAACCAAAAGTTTCCATCCTAAATCCATGAGTTGATCATACCGATACCGAGGATAAGTCCACCGAATCAAGACCTGAAGCCAGCAGAAGAAAAAGACCTTGATATTGAAGGCCCCCACTTGAAATAAAACCACAATCCAGTGAGGAAGGAGCCATTCCCCTCCCCAAGGGAAATGGAAACCATCCGCAGCCAGCCATGGCACCTGCCATCCACCAAAGAAAAGGGTGGTGATCAAGGTAGAAATGATGATGATTTCCATAAAATCGGTCATCATAAAAAGACCCCATTTAAGGCCGCTGTATTCGGCAAAAAATCCTATGATTTCGGATTCTCCTTCGGGAAGGTCAAAAGGGACCCGTTTGGTCTCAGCAAGAGCGGCAAAGAAAAAGATGATAAATCCCAGAGGCTGCAGGAATACCCCCCATTGAGGAATGAACCCCAGGATCATCTCACCTTGAAAGTGGACCATACTGGATAATTTCAAAGTGGGATAAACCATGATCAATCCAATCAAGGATAGTCCCAAAGCCACTTCATAAGAAATAATTTGAGCGGCTCCCCTCATTCCTCCAATCAAAGAGAATCGACTCCGGGATCCCCACCCACTCAAAATCACTCCATATATCCCCAGGGAGAGCATAGCCAGGATAAACAGAAGGCCTACGTTGAAATCCAGTATCTGAAGTTTGACGGTTTTTCCTGCTATCTTTACATAGTCTCCAAAAGGAACCGCGGTAATGGTTACAGCCACAAAGAAGAATGAAACAAACGGAGCCATCATATGGAGGAATTTTTTAGAAAATCTGGGGGTGAAATCTTCCTTAAAAATCATTTTGATGGCATCGGCAAAAGGTTGGAAAAGCCCTATAATCCGGAGACCAAGAATATTGGCTCGGTTGGCCCCTACTCGATCCTGCATCACAGCGCTCTCTTTTCTTTCCAGCCAAGTGAGATACAGAGTTAATGTTAAAAACCAGGAGAGCGTTCCCATAATTTTGAAAAGTACGATTAATATGTCACTCACTTTTTTGTCCCAAAAAAACCGATTTCTTTTTGCATTTTTTTAAAAATAGGCTTTACAGATGTAAATGGAGAATAATAACGAAAATTTAAAGCTAATTTTTTTGCTAAATTCACAAGGACTTCCCATTCAGGCCGGCAATGTCCTTTGGCTTCAAAAACAGGTGAAAACGGCTGTACTAATCCTTTCACATTGGTTAAAGTCCCTTCTTTCTCAGCAATCACACAAGTGGGAAGGACCACATCCATCAAGGAGTTCAAATCACTTATATGAGGGTTGAGAAGAACTTTGGTTTCAATTCCACCGATTGCTTCTTGGGTCTGGGCGGTAGCGAAGTGTTCGGTGATATGAGATCCAAACATCAACAAGACTTCAGTCCTCTCAGCCAATTTATTGAGATCCAGTTCTTTAAAATTCAACCCCATTTGGGAAGCTCCCTTAGAGTTAGGACTCCGTTCAGGAGTGAGTAATAAATTATCTTCCTCTCCAGGAAGAGGATCTGTAAGGAATATTTTTTCCACATTCAAATCCTCTTGGAAAATTTTTCTAATCAAAAATAGTTCCTCATTGGAAAGCCACGAGGACGTGAGCACCGCTATACGGGAAGTTTTATTCATATAATAAAGTTTCTTTATTCTCTCTTTAAGAAAATCCAAAACCCTTTCCCAACTATCTAATTTTTCTTTTTTATTGTCGACAATCTGTTCCTGCCGGTCTTCATCTATGTATGAATAATGGTACCGACCATAATCACATATCCAGTAACCATTGACCCGATGGTTTTCTCGAGGGCCGATCCGGTACACTCTTTTAGGAACGGGAAAATGGGGAAAACCAGGATGATATTCAATATCGATATTGCATCCTCGACCGCAAAGGGGACAGATGGAAGGTCCGCTCCCCAGAAACCAATTTCTCGTCTGGAATCTAAAATCTTTATCCGTAATGGCCCCTACCGGACATATATCCACCAAATTTCCGGAATAGTTGTTCTCCACTGGATTTCCTTCATAGATATTGACCCCTGTATGGACACCTCGATTGAACAATCCCAATTCTCGAGTTCCTGTAATTTCTTTCAAAAATCGAATACACCGGGTGCAAAGGATGCATCTTTCTTGGTCCAAAAGTAAAGTTTTCCCTATTTCGACTTTCTTCTCTTTCTTTTCCTTCTTTTCTTCAAACCGGCTTTCAAAAAATCCGTATTGTTCATAATAATCTTGAAGCTTACATTCCCCGGCTTTATCACAGATCGGACAATCCAGAGGATGTTCGGCCAGCAAAAACTCCAGCATGTTCTTCCTTGCTTTGGTTACCTCCTCACTTTGGGTCGAGACTTTCATCCCGTCTTTTACAGGGAATGAGCAGGCCAGTTCCAAGTCTGGACGGCCTTCGATTTCCACCAAACACATCCGGCAGCTTCCTTCGGAGGGGAAAGCGGGATGATAGCATAGATGAGGAATCTCAATCCCCGCTTGGAGTGCTGCTTCCAGTACAGAAGTTCCTTCTCTCACCTCCAAGGACTTCCCGTCGATTTGAATATGGATCATCTTAGTTTTTTCTTTAGACATTAGCTTTCCGTGTAAGTTTCCAATTCTTCTCTGAATTTTTGGGTTAAGGATAGGATGGGAAGAGCAGCGGCATCCCCTAAAGGACAAAGGGTCTTCCCTTTCATGTTTGAAGCCAAGCGGATAATTTTATCCAGATCTTCCTTCTTTCCTTTCTCTCTGTATAACCGATGTATTATTTTATTGATCCATGAATTTCCTATCCGGCAAGGAGTGCACTGACCACAGGATTCGTGAGAATAAAAGTCCGATATAACCCTTAAAACATCCAATATCGGTTTTTCCTGGTCAATCACCATTACCGAAGCTGATCCCAACATGGAACCTGCTTCCATTAAGGAATCAAAGTCCATAGGAACATCAATTTCATCAGGTTTTAGAATAGGGGCAGAGAGACCTCCCGGAATCACCGCTTTTAATTTTTTCCCTTCCTTGAGCCCCCCAGCATATTCGTAGATAATATCTTTCAAACTTGTGCCTACCGGACACTCATAAACACCCGGCTTTTCGACCATTCCGCTGACACTGAATATTCGAGTCCCTCCATCTTTAGGAAGTCCTTTATTGACAAACCACTGGGCTCCTTTCAGGATGACTTGAGGGATGTTGGAAAGGGTTTCCACATTATTGATTACGGTCGGACATTGAAAGAGACCGATGGCAGCAGGAAAAGGAGGTTTCAAACGGGGGTAACCCCGTTTTCCTTCCAAAGACTCCAGCAAGCCTGTCTCTTCTCCGCATATATAAGCCCCGGCTCCTCGATGGATAAACACATCCAGGTCAAAACCTGAATTCAGGATGTTCTGGCCTAAATAATTTTTGTCATAAGCTTCAGATAAGGCTTTTTCCAGCTGCTGGGCGATGTGTTCATATTCTCCCCGAATATACACATAGGCCTTATGAATCCCTACACAATAGGAAATTATAATCATCCCCTCAATGAGAAGATGAGGATCATGAGTCATGATGTAACGATCCTTAAATGTGCCTGGTTCTCCTTCATCCGCATTCGCACATAGATATTTCGGTTTCTCTACTTCTTTGGGAACAAAACCCAATTTCACACCCGCGGGGAATCCAGCTCCTCCCCTTCCTCTTAGATTGGCCGCCTTAACCTCTTCCAGAATTTTATCTGGGTCCATTTGGAGAGCTTTCTGGACAGCTTGGTACCCACCTCTTTCCAGATACACATCGATCCGGTGGGAATTTTTAACTCCAAAATTTTTTGTTAAAACTTTTTCTTCCACTTTTCACTCTAAATCATCTAAGATTTGATCGATTTTTTTCTTATCCAAATGACCATAGTAATCAAAATTAACCATCATACAGGGAGCTTGCTCGCATGCTCCCAAACACTCCACTGTGGAAAGACTAAACTTATGGTCTGGAGTGGTTTCACCGGGTTCAATGTTCAATTTATCTTTCAGATAATCTATAAGGGTGCCGGCTCCCATTAAAGTACAGCTCAAATTCCGGCAAACCTGGATATGGTATTTCCCCATTTCCTTTTGATGGATCATGGAATAAAAGGTTACGGCTTCTCTTACCTGGATGGGCTTGATATTCAGAAAGTCTGCGACCAATGCTTCTTCCTCTTTGGATATTTTCCCAAATTCTCTCTGAGTGAGGTGCAGCACTGGAAGGAGGGCGGCTTCTTTTTTTGGGTAGTGAGATATGACTTCTTCCACTTTCTTTTTGGTTTGGTCTGAATATTCAGGGCTCATCGATCCAATTCTCCGCCGATCATATTCAAAGAACCGAATGAGGGAATGACATCGGCAATATAATGATTTTGTATCATGGCTTCCAATGCTGAAACAATGTGGAAACACGGAGCTCTCAAGTGTAGACGGTAGGGTTTATCTGTGCCGTCGGAAACGATGTAATATCCCAGTTCTCCGTTTCCTCCCTCTACAGAAAAATAAACTTCTCCTTTAGGAGGTCTGATCCCATGTCCCGTCATGAAGAACTTGAAGTGTTTGATAAGACCTTCGATGCTTGTATAAGTATCTTCCTTTGGAGGAACGATGGCGTAGGAATTTTGGTCGAGTATTCGCGGATATTTATCCTTTTCAGAGCCTTCCAAATTCGGAGACAAATTGATCTTCTTTTTCGATTTTTGATACCGGGAAGTTTTTATAGCTTCCTTAGGTTCGATACCTTCAGCCATAATCTGAGATGAAGAAGCCGGATTAGGAATTTTCTCCATAGCCTGTTCTATAATTCTCATGCTCTGTTCCATTTCATTCATCCGAACCATATACCGATCATAGTTATCTCCCTTTTCCCCTAAAGGAACTTCAAAATCCATCCGGTCATACATGGAATAAGGATAGATTTTGCGTACATCATAATAGACTCCGGTGGACCTCAAGCAAGGTCCGGTCCAACCATAATTAATGGCCATCTCAGGAGAAACCACAGCAATATCTTTGGTCCTGTTGAGAAAAATTTTGTTCTTATCCAAAAGACCTCGTATATCTTTTAACACTTTCCGTGTTTCTGTGAGAGCTTTTTTGAGAGTCTGTTGATAATCAGGATGAAGGTCTGCTTTGACTCCCCCTATCCGAATGTAAGAAGTGGTCATTCTTGCCCCAGTGGTCTGTTCGATCACATCCCAGATGTACTCTCGGGCTCGTATTTTATACAGGAAAACAGTGAAAGCTCCGCTTTCCATAGCCATGGCCGCAAGGCACGTCAGGTGATCCGAAATCCGGGATAATTCACTCATGATGATTCGGATGTACTGAGCTCTTTCCGGGACTTCGATGCGCAACATTTTTTCCATCGTCATCACATAACCCAGATTGTTGATCAAGGGAGAAACATAATTGAGTCTGTCGGTATAAGGCAGAAGGTTGAAATAGGTTCTGTTTTCACAAATTTTCTCGAAGCCTCTGTGTAAATATCCGACTTCTAATTCTGAATTAATGATGTGTTCGGAGTCCAACTCCAGCATGATTCGGATAGTCCCGTGCATGGCGGGATGAGAAGGCCCCATATTGAGGAGCATATTCTCTTTTTTGGCTTCTTTTTGTATTCTTGTCGGCATTTTACTCCTTCAGGGGAATTCGGGGTTGTCTCTTTCTCAGTGGATAATCTTTTCGCAGAGGAAATCCTTCAAAACCATCGTACATGAAAATTCGTCTTAAGTCGGGGTGATTTTTGAATTGGATACCAAACATATCAAAGACTTCTCTTTCCAACCAGTTGGCGTTTTTCCAGATCGGAGTGAGTGATTGGATCGAAAGGTCTTTTTCCGGTAAACGGGTCTTGATCCTCAAACGGTGTCGGTTAGAAAGAGATAAAAGATGATAAACCATTTCAAACCGCGGTTCCTCTCTCATGTAGTCCACACAAGTCAAATCCAAAAGCATGGTGTAGTCATAGGGAGACTTTTTGAGATATTGAAGAATGTCCATAAGGGCATCCTTTTGGATAACCAGCACGTCATCTCCATAATCGGAATACATCTTTCTAATTTTCTCTGGAAATTTTTGCTGGAGATCTTTCTTTATTTTTTCCATCGCCAGTCCTGTTTTTGATGTTGAATATTTTTCTGCAGTTTAACCAGACCATCCAATACGGTTTCAGGCCGGGGAGGACATCCCGGAATGTACATATCCACCGGAATGATTTTATCAATCCCCTGAACCACGGCATAATTGTCATAAATCCCGCCGCTTACGGCACAGGTTCCAAAAGCAATCACCCATTTGGGGTCAGTCATCTGTTCGTAAACGGTATGGAGAACAGGAGCTAATTTTTGAGTTATGGTTCCCACTACAAGGAGTAAATCAGATTGCCGAGGGGAGAACCGGGTCCACCCTGCACCAAATCTGTCTAAGTCAAAATGAGCACAAGCGGCGGACATGTATTCCATCCCACAGCAAGCGGTAACGTAGGGATAGTGGAATAGAGAATATTTTCGTGCCCATCCCAGGACATGATTGAATGACGTGGTTATGAAATCACCTTTCATTAGTTCTTTTCACTGTTGTCCAGAATTCCTACAGCTCCCATTTGAAAGCCCCTTTTTTCCAGGCATAAACAAATCCAACCACTAAAACAAAAATATAAGCAAACATGATGACCAGAGCTGTAGAACCCATTTCTTTAAACACTAAAGCCCAAGGAAAGAAAAAAACCACTTCGATGTCAAAAAGAAGAAAAAGGAAGGCCACCATGTAATACATGATGGGAACCGGATTTATTCCCTCCTGAAGATAAGGACTTCCACACTCAAACGGACTTTCTTTTATAGGATTGGGTTTTTTAGGGCCCAATAGTTTATTCATAAAGACCAAAACCACACCAAGGAGCCCAAAAACCAAAAATACTAAAAATAATTCAATCATCGCTCAAATTTAAAGGGATAAATTTTATAAAATTAAAAAGAAATATGCAAACATTTTGATAAATATTTTTTTATTAATTATTCAAAAAAAGGATACATCCTTATGAATATCACCAGAGAATAAATGATTTAAAAGAGTATCTTAGATTTTATCCAAATAATATATTTTATTTATTCAGCATATGGAGAGATTCTCCTCGCACCTTCAAAGCCCCTTCCATCACCGCTTCCGATAAAGTGGGATGGATGTGTACTGATGAAGAAATATCCGGGAGTTTCATCTCATTTTTAACGGCCAAGGTTAATTCCGGTATTATCTCACTGGCATGGGGTGAAATAATGTGGGCCCCTATAATTTTATCTTCATCATCCGCCAGGATTTTTACCATGCCCTCAACTTTATTCATAACTACGGCTCTTCCATTTGCTCGAAGAGAAAAAATTCCTTTTTTATAAGAAATTCCTTCCTTTTGGGCTTTCTGCTCAGTCAAGCCTACTGATGAAAATTCTGGGTCTGTGTAAACAGCCGAAGGAAGAGCTCGGTAATTCATGGTTTGTTTGGAACCAAAAATATTTTCTACAGTCAATATTCCCTCGTGAGAAGCCTTGTGAGCCAGAAGAGCCCCTCCGGTTAAATCCCCCACTGCATAAATCCCTGGAATATTTGTTTCAAACTGAGAGTTGACTTTCACAAACCCCTTTTGATCTAACTCCAGGTTCAGACGGCTTTCTCCTAATATTTGATCCGTATTGGCTTTTCGGCCCGCCGCCAGAAGAACCTTCTCTGCATCAAACTCAAAGGAAGACTGATTTTTCAGGTCGATTCCTTTCAATAGGATCTTATCTTTTTTTATTTGGCTTTCTTTGATTTTCATTTGAGTAAAAATGTTGATCCCTTCTTTCTTGAGGATCCGTTCCAATCGGGTTACCATCTCCTTATCACTGCCGGGAAGTATAGTGGGCATGATCTCCAGAACTACCACCTCACATCCCATCCTGTGATAGATGATCCCCATTTCCAGCCCGATCGCTCCCGCTCCCACAATAATCATTTTCTTGGGGATTTCTCTCAACTCCAAGGCTTTTTGACTGGTGATAACTTTTTCATTTTTGGTGCTAAGAAAGGAAAGTTCTTCAGGAGAGGAACCGGTGGCTAAAAGAACATGGTCGGCCTTAAAAGTCCATCTTTCTTTTCCCCTCTTCACCTGAACCCTTTTTCCCTCTTCCAGAGAGCCTGAACCGCAAACAATTTGAACGCCGTTTTTCTTAAGAAGAAATTCCGTACCTTTCCGGAGCTTGGTTACGGTCCGGACTCTGTTTTTCTGAACTTTTTCCCAGTTGAGTTTTATTTCAGGAGAAGGTTCCTCCAAATTGGGGTTATCTCTGATCTCTTTCATCGTTTTTGTCTGGTGAAGAAGATACTTACTGGGGATACACCCGTAATTCATACAGGTTCCCCCGATCTTGTGTTTTTCGATCAAAATCACCTTCTTTTTTAACTGAGCTGCCCTGAGTGCAGCGACATATCCCCCAGGACCGCCTCCGATGACCGCTATATCCTTTTTATCTTCCATGTTGAGTCCTCTCGTAAAAAATTTTCACCATTATACTCTTTATCGATTTTTATTTTAAGGCCAATCAGAGAATGAATTAAAATCCTCCTTTTAAAATCTATTCCCTCTTGGGAATTGACTGAAACCCGATCTCATTAAAATCACTTGACAGGAATGCCGATAAATAAGTAAAAAAATATGAAGAAATTTAAAAAAGGAAAGGAGAAAATCACTGTTTAAAGGCTCTCCAGTCGAACTGCGTGTTTTTCTCACCGCGGCTGTATTTTTCTTTATATTCAGTTCCTCTCATGCCGCTGAAAATAATGGTATCATTTGGGGAAAAGTGATCAATGGAGAGAACCATCCTGTGGCTCAATCCCGGATACTTCTTTCAAAAAATGATTCCCCTTTTACAAAGGAGTTTCACCCAGACTCGTCAGGACTTTTCCAGATAGTGGGAATTCCTACAGGGTCTTATTCTCTACAGGTAAAAGCTCAAGGATACCAAACTTGCAGAAAAAAAAGATTATTCCTGAATCCATCCCAAGATTTAATGTTAAAGGTCATTTTATTGCGCAGAAATGAAAAAAGTAATTCTTCGATTGAAGTTTTTCGTATCAGTTATTCCGATTGCACAGTAAAAACAACACTCCTTAAATCCCAGATTCATGGGTCTCCTTCGGCTCACAATGTTTGGTCTTTGATTGAAAATCAAGACCTCTCCGCCACCACCAATCGGATCGACGTGGGAGGGCTGTGGGGAACCAAGCCTGCCCTATTCAGTTCTCGGGTGAGCTGCTCCTGGACCCAGAATCGTTATCTGCTCAATGGTATGGATGTTACAGACCCATACAGGACAGGCAAACCTTTATTCTTTCCTGATTTCTTCACTCTCCGTGCCACTCAACTGGTTAACGCAGGGATGCCCCCTCAAGCCCTTTCTCCAGGAGGCCATTTCAACCTCATAACTCGAAGAGAAACCCAATCTTGGCATGGAGAAGTGTCGGCTTATTTCATACATCCCCAACTTCAAAGCTCCAATATTTCTCCTTCTCTCCAAAAGGAGGGATTGCATGAAAGTCATAAGTTCAACTCTCTGGTAGATAGTCATTTTCATCTCTCCGGACCGCTTTTTTCTGATAAGCTGTCCATGATGGCCTCTCTATCGGGGTTTTATGTCTCCAGAGACATCGCTGAATTTGAAAAAGAAGACAAATCTTCGGTAGGAAGTGGATTATTCAGTTTAAAATACCGAACAAACGGAAACTCTCTTCGACTTCTCTGGACTGGACAGAGAGTGAATCATCCTTCCTATGGGGCCCGCAGACAAATTCCTTTTTCTTCAACTTCAAACCGCAAAGAGAATTATAATGTTTTCCAAGCCATATGGAAAACGAGACCTCACAATCACCATTTTTTTAAATTGGGCTTCAGTTTCACCCTTGGGAGCATTCGTTCTTCTTTTCAGCAGGAGACATCTGGTCCTTATAAAAAAAATCTATTCAACGGGACTCTCACGGGAGCGGCTCCTTATGCCCGTGAGGATAACCGGACTACTTTGTCTTTTTTGTTCAAGGGAAATTCTGTTTTTCCCCAGGTTCTTAAAGCCCGACACCGGCTCCAATACGGTTTAAAATTTAAACACTCTTCGTCCTCCTCTCAAAAAGAAATTTGGGGAAACCGACATCTCCGTTTTTTTAACAAAAATCCCCTTCAAATCATAGAGTACAACACGCCGATTCATCACCGAGAAGCCGCTTTCCATGTGAATTTTTTCGCTCAGGATTCCCTCACCTTCCCCAATCGCTTTTCTTTTTACTGGGGTCTCAATCTGGCGTTCAGTAGAGGGTGGATCCCTTCAGAGGAAACCTTCAATTTGATGGGAAATCAGTACAAAATCCAATGGTTTCATCTATCTCCACGACTTGGAGTGATCATTCCTCTAACTCCTTCTAAAAAATCTGTATTGAAACTTTCAGCAGCCAGATATTACTTCACACTTCCCCTCCACTATCTCACTTATGGAAATTCAAATTCCCTGGGAGGAAAAACTTATTCCTGGATTGATGCGAATGAAGATGATGTCTTTCAAGAAGGAGAAAAGGGGCCTCTACTCCGAAGAGAAGGACCTTTTTATTCAAAGATTGACCCTGATCTCCAAAGGCCCCACACTGACGAGCTGGCCCTTACTTACAACCATCAATTTGGCAAAAGCTGGACTTTTTCCATGGGTTTTTTTATAAGAAAAACCCGAAACTTGATTGAGACCTACAATATAGGAGTGCCGATTTCTTCCTATACACCTTCCTACTTTTTTGATCGAGGAGATGATAGAGTTCCTTACTCCCATGATGAATTGATGTTTACTGTTTACAATCAAAAAAAAAGCTCCCTGGGACAAGATTTCTTTCTTCTCACCAATGACAGTGAAAACGAAAGAATCTCTACAAACTACGGATTAGATATAGTCCTTTTAAAAAAATACAGTTCCAAATTTACAATGTTTCTTTCTCTCCAAGCTATTCATGCGGTGGGAAGAACCTCTCCTGGAAATACAGCCATGGAAAATGATAATGGGGTTATTGGTTCTCTGTATGATAACCCCAACTCATTCATCAATACCAAGGGGCGGCTTCATTTTGACAGAGGATACACGGGGAGATTGGGATTTACCTACAAAGCTCCTCTGGAAATTCGTGTGGGGGGGATTATTAAATATTATGACGGTCAGCCTTTTTCCCGCAAGATTATCGTCACAGGGATGAATCAAGGACCTTTCTCCATCCAAGCTCACCCTCGGGGCGTTTCTCGTTATGAATACAACCGGACGGTGGATGTAAGGATTGAAAAAATCTTCTCTTTGGATAACAATGACATACGACTCATACTGGATTGTTTCAACCTTCTCAATAGAGGGTTGGCGACTGAAGAAGATGAATGGACCAGTCCGGATTATCCTCTCCGTCATGCGACAGAAATCCAATCTCCGAGGGTATTCCGGTTGGGGGTATCTTATGAATTTTGAAAGGGGAATTTATCTTTCTCATGACTTGGATGTTAGATTTTTTCTTATTATATAAGGAGGAATAATGCTTTCGTTCGCTGAAAAAATAATTTTTTCTCTACTCATTCTGGCCACTGCAGCGGCCTTTTTGATTCCTTTTGTTTACCGCATTCGAATCATCATCTCCGGCCAGAAGGAAAAAAGATTCAATCATTTCATCAAGCGCCTTTGGTATGCGTTCACCAAAGTTTTATTTCAAAGATGTACCCTTAGACGAGAACGGATTTTAACAGGAATTATTCATGTGGGAATCTTTTACGGAGCCCTCACATTCGATACTTTGACCATAAATCATACCCTGGAAGGATACATTCCTCACTTTTATCTTTTCGGGGATACCGGATTTGGTCTTTTCTTTTCCCTGCTCGTGGACATTTTCGCCATACTTGTCCTTTTGGGAGTGGTTTTTTTTCTAGTAAGACGCTACATCATCCGGTACAAAGCTTACAACACCACTCCCATGGATTCGGGACTGATCTATTTTTTTCTCACCACAGCCACTCTAAGCTACCTGTACTTCAAATGTTTTTCCATCGTCCATCACCCGGAAACAGCGCGCCTGGCTTTTCTGGGGAGTTTTCTGGCTCAATTCGTCCAGAATGCCGGACTGAGCCCAGAAATAGTGGCCGTTCATTATAACCTTTCCTGGTGGTTGCATATCGTTATCGTTTTTGGGTTCATCGCCTATGTTCCTCATTCCAAATATTTTCATATGTTTACCAGCCCCTTCAACCTTCTCTTCCATTCCGAAAGGCCCAAAGGAGAATTGAAATCTTTAGATATCGAGAATATAGAGACCTTCGGTATAGAGAAAGCTACTGATTACACATGGAAGGATCTTCTGGATTCTTTTGCCTGTATGGAGTGCGGACGTTGTCAGGATGCCTGTCCCGCTTATACCAGCGAGAAGCCTCTTTCTCCCAAAATGATTATTTTCAATCTGAAGAACCACCTCCTTGGGCAAGGTCAAAAATATATAAAAAAGAAAAAAGAGGAAATATCTCCGCTTATGGACGGGGTGTATACTCCGGATGAGATTTGGACTTGTACCACTTGTGGAGCCTGCATGCAAGTCTGTCCAGCAGAAATCGAACACATTCCTAAAATTGTGGGGGTTAGGCAGGGTCTGGTTCTTATGGAAGGCAAATTCCCTACAGAACTAAATAATTTTTTCAAAAGTATGGAAACAAACAGTAACCCCTGGGGTGTTGGGTTTGCGGACCGGGCCAATTGGGCCCAAGACCTGGATGTGAAACTTATGAGCGACCATCCTGAAGCGGAATACCTGTTCTGGGTTGGCTGTGCGGGTTCTTTTGATGAACAAGGAAAAAAGATTGCCAGAGCCATGGTGAAAATCCTCAACGAGGCTGGTATCGATTTCGCTATCCTGGGGCCCGAGGAAAAATGCTGCGGCGATTCTGTCAAAAGATTAGGTAATGAATACTTATTCCAAATGATGGCCGGAGAGAATATAGAACAGTTTAAAAAATACAACGTAAAAAAAATAATTACCACCTGTCCTCATGGGTATAATGCTTTTAAAAACGATTATCCTCAATTGCTGGATTACCTTCCCGATCTTTCACCTGAAGACAAAAAGAATATGGAAAATATTGAAATCATTCATCATGTCCAGCTCATCAATCAACTCATCAAAGAAGGACGGCTCCCTTTGAAATCTCAAATCAAAAAGTTCTTCACCTACCATGATTCATGCTACTTAGCCCGTCATAACGGGATCATCGAAGAACCTCGAGAAATCCTCTCCGCCGTCAGCGAGAATAAGGTGATCGAACTAGAGAACAACAGGAAACACAGTTTCTGTTGCGGAGCTGGGGGAGGCTTAATGTGGACAGAAGAATCATTGGGAAAGCGGATCAACCACCTCCGGACGGATGAAATGTTAGAAAAAAAGGTTTATCTTACTGTAACTTCCTGTCCCTTTTGTCAGACGATGTTTCTGGATGGGTTGAAGGACAAACAAATAGAGGATATCCAGGTTAAAGATATTGCCGAGGTGGTCGCCGAATGTCTTTCTGGTTCCGCTCAATCATCCTGAAAGAATTTCTTTAAATGCTGAAATAGTTCTGTTCACATCTTGATCATCGATATCTTTATGAAGGACAAACCGAATTCCTCCCGTCGTGGGTAAAGCCAGGATTCCTCTATTTTTCAACTGTTCTAAAAACTGAGGTATGTTCAGTTGAGGATGGTCAAACCCAAATATAATGATATTTGTTTGAATGTTCTGGGGAGCAAGAATGATTCCAGGTAAATCAGCGATGGCTTGAGCCAACCTTTGGGCCCGGGCATGATCTTCTTCTAACCTCTCCACCATTTCCTGGAGGGCTACGATTCCTGAAGCCGCTAAAACCCCTACCTGTCTCATTCCTCCTCCCAGGGCTTTTCGTACTCGCCGGGCCATCTGGATGAAGGACCGGGGTCCAGTCAATAGAGAACCCACTGGAGCGGACAAGCCCTTTGAAAGACAGAACATCAAAGAATCCGCCAAACGGGCATATTCTTTGACCGGTACGCCTGAAGCCTGGCTGGCGTTGAAGACACGGGCTCCATCAAAATGAAGCTTCAGATTGTGCTCATCGGCAATTTTTCGGAGAGATTGGATGTTATCCAGAGGGACCACGGCTCCGCTCCAATTGTTGTGCGTGTTTTCTATGCAAATAAGAGAGGTTTTGGGGATATGGTCCGAGGGTTGACGGATATGCTTCTGGATCAACTGAGGTTCCATAGCCCCTCGGTTGGAAGGAAGCGGTCGGGGAGTGACTCGAGAGATAAAGGTCATATGGGTTGATTCCATATTGAAAATATGAGACCTTTCTTCCAAGATGACCTCTTCCAATTCGCTGGTCCAGACTTTTGTAGCAATGGAATTTCCCATGGTTCCGGAAGGAACAAATAAAGCGCCTTCCTTATCCATTATTTGAGCGGCCATTGACTCCAGTTTTTGAACCGTGGGGTCATCTCCTAAAACATCGTCCCCCACGGCTCCCTCAGCCATGGCCTTTCTCATAGCTTCTGTGGGACGAGTTACGGTATCACTTCGGAAATCAGATACATTTCCCATGCAGAGCCTCCTTTCTTTTGAGAAATCATTATAAAAAAATATCATGAAACAGTAAACTCGATTGGTTGGTTTCATTAATAGAGATATAGTTGGCCCTGTTTACTTGGGTATAGATCTATGGTATAGATAATTTTGGTTTAAAAGAGTGAAATCGAAATCATGAATACCAAAAAAATTTGGATCTTTAGTTTATATACGTTGGTATTTCTCAACCTTTTCTTTTTTACAGCGCTCATTTCTTATCAAATTACAGTCAGTGGAGAAAAAGTGAGTGTTCCTGATCTGTTGGGAAAAACTGTGGATGAAGCCAAAAAAAAACTGACCGAGAAAAAACTAACTTTGGTTCAGAGCGGGGTCAGACTTCATGAACGGTGGGAACAGGGAAAGATCATTTCTCAGGATCCTCCATCTGATTCCAAGGTCAAAATAAATCATCAAATCAAAGTTATCTTGAGTGCAGGCAAAGAGAAAGTAAGCGTGCCCAATTTAGTCGGCGAAAAACTTCAAAAGGTCAATTCTATTTTGGATGAATCCGGACTAAAACAAGGAAAAATTTCTCAAGTTCATTCTCCCCGGTATCCCGCTGGAGAAATCATCGCTCAACATCCCTCGGCTTTGGAAGAAATAGGAAAGAACACCAGGGTGAGCCTATTGGTGAGTCAGGGAGAAAGAGAAAAAACCTATCTCATGCCTGACCTGATCGGGAAAAAGGCCGAGCATGTTATAATGAGATTGAAAGAAATGGAATTCAGTGTAGGAAATTTAAGATATTCTTATTATCCGGGACTGCAATCAGGAGTCATCATCAACCAATCTCCTTCTCCAGGTTCTCAAATACAAAAACAGAGTTTGATCACTCTGGAAGTGAGTAAATAGGGAAATAAAATGAATTGTTTGGTGACAGGAGCCGCCGGATTTATTGGATCATCCCTTTCTCAAAGATTGATCCAAAATGGATATTTTGTAACCGGAATCGATTCGTTCACAGATTATTATCCCCGCTGGATTAAGGAAAAAAACCTGAATTCTTTATTTCAAAACGAGCATTTTGAATTTATAGAGGAAGATATCGCCTCTCTCCACTTAAAGGAGCTGATGAAAAAATCAGACGCTGTGTTTCACCTAGCGGCTCAAGCAGGAGTGCGGTCAAGTTGGGGGAATAGTTTTTCTATTTATACTAAAAACAACATCGAGGCAACCCAAAGACTCCTCGAAGCTGTTAAAGAGATTCCTGTCGAAAAGTTCATTTTTGCATCTTCCTCTTCTGTATATGGGGATTGTCCCCATCTTCCCATGTCCGAAACGAGTCCTCTTCACCCCTTTTCTCCTTACGGAGTGACCAAACTGGCTGCTGAAAATTTGTGCTCACTCTATTTTAAAAACTACGGGGTTCCTGTGGTTTCTTTAAGATATTTCACTGTCTACGGTCCCGGGCAGCGTCCGGATATGGCGTTCCATAAATTTTTCAAGGCCATACGGCAAGACAAAAAAATCACTGTTTTTGGAAACGGAAAGCAAACCCGTGATTTCACCTATATTGATGACCTCATTGAAGCAAATGTATCTGCTTTAAAGAAAGCTCGGGTGGGTGAAATCTACAACATAGGGGGAGGAAACCGCCAAACATTGGAGGATTTGTTCCCTATCTTAGAGACAATCTGTCAAAAAAACATCCATATAAAAAAAAAGCCAACCCAAAGTGGAGATGTGCCCCATACTTTTGCGGATATTGAAAAAGCCCAAAAAGAACTTGACTATTCTCCTCAAAGTCATATTGAAGAAGGCCTTCTCCAGGAATGGAAATGGATCCAACACCTGTACGACACGGAACCCACTTCTTAAGGAGAGAAATGTGTGATGAAAAAATTTCGTTTTCTAATTCCAGTGATAGCCCTTTTTCTTTTATTCGGGCCAAGCTGCAAAAAGAAAAATACTGAGATTTCCCCTGACATCGCCTCGGATGATGAAGCTTTGTATGAAATGGGGGAAAAGTTCCTGAAAAAGGATCCTGAAAAAGCCCGTCTTTATTTAAGGCAGCTCATTGATTCTTTTCCTAAAAGTTTCTACGCTCAAAGAGCTAAACTGGCCATAGCTGATTCTTATTTTCATAAGGGAGATGAAGGAAGTATGGTCATCGCTGCCTCAGAGTACAGAGAATTTATTTCTCTCTATCCTTACAGTCCGAGTGCTCCCTATGCTCAATACCAGATTGCGATGACTTTCTACAAGAAATTTCTTAAACCGGGAAGAGACCAAACAAAAACTAGAAAAGCCTTAGCTGAATTCAAGAAATTAGTGACCAATTATCCTTCCAGCGAAGAAGCAGAAAAAGCTAAAGAAAAGATCAAAGAATGTGAGGAAAAATTGGCGGAACATCAATTCGGGATAGGAGAATTTTATTACAAAAGAAATGCCTATAAAGCAGCTGTTAGCCGGTTGAAAGAAATCATCACCAAGTATCCCAACTATTCAAAGATGGACAAGGTTTACTTTCTTCTGGGAAATTCTTATTATGAATGGAATAAAGTGGAGGAAAGTGTCCCTTATTTCACCAAACTCATATCCGATTTCCCCCAAAGCAAATTTGCAGAAAAGGCTAAGGAAAAGATGGAGGAAATTGAAGAAAGCGATAAACAAAAAAAATAAAATGTTTACAGAAAGAAATCAGAGATCTTTCCACTGCTGGAGGAATGAATGAAAAAATATTTATGTGCATTTGTGTTGATATTGAGTTTCACATGTTTCTCGTATGCTCAATTTGGGTATGATTTTTCTTACAAAGACATGAAAATAAAACCGGGAATTGGCCTAGAGTATTTCACCCGGACGATCAGTTGGGATGATCAGACCCACAGCTCAACTCTCCGTTCTTATTTTTTGACTTTAAACACCAAAATTGAGTTTCAATGGGGATTTTCTATCACTCCTGTTTTGGGGTATTCTCTCTCCAATTTTGATGGACTGGTATTCAGAAAACTGCCTATTTCTCTCGAACTGGATGTGGGGGATATAAAAGGCCTTATCTTTGGTGGAGAGGTTAAACAAAACTTTATCACCATAGAGGAAATACAATTCGGAGCCCGAGGAGAATTCCTTTATTCCTATGGATTGAAGGAAGATTGGACCATTCCCGGATTGATCGTAGAAGGAACGGTGGAAGGACGACCTTCCTGGAAAAGAATTCTGGTAGGACCCATCCTTAAATACAGAGGGTTTGATTATTTTTCCCCTTATGTGTTTGTCGGATACGATCAACTCTGGGGTACATTTTCCATGAAAGAAACCATTCAAGACCTGGAAGGATCCGAGGACAAAAAAATTAAAGGGAAAGGATTCGTCAGTGCTTCGGTGGGAGCAGTCTATGAATTGACTGATAAATTCCATATTCAAGCTGAATCCCGGTTGACCCCCTATGAACAAGGAGCTGATTTTGGAATTTTACTGAAGTTAAACTATACATTCTAAAACTTTCGGGAGGATGAATATGAAAAAAAGGAAATCCGTATTCATATTTTTGATCGCGGTGTTTTGTCTTTCCACAACAAGTTTTCAACAGGTTCACCGGGATCAAAAGCAGAGAAAAATAAATGACTCCAGAAACATCCATATGCGCCAGGCAAAAATTCCCTGTTTGAACGATGGTCTGCCTTATCGAGCTGATCCCAAAGGAAGTTCATATGTTTCCGACCAAGTATTGGTTAAATTCAAATCCACTCTATCCTCCAAAATGGTCAAAGCCACCATTGCTTCTTACGGGCTAGAGCAGATCAAGAGAATACCTCAGCTGAATATTTTTCAACTTCAGGTTCCTGAAAACTTAAGTGTTAAAGAAATGATTTCTTATCTGGAACAAAATCCCGATGTCCAATACGCAGAGCCCAACTACAAGGCTCACCTAGCCGTTACCCCCAACGATACTCTATTCAAATACCAGTATGCTCTCCAAAATTCGGGCCAAGAGATCGGGGTTCCCGGAGCCCCCCAAGGAAAATCAAATGCAGATATCAAAGCCACCCAAGGATGGAAAGAAACCAAAGGAGTTAAAGAAGTGATCATAGCTGTGGTGGATTCCGGCGTGGACATGGAACATCCTGATTTGAAGGACAATATTTATTCCAGCGGAAAAGATTTTGCCAATGATGACCTGGATGCTACCGATGACAATGGTCACGGCACTTTTGTCTCCAGCCTTGCCGCCGCTGTCACTAATAACAGTGAAGGAATCGCTGGAGTGGCCTGGAACTGTAAGGTTTTGCCTCTTAAGGTAACTGATGAAAAAGGAGAAGCCTTTTACAGCTGGGTCATCGAAGCAATAAGGTATGCGGTGGATAATGAGGCTCAGGTGATCAACGTGAGTCTGGGAGGAAATATGCCCTCTCATGCTCTCGAAGATGCCCTCTCTTATGCGGATAGAAATGATGTCCTGGTTGTCGCAGCCGCGGGCAATGATTCTGGACCCGTACTCTATCCGGCTGCTTACGACAAATATTGTGTGGCTGTTGCGGCCACGGATTATAAAGATTCCCGGGCTGAATGGTCTAACTATGGACCCGAAATTGATGTGGCAGCTCCGGGGGTAAGAGTAATCGGTTGTGTTCCTACCTGGTATTGGGGAGAAGAAACACTTCCCTATGGGTGGGGTTTTGGGACTTCCGCCTCCACTCCCCATGTGGCGGGAATGGCAGCCCTGATCAAAAGCATCAAGCCCTGGCTCACACCTTCTGAAATCATGAAGATTATCCGTTACTCCTCAGATGACATCAATCAAATCGATTATCCAGGAAAGGATGAATATCTGGGATATGGACGGGTTAACCTGGAAAAAGCCCTGGTTCCTATTCTTATATCATCGAGTGAAGAATAGATCCCTTATTTTATATGAAAGGCACCTAAAAACGGACAATTTGACTTCCAGAAAAAGTTCTACTCTTGATTCGGTGTAACCAAGAAAATGCTTCAATCTCTTCGAATCAAGAACTTAGCCACTATCGAAAACCTGGAATTGAACTTTGAGAAGGGTTTCTCCATCCTCACAGGTGAAACCGGAGCGGGGAAATCTATAATTATCGATGGACTCCGTTTGGTTTTAGGGGCAAAAGGCTCTTCGGATACAGTTCGCACTGGTAAAAAAGAAATGATGGTAGAAGCTGTATTTCATCCCGCCCAAAACCTGGATAATCTCCAAGATTTTATTTCTGAAGAAGAAAATGAATTCTTCATCCACAGAAAAATTCCCCTTAAAAATTCAGCAAAGGGATACATCAACGGCATTTTGGTTCCTATGAAAAAATTGAGGGAAATCAGGAATGAATTTGTGGATATTTATGGTCAGAATGATCATATTTTCTTAAGGAAAACAGAAAACCAGTTGGATTATCTGGATGAATATGCGGAAGCATTTTCTCTGAGAACTCAAGTGTCTCAGGCTGCGCAGAGATTTCGGAGTCTTCTTAAAGAAAAAAATCGGTTGGAAAATAAGGAGAGAGATAGAGAACAAAGGCTTGATTTTTTGGATTTCCAGATCAATGAAATCGAAAAAGCTCAATTAGAGCCGGACGAAGAAGAGAAATTGAATAAGGAAAGAAATATCCTCAAGAATATGCAGCATATCCGCACATCGGTGGAGGAAGCCCTGGAAATTTCCTACAATCAAGAAAACTCTGTTTCCTCTCTCCTTTCCAGACTCCAAAGTCTGGTCAAAGGGCTGAATCCCTATGATGAAGAATTCAAGGAAATGAGTGAAAACATTTCTCAATTCAGCATTTCTTTAAGAGAATTTGTGGATTTTCTGATTCATTTCAAAGAAAAACAGACCGCATCTCCTGAAAAGTTGGAATCGATCGAAGAAAGGTTAAACCTGATAGACAAACTGAAGAGAAAGTATGGAAATTCGGTTCAAGAAATTCTCTCTTACCTAGAAGGAGCCAAAAAAGAGTTTGAGGAATTGAGCCGCAGCCGGGAAAAGCTGTCTGAACTCAACAAACAAGTCCAGGAAGCCTTTACAGAGTATAAAGAAAAGGCGGAACAACTCTCTCAAACACGGAAAGAAAAAGCCCGTACATTAGAGAAGCAGATGGAAGAAGAAATGAAATTTTTAGGGATGAAAAAGGCCCGGTTTCAAATCGACATTCATTCCTATGCTCCTGAATTCAACAATTCTGAGAAATGTAAAGATTCCGGGACAGATGAAGTGGAGTTTCTGATCAGTCCCAATCCTGGAGAAGATCCGAAGCCCTTACGAAAGATTGTTTCGGGAGGAGAACTTTCCCGGATTATGCTGGCCTTAAAATCCATAGGAAAAGACACCGATATCCTTAAGACCTTAATTTTTGATGAAATAGATGCAGGGATCGGCGGAGAAACCGCCGAAGTGGTTGCCAGGAAACTCAAAAACCTATCCCGACAGCATCAAGTGATTTGTATCACTCATCTTCCCCAGATCGCTTCTTTTGCTCACAATCACTATAAGATTCAAAAAAGAATCACCAAAGAAAGGACTTTTACCACTGTGAAAAAGCTTAATTTTGAAGAACGGATCCAAGAAATTGCCTTGCTTCTTGCGGGAAGTCACATTACTGATTCTACCCTAAAGAATGCCAGGGAAATGCTGGAACATAACCTTTCCTCAGATTGAGAATACACTGAAATCATTTCGTTTCTTGAGGGAGAAACTCTGGATTGGAAATTTATTTTCTCTACCTGCCCCTCATGACATCCTCTTAACTCATTCTTGTTATTTATGATATAAAAGGTAAAGAGTATTTTTAATCACCACTCAGTATATCTTATTTGGAATGAAAGAAATGAGCTTAAAGGGTAAAAAATTCCACATCCATACCTTCGGATGTCAGATGAACGAGAATGACTCAGAACACGTAGCCGGAATGCTGAGTTCTCGCGGGGCTCACTCTTCCCCATCGCCTGAACTGAGTGACATCGTGATCATCAACACCTGTGCCGTCCGGGAAAAATCGGAAGAAAAATTTTTTTCTCTTCTGGGAAGGTTGGAGTCTATAAAAAAAAAGAAAAATCTAGTGATCGGGGCCATCGGATGTATCGCTCAACTCTATAAATCACAACTGAGAGATAAGAAGTCCTCCATTGACTTTATTGTGGGCCCAAACAATTATGATAAGATTCCCGATATCATCACCCATTACTGGGAAGAAAAAATCACCTGCACTCAATGGAATCGAGGATGGAAGGAATTTTCTCCTTCGGATATACAACGAAAAAACCCAACCAGTGGTTATGTCACTATCATGAGAGGATGCAATAATTTTTGTTCCTATTGTATAGTCCCTTTCACCCGAGGAAGAGAAAGATACAGACCTATGGATTACATCATTCAAGAAGTTCATAAACTTGCTGACCAAGGTTACAAAGAGATTCAACTGCTGGGACAAAATGTCAACTCTTATCGTGATCCTTCCACAGGAAGAGATTTTGCTTCACTCTTAGAGGAAGTGGACCGCATTCCAAATATTGAATGGATACGTTTCCTAACCTCTCATCCAAAAAATTTCACCCCCCGCCTTGCCCATACCATGAAAAAATCCAGAAAGATATGCCGTCAACTTCATCTCCCCCTTCAATCAGGTTCAACTTCAGTGCTGAAGAGGATGAACCGAAAATACAGCAGGGAAAATTATCTCAAACTGGTAGGTATTTTGAAGGATTTGATGAAAGGGATCAGTTTGAGCACCGACATTATCGTGGGCTATCCTGGAGAAACTGAAGACGAATTTCAACAAACATTGAGTCTTCTGAATACAGTGAAATATACCAATATTTTCTCCTTCCGATACTCTCCCCGACCATTAACTCCGGCCTCTAAGCTCCCAGATTCAGTTCCTTTTGAGACCAAGAAAAAAAGGCTGATAAAACTACAGAATGAACAAAAAAAAATCCAGATAGAAAAAAACAAATCGTTTATCGGAAAGACCTTGAAGGTCCTCTGCCTGGGAAGAAGCAAGAAGGATTCTTCCATATATTCAGGTCGGAACGAAGGTTATCAAGTGGTGAATTTCCAATCTTCTTCAGATGTGGTGGGTCAATTTGTCCCTGTCAAAATCACCCAATGCGGTCCTTACAGTCTTTTTGGTGAGTCCGTGGATTGAGATAGAGGAAGTCTTATTCCTTCTACTTTGATCATTTCTCTTATTTCCCAGTTTTTCAAGCATTTCTGAAACTTACCCTCATGTCAAATTTGAAATTTATTCCTCATTATGGTATACAACTTCCTTAAAATCCCATAAAAAAGGTTTCTGATGAATATTCTTCGCTTTATCCCGTATTCTTTTATATTTGGCTTGGGAGGACTCGTTTTTGCTGTCCTTCTTTATTTTATAAATAAGAGGAATCCTCGAGGGAATAAATTGATGCAGGAACTCTCCGAAGCTATCCATTCGGGGGCCATGATTTTTCTAAAAAGAGAATATTCTTTTATTTCAATATTCATTTTGGTGGTTTTCGTAGTGCTTTGGAAGCTCTTTTCTATTTACACCAGTCTGGCTTTTCTAACCGGAGCTTTTTCTTCTATGTTGGCTGGATTTATCGGGCTCAAAGGATCCACACGTGCGGCTGTACGGACCACTCAAGGAGCCATTGATGGAGGAATATCTAAAGCCTTGGGAATAGCCTTTCAGGGTGGTGCGGTAATGGGAATTTCTGTGGCTTCCTTAGGAGTAGCCGGAATCGGGATCTTTTATTTTTTCACCAAAAACCCCGTGATTATTAATGGATTCGCCATGGGAGCCAGCTCAGTGGCTCTGTTTGCAAGAGTGGGAGGGGGCATCTACACCAAAAGTGCCGATGTGGGGGCAGATTTAGTAGGAAAAGTGGAAGCCAAAATCCCCGAAGATGACCCTAGGAACCCGGGAGTTATCGCGGATAATGTGGGCGACAATGTGGGAGACACAGCTGGAATGGGAGCTGACCTTTTTGAATCTTATGTGGGTTCTGTGATTGCCTCCATGGCTCTCGGTTCGACCTTGACTCCTTCCTTGAATTACATGTCATTCCCTATTCTGTTAATAGTGATAGGCCTTATTGCCTCAGTGGTAGGAGTGCTTTCGATAAAAGTACTAAAGATAATGAATCCTCAATCCGCTTTGAGAAATTCCACTTATATAAGCGCTCTTCTTTTTTTACTAGGAGCCTTTTTTTCGGCACGTCTCCTTCTCCAAGATATCAATGTTTTTTGGGTAGTGTTGGCAGGGATGGTTGCCGGAATATTGATTGGACTGGAAAGTGAATATTTCACTTCCGGCCCTCCTATCAAAACCATCGCTAAAGCCTCTCAAACAGGAAGCGCCACCAGCATAATCACTGGTTTAGCCATAGGATTTCAGAGTGCGGTTCTTCCTCTTCTGACTCTGGCCATCATTATCTTCATTGCCTACCAGCTCTCAGGACTTTACGGAATCGCTATTTCCGCCGTAGGCATGCTCTCCACTATAGGGATTGTTATGTCCACAGATTCCTATGGTCCGATCGCTGACAATGCCGGAGGGATTGCCGAGATGTCCCAATCAGGGGAAAAAATAAGGAAAATCACGGATAAACTGGATTCTGCAGGCAACACCACAGCGGCTATTGGGAAAGGATTTGCCATCGGTTCAGCAGCTTTAACAGCCTTAGCTCTTTTTTCTGCATACCAGAAAACGGCCCAATTATCGGTTATCAGCTTGACCAACGTGGATACAGTCATCGGCCTTCTTGTGGGAGCTCTTATGCCCTTTCTCATAGCTTCTTTAACCATGAAAGCCGTGGGAGCAGGCGCCGATAAGATGGTTATAGAAATTCGGAGGCAGTTTAAAGAAATAAAGGGCTTGATGGAAGGAAAGGAAAAGCCTGATTCAAACCGATGTATCGATATCGTAACTCGAACTTCTTTAACAAAAATGATCCTTCCCGGACTTTTGGCTGTGGTGATGCCTTTATTTATGATGTTCGTGATCGGTCCCGAGTCTTTGGGAGGATTTCTGGCCGGGGCCACTTCCACAGGAGTCCTTCTTGCTATCTTTATGGCTAATGCGGGTGCAGCCTGGGATAATGCCAAAAAATGGATCGAACAAGGGAACCTAGGAGGAAAGGGAACCGATGCTCATAGGGCTTCGGTGATTGGAGACACCATTGGAGACCCCTTGAAAGACACTGCAGGTCCTTCCATGAATATCCTCATTAAACTGATGGCTGTGGTGAGTTTGGTCTTTGCTCCCCTCCTAATTTGACCTTTCTCTTCCCATCTCCTCTCATTTGATATTCCTGAATATTTTAGTTATAATTCACCCTCCTTTATATTCCTGATATAATTTTATTATATCGTAGGTAACCATGATGAAAGTCAACGTGTGGAATACTATCAGACAACTCAGTAAAGAACGAAAGGTGGACCCAGGTGTCATCGTCAATGCTATTGAAGAATCCTTAAGATTCATTTCTTCCAAATACTTCAACTATGATGAAAATATCCATATAAATTTCAATCCTGAAAAGGGTGAACTTCGAATTTACACCATCAAATTGATTTCTAAAAACCCCCAAGATTCAGCTACCGAAATATCTCTGGAAGAAGCCAAAAAAATAGATGCCGCGGCTGAACCTGGTAATTATATCGAAATTGATCTTCCTTCAGAAACTTTAGGTCGGATCTCGGCTCAAGCGGCCAAGCAGGTGATTTTTCAGAAAGTTTCTTATGCCGAACAGGAAAAAATTTACAAAGAATATGCACCCCGTATAGGGGAAATCCTCACAGGAGTGATGAGACGTCTTGAATCTAACCAGAACATGATTCTGGAAGTGGATAAAACAGATGTTCTTCTTCCTTTTCGAGAAACCATCCCTAATGAGAAATTCCGGAGAGGAGACCGGATCAAAGCTGTCATTGTTCAGGTCTTAAAAGAAGCGAGAGGACCTCAGATCATTGTTTCCAGAAAAGATGCCCGTTTTTTAACCAAGCTTCTGGAGATCGAAACCCCCGAGATTGCAGATGGAACCATAATCATCAAAGACATTATTCGTCAGCCCGGAGAACGTTCCAAAGTCTCCATTATATGCAACCAAAAAAATATTGATCCCATAGGTGCCTGCATCGGAGTTCGAGGAAATAGAATTCTTTCTATAAGTAAGGAACTGAGGGGAGAAAAGATAGACGTCGTTGAATGGTCCCAAGATCCGGTCACCTATGCCAAATCAGCTCTCAGCCCTGCCAAGATTGATCATGCCTACATCCTTAACAGGAGAGAAAAAATAATTCAGGTTGAGGTTTCCAGAGACCAGCTTTCTTTGGCGATCGGAAAAAAAGGACTTAATGTTCGGCTTGCTTCAAAGCTGGTTGGCTGGAAAATAGATATCAAACGGAATTAGAATTGCCTGGCTCAGGTAAGAAAGGAAATCATGAAAGAACATAAAATGAATAAAAGTAAAAAATCAACCCAACAAAAAGTCATTCATCTCCAGGAAGGAGATACGGTCAAACAATTGATCGATAAACTGGATATAAAAGGAAGAGACTTTTTAGAAAAACTGGCTTCAGATGGTTTGGATGTGAGTGTGAATGATATCGTTGATGAATACCTCTCTCAAAAAATTTCTCAATCTTTCAACCTAAAAATAAAAATATCCACTATCGAAGAAGAAATGAAGGCCCAAGCTGAAAAGGATCCACAGCAAATGGTCACCCGTCCCCCAGTAGTGGCCATGCTCGGACATGTGGATCATGGCAAAACCACTCTTCTTGATGCGATTCGTCAATCAAACCTGGTACGAAAGGAGTCCGGAGGAATCACCCAACATGTGGGGGCCTATAGAATTTCATATAAAGATAAACCTATCACCTTTATAGATACTCCCGGCCATGAGGCCTTCACTCAATTAAGATCTAGAGGAGCTCAGATTACCGACATCGTCATCCTGGTGGTAGCTGCTGATGATGGAGTTATGCCTCAGACAAAAGAAGCGATCAACCATGCCCGGGCTGCTGGAGTTCCCATTATGGTAGCCATCAACAAAATTGATAAAGAAGGGGTAGACCTGGATAAGGTGAAACAACAATTATCTAAAGAAGGGCTCCTTATCGAAGATTGGGGTGGAGATACAGTGAGTGTTGAAGTTTCAGCTACAAAGAAAAAGAACCTGAATGAACTTTTAGAAATGATTCTTCTTCTAAGTGAGATGGAAGAATTTAAAGCCAATCCCAATATCAAGGCTCAAGGGGTTATCCTGGAATCTCGTCTGGATACCAAGAAAGGACCACTTGCCACTGTAATTGTTCAGCATGGAATTCTTCACAGAGGAGATCCTTTTATCTCCAACATCACATACGGCAAGGCCAAAGCTTTATTTGATGAAAACAGCAAAACATTGAAGAGAGCTGATGCCTCTATGCCTGTAGAAATATTGGGATTTACAGATGTCCCCACAGCTGGAGATATATTTCAGGTTGTTTCAGATTTAGAAACAGCTAAAAAAATCTCGGATTTTAGAAAATCTCAGCTTCAAAAAGAGAAAGGCCCCAGACCTGAACGGATGACCCTGGACCAGCTGTTCCAGAAAATGGAAGAAGGAGAAGTCAAAGAACTTCGACTGGTGATTAAAGCTGATGTTCAAGGTTCTGTGGAAGTTCTTAACGACCTTCTCCCCAATCTCGGAAGTGACCAAGTCAAGATCAATATACTGCATTCCGCCACTGGAAAAATCACTGAGTCGGATGTTTTGCTGGCTTCCGCCTCCGATGCCATTATTATTGGTTACAATACTCGAGCCAACCAAAAAATTCAGGATATGGCCAGCAACGAAAATGTCGAAATCAGAACCTACAAAGTCATCTATAAGCTGACTGAAGACATCAAAAAGGCTTTGAAAGGAATGCTGGAACCTACAGTTAAAGAGACTTATTTAGGAGAAGCTGAAGTGAGACAAATATTCCGAATCTCTCGAGTGGGTACGGTGGCCGGCTGTTATGTCAGAAATGGAAAAATATCCAGGAATGCCAAGATAAAAGTCTCCCGAAATGGTGAAATCATCCATGAAGGTCAAATTTCATCTCTCAAACATTTTAAAGAAAATGTCACTGAGATCACAAAAAACCACGAATGTGGGATCTCTTTGGAAAAATTCAAAGATATCCAAGAAGGAGACCTTATTCGGGCATATTTAACTGAAAAAGAAAAGCTAGAATAAAAGGGCTTTCTAGGAAAAAGATATTCAGATATGATCATTGGATTTTTAGGATTGGAAATATACCTCCCCCAAGCTTATTCCTTGAAAGAAAAAAGGAAAAGAATGAACAAATTAAGGGACCGCCTGAAGAGTAAATATAATGTTGCATTTGCCGAATTGGATTATCAAAACAAGTGGCAAAGAGCCAAAATTGGGATGGTTACTCTCAACAGTCAGAAAAAAATCGTTGGGAACCTCTTTGACAGGATCATCGAAGACATAGAGAATATTTTGGACGGCGAAATCATCGACGAACAAATTCATTATTTATAAGCTCATTCCTAGCTGGGGGGATAGAGCATCTCAACCCTTATCTCCAAAACAGGAGGAGGAAATCCGTTAAAAATGAATGAAACTAGAAAACAAAAACGCATAGCTAGTTTATTAAAGGAAGAAGTGAGCCGTGTGATCATTGAAGATATTCAAGATTTCATGCCCACTCTGATCACTATAACTCGGGTGGAAATAAGCAAAGATCTCAAATCAGCCTATGTTTACTTGACCCTTCTGGATAAAAAACACAAACAAACTATCCTTAACGAATTGGAGAAGAAGAGCGGTTATCTTAGAAAATCCATTGCTTCTGTCACAAAATTAAAGTATAATCCCAAGCTCATTTTTTCCTATGATTCTGGCAGAGAGTATAAAGAAAAAATGGACAAACTCTTGGATAAGATAAAGACAAATGGAGACTGAATCTGTTTCGCTTATCAAAGATAAGATCCTTCAAAGCCACCGAATTGCCATCACCTCCCACTTAAGGCCGGATGGTGATTCTATATGCACAGGATTGGCTTTATTTTTTTTGGGGAAGCTGCTGGGGAAAAAAACAGCTATTATCAATAAGGATCAAACTCCTTTTCCATTCAACCATCTTCCGGATGCCGATAAGATAAAAATCGGTCAAATTCCACCAACAGGATTTGACATGGTGATTCTGCTGGAGTGTGCCAATGTCTCCCGCTCCGGGCAAATTAATGTGGATAACTATTTTAAAATCAATATAGATCACCACCATTCCAACGACTATTTTGCGGATATCAACTGGGTTGATCCTCAAGCTTCTGCGGTAGCTGAACTGGTTTATTTCCTTGGAGAAAAATTGAATATAAATTTCACTCCCCAAATAGCTGATTATCTCTATTGTGCCATTGTTTCAGACACGGGATCCTTTCAATTTTCTAATACCACAGCAAGGTCATTTGAAGTGTGCAACCGCCTGATCAAAAAAGGGGCCACCCCGACCCGCATCTCTGAATTTTTGTACAATAACAATCCACCAGAAAAAATTAAATTATTGGGCCGAGTTCTTTCCACTCTCAAAATGAATGAGAAAAAAAATATTGCTATCATCACCATGTTCAAAAAAGATCTTCACTCCTTGAACCTGGATAAAATAGACACCGAAGACATCACTTCCTTGGCTCGGTCCATCAAAGATGTTCAAATGGTCTTGTTTTTTAAAGAAATAGAAAAAGATAAATTCAGAGTTAGTATTCGATCCAAAGGGACTGCCGATGCGGCTTGGGTGGCTGAACATTTTGGAGGAGGGGGGCATTTTCATGCGGCAGGATTTACAGCTGCAGGAAAATACAAAGACCTGGTAAAGAAAATCCCTGTCCAGGTGGATCATTTGTTAACAGAGATTCAAAAGAAAAGCAAAACCAAGAAAGCTTATTCCTAAAAAATGAACGGAGCTATCTTGGTCCACAAGTCCTCTGAAATCTCCTCCCATGAGTTGGTTGCCCAGATAAAACATCTTTTAAACGTTTCCAAAGCAGGTCATTTTGGGACATTAGATCCCCTTGCAACGGGGCTTCTTATAGTGGGGTTGAATAAAGCCACCAAATTGTTTCCCTTTGTATCCAAAAAAGTTAAAGTCTATAAAGGTCAGATGAAATTAGGGATTTCCACAAATACATATGATTCACTCGGAAAAACAATTTCAGAAAGCCAGCACCCCCTTCCCTCCTCTGAAAAACTGATTGAAACCATGAAAAAATTTGAAGGAGAGTTCGATCAGATTCCGCCTCCTTACTCGGCAAAGAAATACAAGGGAAAACCACTTTACAAATTAGCCAGAAAAAATGAACCGTTTGAGTTGAAATCGTGTAAAGTAACTCTCCACAGATTCCAGTTAATCCATTATTCTCCTCCCCTCCTTCATTTTGAAGTCAAATGTTCATCAGGAACTTATATAAGGTCTTTGGTTCATGATTTAGGTCAGGAACTGGGAAGTGGAGCTCATCTTACCGAACTCCAACGGACCCAAATTGGGCATTTTCACATCAAAAACAGTTTGAATTTAAAACAAATTGAAAAATTTTTCCAAGAAGGCCGTATTCAGGATTTCATCATTTCTCTCAAAGACCTTCTTCCTGAATTTCCCCAAATAATTTTATCCGAACATGGAGTCCATTGGATCCAAAACGGAAGGCTAATTTCAGGGGATAAAATTTTAAAACAGATTTCTCCTCCCTTGGAAAGAAAAAGAGAGGATATTTTCCAGATGTGCGATGTTCAAGGAAATCTTCTCGCGTTAGCCCGGAAAAATAGTGAAAAAAACCATTTTCATCCCTTTCTTGTTTTCAAATAAATATTCCGATAAACCTGACAATAAAAAAATTTTTTTATCTGGGCAATCGCTCTGGTCAACCTATGGGGAGTGAGGGAGTATGAAATTTTTTCTAGAGAAGCCTACCAAGGAGAAGATTCTTTATGAAACTCTGGCCTTTGTTTTTGTTACTGTGGTAAAATCCGTTTACTCCACCATCCAATGGATTAGGCCGTGGGGAGTTCTCATCATTATGTATGAATAAATAAAAAATTGCAGGAGAAATAATCATGTCCATAGCAGCATTGATTTTCATGATAGTTATTTTTTCTATTTGTGCAGGAGGGTTCATTTTTTTCCTCTATTTATCATCCAAAAACTCTGAATAAATTCTCTATTCAGAGACTCTCTTATTCATCTGTAATCTCGATTGAATCTTTTTCCTCACACTTGAAATATAATAAAGGGGGAAGCCCATTCGATTTTTTGACTCCTCCTTCTTGAATTTTAAAGGAAGGTATTGTATTTTAGAAATGTTATGCGATTAAACAAGAATCAAATAGAACATATGGCTCAAATGATTGCACGCAATCTTATAAAAGATGAAAAAATATCTGTTGAAAATAAAAATAAACTCATAGAAGATACCATAAACCTCATTACCGAAGAATTTCAAAAAGAAGAAAAATTGGACCAGGAAGTGAGAGAAATTTTAAGTCAGCATATTGAAAAAATCCGAAAGGAAAACATAGAATACCAAACAATGTTCAAAATGATCAAAACAAAGCTGGCTAAAGAGAGGAATATCGTCCTATGACACGGCGCTTATCCAGAGAAAAAATCAATTATCTCTCCAGACAAATACTGAACTATCTTTTTGAAAACCAGGAGGTCGAACTCTTTGATGAACCCAATGAAATTAGGTTGAACATTGTGAAAAGCATTGAAGAAGAGATGAAGTTGTACGATCAACTGGAACAGAAAGCCGCTGAAAAAATTAGATCTCAAAAAAAATCCATCAAAGAAGGTAGCAGAGAGTGGGATATTTTATTTAGGAAATATTATAATGAAGAGCTCGGTAAACTCGGGAAATTCGACTAAACCTTCCTCTCCCCATTCCTCAATAGAATTTGAAGAGAGAGTTCGCTATTCGGAGACCGACCGTATGGGAGTCGCTCATAACAAAAACTATTTGGTATGGTTTGAGATAGGGAGGACCGAATTCTGCAGAAATAAAAATATCTCTTACAAGGATATCGAATCCCGAGGCTACTTTTTGGTGGTAGTGGAAGCTTTCTGTCAATTCAGGAAGCCTTTAAAGTATGATGACCGATTTCTCATAAAGGTGAGTCTGAGAGAACTCACTCCCAAAAAAGTCATTTTCAACTATGAACTACTGACCAGAGACCCAAAGACGGTTATTGCGAAAGGATATACGGTTCATATCGTGACAGACTCCCATACGAACGTCTCTTCCCTTCCTCCGGATATCATGGAGAAAATGAACTCTCATCCCTCCCCTAAACCTTAACCTTTATTTTAATCTAAACCTCAACCTATTTATTAAACATACCCTTTTTTCAACAAATAATCCTTGAGAGCCTCCCGCCATGGAGAAAATTCACTGATTTTTGTTTCCTTGGCCTTTTTATTTTCAAGGACGGAATAATGAGGCCGAGGAGCCTTGGCTCCATAAGTCTGGGAATCCACGGGGATAAGGGATGGATTTTTTCCAGTGAGTTGAAAAATATGCTGAGCAAACTCATACCAGGTACACTGTCCTTCATTTGTCAAATGGTATATCCCATACCTTCTTGTATAAATGATTTCTTTGACCTTTTGAGCCAGTTCAGCGGTGTAAGTAGGGGTTATGACTTGATCATTGATAACTCTTATTGTTTTTCCTTTTTCGGCCAAAGAAACCATGGTATCTACAAAATTGGCTCCTTTACCCCAACATCCGGCTTCTCCGTAAAGGCCACAGGTTCGAACCAAGTAGTATTTCTGGAGTTCGTTTTTCACAAATAACTCACTAGTGTATTTAGATATCCCATACACACTCAAAGGATTGGGGAAATCTTCCTCCACATAAGGAGAGTCCTTTTCCCCATCGAACACATAATCTGTGCTGAAGTGGACCAAAACACAATCCAACCCCCGACAAATCTTGGCCAGGTCTCTTACGGCAAAAGAATTTAAAGTGAAACAGTCCGAAACATTATTTTCTCCATCGTCAACTCGGTTGAAGGCCGCGGTGTTTATCACCACATCAGGGGATATTTCAGAAAGGGCCTTCCTGGTTTTTTCGGGTTTGGTGATGTCGAATTCAGGGTAATACAGAGGGCACAGAGAATCGGTGTCAAGAGCTCTCTTCAAATCCGATCCCAATTGGCCGTCTGCACCAATTAAGGCTATTTTCATAGACCGTTTGTCCTTTCATTTATCTAAATAGGATGAGTTTATACAAAAAGGCCAGGGATTTTCCCCTGGCCTTCTCTATCTTCTTCCAGTCTAAGGACCAACTTTAGAAAAGATACCGGAATCCTAACATAAATTTATAATTATCTGAGAAGGACCGGTCTTCACCAACAGGTCCTCGAGCTTCGAATAAAAGAGACCCAACCGAAGTGTAATTATCAAAAACATCGAAACCCACATTGGCAACAAGATCAAAATCAGAACCTCTTCCTTCTCGAACTTCTGTGGTGAATCCAGCTCCAGCACCAAAGAAAGCAGACCCAGCATGGACATTGATCAACGCATTCCCTATGAAGATGGATTTCCATGGTTCGGGAGATAAAGTGACAGTTCCTCCTCCTGAAACCACAAAATCCACTGCTTGGGGAGCTATTTTATAAGCTAACCCCATTCTGGCTCCTAAATAGGTCCCTAAAGAACCCTTAGAGAACAAAGGCCCTCCATCCGCCAAAATAAACAGGCGCTTATGTTCAGCTGTCACTTCCACTTTAGCGGGCTCGGAGACAGCCCCCAAATCGTCTGTAGCCACGGCTATCGCTGTAAAAGTCCCTTCTCTTTCAAAAATTCTCTTCCATTTAAAAGGAGCGTCTGTGTCCATATACCTGTCAATTGTGTTATTGGCTTCGTCTATAATTTCGAAATTGACTTTCACCACCTCTCCATCTTGGTCATTGGAACCAGAGGCATCCAGAGTTATGGGGTTGCCTATATACTCTTTACAGGGAGAGCAGCTCAATTGACTGACGGGAGGGTAATTGATGTATATTTCTGACCGACAGGGGTTAGTGGAAGGTTTGCCTTCTGGATTGATGGCTTTCCCTTTGAATACATATTCACCAGGCTCCTCAAATTTGGTCTGCCAAACAGGAGAATCGGGGGATAGAGTTTTGGATCCCACTTTGTTTCCCTGTTTATCGAAAACTTCTACTTCCAGAGACTTGGCGTGTTGGGAACCGCTCATATCCACTGAAATGGGATCATTGATGTTGGCGGCTTCAGGAGAGACTTCGATATCACAAACCGCTTCTGGCACCACTTTCTCCACCTTACGCAGGGAAATATTCCCACAGGGTTTGGGCATGATGAATTCATAATGTTTATAATCCTTCTTGACTGTAAAAGAAAAAACGGGTAGCGGCTTTTCCCCTGCCCATTCCAAATCTCTGACGATTTTAATTTTTCCCTGGGCTCTGTAGAGCATCCACATCATTTTATCCCCTACAGGCAAAACTTTTTCTTCAAAGGAAGCCTTCTTCAACTGATCGAGAAAAGGAAGGAATAAATCTCCATAACCTGCTAAATCAAAACCATATTTGATATCACCCGTATATCGTTCCACCAGAGTTTTCATAACTTCAGATGTGGGGACTTCACCTTTGATCCGAACCAAAGTATAGTCACCTATCTCCTCTAGTTTTTTGGTTTCGGCATGAGAAAACAGAGAACAAAGGATGAAAGCGGCCACAATAAACAGAGCTGCTTTTTTGCTTTTCATGTTATTCCTCCTTGGGAAATTTCAGATTATGTATTTATAAATAAAGTATAAATTTGTCTTTTTGTCAAGAAAAAACCTCTTCTTTTTTTTCTTTTTGTTTTTTAGATAGGTCTTCTGTTATAATATTTGACAAAAGGAGGAACCGAAGTGGATAGGGTGAAACAGGTAAATGAACTGCAAGTGGTCACACCCAATGAACCGGGTATACTAGGACGAGTGATGGGAACTCTGGCTAATGCCGGGGTTAATTTACAGGCTCTATGTGCTTATTCTAAAGATAAAAAGGGTACTTTTCTCCTTCTGACTTCAAACAATAAAAAGGCTGAGAAGGCTTTAAAAGCATTGGGATATGAGGTTAAAGAGAATCCAGTGGTGACTGTGGAAATTGAAGATCGAATAGGAGCTGGTGCGGAAGTAGGAGCCTTGCTAGGAAATGCGGTGATCGATGTCCACTACTGTTATGGTTCTTCCATCGGGGCTGGAAAGGCTTTACTGGTTTTCAGTACCAGTGATAATGAGAAGGCACTGGAAACATTAAGATAAAAATGAACTTATAAGTTATTTTCTTTTCTCACTACATCTTCTCCCATAAATTTATTCAGAGGGAAAATTGCTATTTAAGGAAGAATTTTCAGCATCCAACCCTCTCGAATCCAACAGAGAAGCATTCCATTCGACAATACAAGTTATTTTTTATTAGGAAGCATCTCCAAAACCGTGATGAGTATAAATATCTCTACTTATTGAAAGGGGTGAGGAAGCCCCTATGAGGACTGAGCGGGCACGGTTTCTCTCCATAGGAGAGGAGAGCGAAGTCCGAATGGTAAGAGAAGGGGTCAGACCAGTCTTGGTCTGACCCCTTCTCTTTAGTGCTGACGGCTCCCATCCCTCGTCCCCTATCACGGAATTAGATATGCTTACTTTTTATTAGAAATAATTCAGATTGTATGATAGACTCCTTTATATTTCAGTCAAGAGAGAGAACGGATGTCGGATCATCAACCTTATGTTCCCGATAGAACTTCATATTTGGATATCACGTTCAAAGCCGTTATTTTAGGAGCCCTTTTTGGAGTGATTTTTGGGTCAGCCAATGCTTATTTGGGGTTAAGGGTAGGATTAACCATCTCTACGGCCATTCCTTTGGCTGTGATTTCGGTAGCTGTTTTTCGAATACTCACCCCTGTCTTGGGAAAAAGCTCTATTTTGGACTGCAATATATCCCAAACCACAGGTTCCGCCAGCTCCTCGTTGGCTTCGGGTATTATATTCACCATTCCTGCGCTTTTCTTATGGGGATTCAATCCCAGTATATTCAAGATTGCCATATTGGCTTTCTTAGGAGGAATTTTAGGGGTTCTTTTTATGATTCCTTTAAGAAAAGCTCTGATTGTCAAAGAACGCCACATCCTTCCATATCCAGAGGGTACCGCTTCAGCTCAGGTTCTCATTGCAGCGGATAAAGGCGGAGCGAAAGCTAAAAATGTTTTCTTGGGACTGGGAGTGGGAGCTTTTTTCAAGAGTCTTATCAGTTTTTTTCATCTTTGGCCCGAAAAAATATTTTTAAAAATCCCGCTTCTTAAAAAAGCTAAACTGGGGATGGAACCCACTCCTGCTTTACTGGGAGTGGGGTTCATCCTGGGGCCCCGCATTGCAGCCATCATGGTGGCCGGAGGTCTTCTTTCCTGGCTGGGAATCATCCCTCTTATCGCCTACTTTGGTGAACATATCCCTGTCCCTATGTTTCCTGAAAAGACCTTGCCTATCGCTCAAATGTCGGCCACCCAAATCTGGGATAACTACATAAGATATGTGGGAGCCGGAGCAGTGGCGGTGGGCGGAATCATCACTGTGGCAAAATCCTTCCCTACCATGTACAATTCTTTGAAGATGGGGATCAAAGAAATAAGTTTGAGCCGGGATGTGAATTACCAGAAGCAAAGGAAAAGAACCGCCACGGACCTTCCCATCCCTTTCCTCGGGCTGGGAATTCTACTTATACTGGCCATTATTATCTTCACTCCTCATATTATCGGGATCCAAACCTCTTTCCTCATCAGGCTTATTGCTTCGGTTTGCATCGTTTTTTTTACCTTTTGTTTTGTCACAGTCTCTTCACGAATTGTGGGAATGGTAGGGGTTTCATCCAATCCTACCTCGGGTATGACTATTGTGACCCTTTTAGGAACTAGTCTGGTATTCCTTGCGTTAGGCTGGACCGATATCCTGGGTCAGGCTACAGCCCTTACTGTAGGCACAGTAGTGTGTGTGGGTGCTTCCATTGCCGGAGATATCTCGCAGGACCTCAAAGCAGGATACATCATCGGAGCCACTCCCAATAAGCAGCAAATATCCGAGCTTACCGGAGTATTGGCCTCTGCTTTTGCCATTGCCGGCGCTGTCTGGCTTTTAGGAAAATCATTTTCCTTCGGATCCACAGAATTACCGGCCCCCCAGGCTGTATTAATGAAAACAGTGATTGAGGGAGTTCTAGGAGGAGACTTACCTTGGGGCCTGGTTCTCACTGGAGGAGCCTTTGCCGTGGTGGCAGAACTTCTCCGAATTCCCTCTCTTCCCTTTGCTGTAGGAATTTATCTGCCACTCTCCACTATGACTCCTATTTATGTCGGAGGAATGGTCAAGCATTTTATCGAACAAAAAACCCGGAAAAATAAAGAACTCCAGTCCAGAAGGAAAGAAAAAGGAGTGCTGTTGAGTTCCGGATTTATCGCCGGTGAAGGGATCGCTGGAGTCTTGATTGCTCTGTATGCTTTTATCCAGAAGTCCAAACCGGAAGGTTTAGGTATCATTTATCCTCCCAATGTAGGAGAACTGGTGGCTTTGACTGCTTTTATCCTTCTGGTGAGTTACCTTGTTTATAAAACCAAAAAATAAAGTTCCAGGAACCCCCACATTCTTCTCCTTCATTCATGACCCAAGAGAGTTCAATAGAGAAATCCTATTTTTACGTTGACAACTTTTTAATATTTATCTTAAAATGAATGTGGAATAATAGGAAATAAGGAGGAGAGAAAAGTGAAACAACACTCTGAGCCTAATATTGTCCCCCTTTGTGACGTGCTGTTGGTCCTTCTCATCATATTCATGGTGATCACACCGATGGTCCAAAAGGGAATTGATGTCAAACTTCCCGAAACCACGGCGGATACGAGTTCTACCCCGAAAGGATTGATTGTTTTAACCGTAAAGAAAAACATGGACATTATGATTAACCAAGAACCCATCGAAATGAATATGCTGCAGAACCGATTAACAAATCTTTACGCGGCCCGGCAGGATAAAACCATCTTCATCCGAGCGGATGCTAAGATTCCCTACAGCAGTGTGATCGATGTCATCGATATAGCCCAAGGTTCTGGTGTGGAAAAAATAGCTCTTATCCCAGAACACTTTACAGCCAAAAGCTCTTCTTAAGAGCGGTCACGATGAAGCCAAAGAGAGGAGCCATTCCCATCTTTTTCTATTATCCCTGCTGATTCTTTGGAAGACAGCCCCTCAAAATTTTCCAAGCTGAAGGGTTCGTTTATTTCTTTTTGATAGGCCCTACGATTTCTCTAGATATAACCAGTTTCTGTATTTCATTGGTTCCTTCATATATCTGGAGAAGCTTAGCGTCTCTCATGAGTTTTTCCATGGGATAATCTTTCATGTATCCATATCCTCCAAACATCTGAAGGGCTTGAGTGGTTACATTCATGGCCACATCTGAACCATAGAATTTAGCCATAGCGGATTCCTTTCCGCAGGGTTTTTCTTGGTCCATCAGCCAGGCTGCGTGTCTGACTAAATGTCGGGCCGCATTGATTTGAGTGGCCATTTGAGAGATTTTAAAGGCATTATGTTGAAAAAGAGCGATGGGCTTTCCAAACTGTGTCCGGGTTCGGGCATAATCCACAGCATGGTCCAGAGCTGTTCTGGCCACTCCCACTCCCGCAGCTCCCACAGGAGCCCTGGTGGAATCCAAGGTCTTCATAGCAATAAGAAAACCAATTCCTTCCTTTCCCAATAAATTTTCCTGAGGTACTTTCACATCATCAAAAAAGAGTTCGGCAGTATTGGATGCTCGATGTCCCATTTTATCTTCAGTTTTGCCCACTGTAAGCCCTGGAGTTTCTCGGGGAACAATGAAAGCACTGATTCCCCTGGCTCCCTTTTGGGGATCGGTTTTAGCAAACACCACATACAGACTGGCCAACCCTCCATTGGTGATGAAACATTTGGATCCATTGATCACATATTCAGATCCTTTCTTCTGAGCTTTGGTCTTTAAAGCTCCGGCATCTGAACCGGCCTCCCTTTCAGTAAGACAAAAAGACGCATAAGAAAGCTTTTGGGTGAAAGGAGTTAAAAATTTCTTTTTTTGCTCTTCACTTCCGAAAAGAATAATAGGAGTGAAAGCTAAAGAGCTGGCCATGATTGTGGTGTACATACCCGCACACCCAGCTGCCAGTTCTTCACTTATAATTACTGTATCCAGATGATTCAATCCACCTCCCCCATACTCACTGGGAATTTCACAGGTGATAAATCCCACATCAAAGGCTTTTTTCATAATTTCATCAGGAAATTCTTCTCCTCTATCATATTTGGATGCATTGGGTTTCATTTCCTTTTCGGCAAATTCAAGAGCCATCTTTTGGAGTGCCTTTTGTTCTTCATTCATACTGAAATCCATTTCTTTTTCCTCCTTGTTTTCTATTTGAAAGACTTAAGCCATACAACTTCCGATACATCCCTGTTTATACCTAAAATCATTTATCCATGTCAAACCTAAGAATCAATTTTCCAACTCTACCCTTTTCCGAGACATAAAATGAGATGGAATTTCTCTTCCCAATATTTCTCTTACAATTTTGGTAGGGCTGGTAGTTTTATGAGGATCATGGTTTATCCAAAGCAATATTTTTGAATTTTTTCTGTCAACCTGAATATCCTGGACCCAACGGTTTTCCATTTGTTCCTTCCATTGCTGAATGATCTTCTGAGAAGAATTCATGTTATCCCTCCAGGTTATCATCTTACTTTTTCCCATTTCCATAAATGCTTCTTTCACTTCTTTTTCTCCATAGTCCAAAGAATAGACCATTCTCTGGAGGGACTCATTCAACGGAGGAAGGGAACGGCTTATTTTTCTAATTTTTTTGAATTCAATCCCTGAAGGACACCATCTATTGATTCGGGATAAGAATTCTTTTTCTGAAAATTCATGAAAAGAATTGAATTCAAAAATTTCCTCTTCTCCTTTCATCCCTAAGGGAAGAGCTGGAAGAAAGGACAACTTCATTTTAGGATGAAATCCTTGGGTATGAACCACAGGAATCCCCGCTCTTCTCAAGATTCTCTGAATTAAATTATTCAAATCCCCATGAGATATAAATTGGAGGGGATAAAGTTTAGCATAGGTGACTCGATACCTGATGGTCTCTTCTTTTTTTTTGCCCAAATAGGAGGGCTTTTCAAGTGGAGGGAGGCTCTTTTCCGAAAAGGTTTTTGGATAAAAAGTTTTCATGGTGCATCCTTCACATTCCTGGCACTCTCTCTCCAAACAGGAAAGAGTGCGCTCTCCTCTGTAAGCCTTATTCAACTCTTGAAGGAAATGAGACTTCTTGATTCCTGTCGAAATATGATCCCAGGGAAGCACCGTTTGGGGATTCAAGGGCGATAAATAAACATGATAATCCAATTTCTGTTTTTCAAAAGACTTCTTCCATATACTAAAATCAAAGGTATCACTCCAACTATCAAAACGAGCTCCATTTTCCCACGCCTCAATCAATACCTTCCCCAATCTTCGATCCCCTCTGGAAAACACTGTTTCCAGTATAAAACTCTGTGGATTATCTAGGTTAAACTTGACAAAAGGATATTTTTTGAGTCTTGATTTTATGTATCTCTGTTTTTTTCGCTGAACTTTTTCATCTTCTACCCCTAACCATTGAAAAGGAGTATGGGGTTTAGGGATAAAAGAGGAAATACTGAGGTTGATTTGAGGAGGCCTTTGGAGGATTTTTTGACCCAAAGTCACAATATTTTCCACCATCTTTATGATAGCTTCCAAATCTTCTTCCCGTTCTGTAGGAAGTCCCACCATATAGTAAAGCTTGAGTGATTTCCAACCTTGATGGAAAGCATTGGCGGCAGCCTCCCAAATCTCTTCATCATGAATATTCTTGTTGACCACTTCACGAAGTCTATCTGTTCCAGCCTCAGGCGCAAGGGTAAATCCTGTTTTTCTCACTTTGATGATATTCTGAATCAGTTCGGAGGTCAGACCTTTAGGCCTCAAGGAAGGCAGGGAAAGAGAAATTTTTTTCTCTGAAAGTTTATCCATAAGAGATTTCACAACCTGTTCAAGATAAGGATAATCACTCACTGATAAAGAGGCTAAAGAAGCATCTTCATAACCTGTGGAGTGGAGACTTTTCATCACATTTTTGACCACCTGACCCGGGTCTTTCACCCGAGGAGGAAAATAGAGACTGGATGCTTGACAGAAACGGCAATTCTGGAAACATCCTCTAGCCACCTCCACAGCTACCCGCTCAAAAATCACTTTTGTATTGGGAACCACGGCCTCTTGTGGAAAACGAGCATTCTGGTAAGGGTAGAGCAGCCTCTTCTCCACTTGAGGCGGAACTTCTGAATCTGATGGTTTCACCGCCATCAAAGAAGAATTTTTGGGGGTATAGGGTTCATAAAATGAGGGAACATAAACCCCTTTGATCTTAGATAATTCTTTCAATAATCTGTGCTTGGAAAGGGATTGCTTCTGGAGATAAATATATTTGTGGACGATCTCATCAAAAGCTTCTTCCCCTTCCCCTATTAAAAACAAATCAAACAAATCGGCTAAAGGTTCGGGATTAAAAGCGGCTGGACCTCCCGCTATGATTAAGGGGAAACTCAAGTCTCTTTTTTTGGTATAGAAAGGGATTTCTCCCAAATCCAGAAGAGTTAAAATATTGGTGTAGTTGAGTTCATAAAGAAGGGAAAACCCTAAAATATCAAAGTCCTGAATGGGCATCCAGTTTTCTAGAGAAAAGATAGGAAGATGATGAGAACGGAGTTCCTTTTCTAGATCTAACCCTGGAGCAAAAATCCTTTCCGCAAGGATTGAGGTGTTTCTGTTCAAACGATCATACAGTATCTTCTGTCCGGTATAAGACATCCCCACTTCATAAAGCTCGGGAAAGACCAGTCCCACCTTGGCCTCGACCTTCTGGGGGTCTTTTTTTATCTGGTTCCATTCTTCTCCCAGATAGCGTCCAGGCTTTTTGACTCTCTGGAGAATTTTTTTTATCTGATCTTGATATTCCATTCACATATTCGTCCTGACTGAAGTATTTTAAGATGACAAAGAAGAAAAGGCAAAATTTCAGTTCCTGCCCCAGACACATGAAGTTATCATACGTTGACGAACCTTCTCATTTTTACATTCAGGATAAGTGAAACGGCTATATAATTGGTGAGAAGCGAAGAACCCCCATAACTCAACAATGGAACAGGAATCCCTACAATCGGAATAAGGCCGATAACCATCATCACATTGATAAAAAATTGAGATGTAATCATGATGACGACCATAAAAATGATGTAAACGCCCACTCGGTCTCTGGATCGAGAGAGAGACTGAAACATTCTTCTCAAAAAAAGATAGTAGAACAGAAGAGTCAAAATAACTCCTAAAAATCCAAATTCTTCCCCGATGACAGAAAAAATAAAATCAGTATGCCGGGCAGGGAGGAACCTCAGTTGACTTTGAGTTCCTTTCATATACCCTTTTCCTAAAAATCCTCCCGAACCGATCGCGATTCTTGACTGCTGGATTTGATATCCCGAATCCAGAGGATCTTGATGAGGAGATAAAAAGGAGGTCAATCTTTCCTTCTGGTAGTCTTTAAAAACAAAATTCCAGCCCAGCAAACCCAAAAGTATGACAATGATGAGAAAAAATATGATTGTTTTTTTGTTCAGACCTGCCAGGATGATAGCGCCTAAAAAAATGGGAATATAGGTGAGAGCTGTGCCTAAATCCGGCTGGAGTATAATGAGAAAAACAGGGATTAAAACCACCGTTCCACTTGTGATCCCTTCTCCAAAGGAAAGATATTTTCTCCGGTGACGGGAAAAAACATAGGCTAAAATAAGGATAAGAGAAAGCTTCGCCAATTCAGAGGGTTGAAACTGAAATAAAGGAAGCTTAACCCAGCTTTTTGTCCCCGCCGTTATTTTTCCGAACAACAGGACTCCCATAAGGATTAACATGAAAAACAGGTAGATATAAACCGAATAGGTCACCAGAAAGTGATAATCCACAAAAAGAAATAAAAATATAATCACCAAACCAATGGCAATCCAGAATAATTGTTTCAGACAGTAATTCCCAGGAAGATAATGAGAAGAACTATAGATAAAAACGACTCCTATAAAGGAATTCACCAAAAGCAATCCGATCAGAATCCAATCAATATTTCTGAGCTTATTTCTATCTATCATATTTTTCCTTATACAAACTGAATAATTCTCGAGCTATAGGCGCCGCCGTCGCTCCTCCCATTCCTCCATATTCCACCAGAACCGTAACCACAATTTCCGGATTGTTTTTGGGAGCAAACCCAGTAAACCATGAATGAGTCTTGATTTCCTTTCCTTCTTCTTCCAATTTTTTCAGTTTAGACGAACTCATAATCTGAGTGGATCCGGTTTTCCCGCAAACATTAAAACCCTTTACCCGGGCTGCCCGCCCTGTCCCTCCTTCATTCACCACTCTCCACATTCCTTGAATCACCTTTTCAAAATAAATGGACTCCAGACCCACGGACTCTTTTTTAAAAGAATCAAGCTTTTCCCAAGAATCAGCAGGGATATTTTTAATCAAATGAGGAACAACCTTTATCCCTCTATTGGCAATCAAAGAGGTAGAAGCTGCCACCTGGATAGGAGTTACCGTCAAAGGCCCCTGTCCGATGGAAACAGAAATAGTCTCTCCTGGATACCAGGGAGATCCTTTCACTCTTTTTTTCCAGTCTGGACTGGGAACCAATCCTTTTTTCTCTCCAGGAAAATCGATCCCCGTCCGGGAACCCAAGCCCAACATTCTTGAATAATGAGAGATACTTTTGATCCCCAATCTTTTACCCACTTGATAGAAATAGATGTTGCAAGAATTTTGGATCCCCTCGTATAGGTTCACCCGCCCATGGCCAGGTTTATACCAACAAGAAAACGGATGACCGTAGATTCGGGTGGAACCTGAACAATAAAACTGAGTTCTTTCTGTAATTAAATTCATATCCAAGGCCCCCAAAGCAATCACCAATTTGAATATAGAACCTGGGGCATAAAGTCCCCGGATGGCTCTATTTTCTAAAGGATATTCGGGATCTTGAACCAGCTCAAGCCATTCTTCTGGAGTGAATCGATTGATAAATTTGTTAGGATTGAAATTGGGAAAACTGGTTAAGGCCAATATTTCCCCTTTTTCAGGATCCATAGCCACAACCACTCCCTCTTTTCCTTCAAGAAAAGCTTCTGCTTTTTTCTGGAGGTCCGAATCTATGGTTAACACAATGTTTTTCCCTTTTTCGGGCTCGACCCGGGCCACTTCGCCTTCCTTTCTTCCCAAACTGTCTACAATTTTTAAAACTTTCCCTTTTTCCCCGGATAAATAACTTTCATATTGTTTTTCAATCCCTTTTTTACCTATGAGATCCCCCATAACTTTATCTTCATACTTTCCGGATTCCATCTCTTCTTTGGAAATTTCCTGCAGATAACCTAAAACATGGGAGGCTAAAGTTTTGAATGGATAATTTCTCTTAGGCTCCGCTTGAATGATTAACTCCGGCATTTCAATCTTTCGGGCTTCGATTCGGGAAACTTCTTCCAGAGTCAAATCATCCTTGACCACAAGCGGATGAAATTGGGGCAAAGCTTTGTATTTATCGATTCTCTTTTTGAGTTCTTCTAAGGGAATTTCCAATAATTGGGCAATTTTTGAGTAGGATTTTCTCGAATTTTCCATATTTTCCCGAATCACAGAGGCTTTAAAAGAAGCCGTATTATCAGCCAGTATAACCCCGTTTCGATCCAAAATAAGCCCCCTTTGACAGGGAATCGAGACTTCCCGAATGCGGTTGGCTTCCGATTTATTCCAATATTTATTATGATCGAGGATTTGTATTTTCCAAAAAAAGAGAAGAAGAAAAACCAAAAATATTTGAATTATAATAAAGGTTATATGACCTCTTTTGACAATAAGAGAAAAATCTTCATAAATTTTATTTTTCTTCATTTTTAATTAACCTGAATACTTCATAAAAAGGCCGATAATTATAAATAATACAAACAGCATGAATAAGAAAAAAATGGGGTCAGACGCCTCGGCCCATTTTTTCACAGCTGCGCACCCTGTGCCTCGCATCGATAGCCCCCTCGAGTCGTGAAGAATCCAGGCTAATGAGAAAAATTAACCTGGAACTTCCTCATAACCTGGAAAATCAAACTTCCAAGAATGCCTGTTCCAAGAGGTTGAAAAAAGATCAGTCCTCCTCCTGTGTTCACATTTTCTGTAAATGCAAAGGAATAAAGCAGCCCCCAGATGATTAATTCGCTGGTGAGCATGACCAAGAGAAACACGAAATTACGAGATAAAGGGTAAACATTGATTTTCCTGGATATATACCCGGCTCCATAACCCATTAACGTCTTAGAAAGACCTCCGATCCCAAACACTCCGGAAGAGAAAGAATCTTGAATAAGTCCGCACACAGTTCCAATTCCCGCACCAAATCTTTCTCCTTTTCTCACGGCAAAATAGAGAACCACCAAGTTCATTATATTGAACACTAAAACATAAGAAATTGAAATTCGAGAAAACAATGTGTGGAGTATAAAGGCAGCAATGATAGCAAGAAAAGCTCCCGAAAGATCCTTAATCAACTTGATTTTAAAAAGACTCCCTGGCATCTCTCATGATCACAGCCACTTGGTCAAGCTCTCTAAATTGGAAAAAAGGGTTGACCTTGATATTTTTGAAAAGCGAAGAGTCCTCAGTGATAGAAATGATGGTCCCCACGTTGATACCTGAAGGATAGATACCATCAAATCCAGAGGTAATAAGCTTTTCTCCTTCAGCAATATTTTCATTGGTTCGGATGATATACTTTAAAAAACAATTTCCGTTTCCATCTCCGGAAAGAACTCCCATAACTTTTTTCTTCTCAGAAAAGACGCTTATACCGCTTTCATTATCCGTGATAAGCTGAACTCTCGACTCTTTAGGTGAAATGGGTTCAATGATCCTTCCCACCAGATTTCCGTGTCGGTCCAGGACCACCATGTTTTTTTTCACTCCATCCAAACTTCCTCGATTGATCACGGCCGATTTATAAAAATTACTGGCATCCAACCTTATAACTCGGGCATATAAAATATCCTGATGAATCTTTTCAAGAAGCTTCCGGACTTTTTGTTCACTTTTGAATTTTTTTATAGCCTTTCTCAAAAGCACATTCTCCTGGTTAGTATAAAAAATTTCTTTTCTCATTTTTTCATTTTCTTTTTTCACATTCCGAAGCAAAAAATAATTTTCCAAAATTTCCCCTGTTTTATTGTAAACCCAAACAATTCCATGTTGGATAGGGGAAAAAACCAGAAAAACTCCCTTTTCGAAATAAGTGCTTTCAGAGTCTTGGGG
>JAGXKI010000098.1 GCA_018335295.1 bacterium | reverse complement strand
GTCGAATCTGTTTTATTCGGCTTAAGTTAATTTATTTTAGTCAAACCAAACCCATATGTCCAATAAAAATGGGTTCGGGCTAGCCCCCCTTTCTCTATTGATATTATGAACTCATTACTCATGGCGATTCCGCCACCTAAAACGAACGAAAATGTAAAAATGCAGAAAAATGGGGTCAGACCGAATATAAGTTACAGGAAATATTACAGTTACAGGAAATCATGGGTTAAGTATAATAAAATCAATAACTTCAATTCGGTCTGACCCCATTTCTGCATTTCTTATAATACCCGTCTCGCCTTTCTCGCCCGTCTCGCTTTTCTAGCTTTTATATCAACGCAAGTAACGCTATTTATAAGGTTTCGGCGCCGCCCAGAAAGTCGGTGGTTTTTCCGATGTTTCCCAGCCCAAAGGTAATCCGGAACTGAGTCTCAGGCGTGTCCCTGAAAAAAAACATCCTCAGACTCGCCTCAAAATCCAGACACTGGTAGTGATAGGTTAAGGATCCTCCCGCATAAAGCATCTTCATCTCCTGGATGTTGAAGGTCACCTGAGAAAAAGCCTCCAGGTCCAGAGCGGGTATTTTCAATCCTCCCGACGAACTGATTTGATGCCGGTTCCAGACCGCACTCTCCCTATAAGGGTTGATGCTTTTATACCAGTTGACGTTCAAAAAAGCAGGATCGCCGCGGGAACCCAGATTGGCTCCCAGCCGCAAACTCTGGAAAGTCATGTAATGAGGGTTGAAGCCGGCCGAAAAATCCAGACTGTATTTCTTGGAAGGATAAAACCGCAAATCACCGCTGACATTGGAAAAGTTGGGAATCCGGTCATCCACCGGATAACGCTGCATGGGACTATCCTCGGGAGAAAGATAGTACTTCTGGGATACACCCAAACTGAAAATCTCCCGGGGCATTCCTCCTCTATTCACCAAAAACCGGTTGGTCAGACTGTATTGGATGGAATGATCGCGGAAACGCAAACGGTAGTCGATCAAGCGGTCGGCATTCACCCGGGGACTCTCATAGCGGTAGGCCACAGAGGGTTCAATGATGTGTTTGAGGAAAGGTTTTCCTTCTTCGCTGAAGTATATTTTATAAAAAACCGGCCCCCTGGCTTCGGAATTGATGGCATATTTGTAACTGAGCACCGACTCATCCACCACGTCCCGTGTGCCCGGCGCATAGCTTTGAAAATTATAAGAAAAAGGGGATGTGAACTCGGTCTCCAGGTTCAACCAGGGGATTTTCTTGAAAGGAAGAGTGAGGGTGGGTTGAAAATTCAGGTCCTGGGATTGTCTCTGGGTTCCGTTTTTATACTCGTCCTGCCATCCGTACTGCCAGCGAAGGAAAGATGAGGAAAAAGAAAAATAAAGGGGCGAAAACAATTTAATCCGGGAGGCGTTGAAAGAAATCCGGGGAAGTTCATATTTGATCACCGAATCATCCCGTCTTCTGAAATACGTCTCAAAACGGGAAGCCTTCATGCTGAAGTTGTAATAACCCCACGAACGCTGCACATACACCTGAGATCTCCGGTTGGTCACCATAGCTCTTCTGAAATTATTATCGAACTGTCTTAAAAAATCGAAGTTGCTCTGGTAATCCACACTCGCGGTCAACCCAAAACCATAGGGAAGGGGCTGGTTGTGATTCAACCGCAGCATATAGGCATTGGCCATTTCCTGTGCCTGGGTCTCTCTGATCCCCTCCTGGCCGAACAAAAAGTTGAAATAATAGGCATTCAGCTCTCCCCCAATCCCTTTAGGGAACTTGTATCTGTACTGCAACCCTCCTCCCAACCCCTTGGCTGAATAGAGGTCGAAGCTGAAAGTGGCATCCATGTTCCGCCGGATATCCCAATAGAAGCTTTCAGAGAAAACCAATCCTTTGACCCCGGAAAAACCCAGCTGCGGGGTTAAAAACCCGGTGGACTTTTCCCTATCCAAAGGATAGCGGATGTAGGGCACATAAAGAAGGGGAATCTTTCTTATGGAAAACACCGAGTTCCACATCTCAATATAATCGTTCTTCCGAAAATTGGCCTTGGAACAGGAGAATTTCCACCGGGGAACCGGCTGGGTGCAGGAAGTGATTTGAGCCTTCTTGAGGGTATAAACGCTCTGGTCCCTTCTTTTCACCGTTTGGGCTTCATAGAAAATAGTGGGTTGGATCAGGCCTTCCACATGGGTCATCGTGCCCTGAGTGTTTTCCAGGTTGATGCGGATTTCATCCACGTTGATCACTTCCTGAGGGAAGTGGATCACCACATGTCCATGAGCCACCACATCCTTGGTTTCAGTGTTGAGCTCGATATCGTCTGCAAAAATCTTGATATTTTTGTAGTGGACTTCCACATTCCCGGTGGCCACAATCCTGTCTTCTACCTTTTCCTTGTGGTGGGCAATGACTTTGATTTCATCCGGGGAAGGAGAAGAGGAAGAAGGTGAGAGGGATGACAAAGATGATGAGGTTGCTGAGACCGCTAAAGAAGGAGAGTGGAATAGAACCATGAAACCAAAAAGGAGAGGAGCGGCAGCGAGGAAAAGAAAACTTTTCAAAAGAGTGGATAATCCTTCTTCGGAAAGCAGGTGTTGGAGTTTATTCATCATTTGAGCCATTCAAAAAGAAAGAGTAAACCTCTCCTTTCTCCGGGATTGTGGATTTCATCGTGCCTTTGATTTCAATCAAATTTTTCTATGAGACTCTGCCATCACTTTCAACAAGTTTCTTTTAATCAAAAATTTAGCACAACCCCCTCAGAGAATCAATACCATCCTTCATTCAAAAGTATAACTTAAGGTTGAGGGGAGTCAAAATTAAAAACGCAATCAACGCAAACAACGCAATTAACGCAAACTTCTCGCCCGTCTCGCCTTTCTCGCTTGTCTCGCTTCTTTCTAAACGCTATCAACGCAATTAACGCGATTAACGCAAAAACAGAGGGAGCCGGTAAGGCTGATGATCCTTCATGTATCTTTTGATGGCTTTCATCCAGGTATGTCCGTACTGCTGG
>JAGXKI010000058.1 GCA_018335295.1 bacterium | reverse complement strand
TCCGTGGTCTGAAGAACAAAAGATAAATCCGGATTCCGGTGAGTATCCAGAGGGGTGGGAACACAAACGATAATCACATCCACTTGGGAAAGCTTTTTATAATCAGAAGTAGCCTGGAACTCTTTCTTTTTCAGATGGTCTTTGAGATCCTCGCCCTTGACATCCCTGATGTAACTTTTTCCTTTATTCAGCTGATCCACTTTTTGAGGGTCCACATCGAATCCAATAACTTTGAAACCATTTTCTAAAAAAGTTTTTACAAGGGGAAGTCCCACATAGCCCAATCCAATGACGGCGATAGAAGCCTGCTTGGATTTTATTTTTTTTTCTAAATTCATTATCTTTTCCTCATTCATCCTGGAGTATTCAGGTTAATTTTTCTGTTTATACCACCGAATGGTCTTCTCCAGACCTTGCCTGAAAGAGACCAAAGGTTTGTAACCAATCACCTTGTTCGCTCTGGAGATATCCGCATAGGAATGTCTTACATCTCCAGGGCGGGGCGGATCATAAACAGGACGGATATCGCTTTTTAAGAGAATATTGATTTGATCCACCAAATGGTTGACTGTGGTTCTTTCACCACAACCGATATTGATGATTTCTCCGGAAATCTCTTCGGAATGGGCGGCCAGTAAATTGGCCTCTACCACATTAGAGACATGAGTGAAATCCCGGGATTGTTCTCCGTCACCAAAAATAACCGGAGCCTGACCGTGGATCATCCTGGCTATAAAATGGGGGATCACCGCCGCATACTGAGACCGGGGATCCTGACGGGGACCGAAGATATTGAAATACCTCAATATCACTGTGGAAACATCATGTATCCGGGTGAAAATTTGAGAATACTTTTCTCCAACTAGCTTGCTCAAAGCATAAGGAGAAAGAGGGTTTCCTTCCACCCCTTCTCTTTTGGGAAGGGAGGAATCATCTCCATATACAGAAGAAGAGGAGGCAAACACAAATTTATCAATTCCTTCTTCCTTAGAAGCCACCAACAAGTTCAGAGTCCCGGTGATATTGATTTCATTACTCAACAAAGGATTTTCGATAGAGCGGGGAACAGAAGGCAAAGCCGCTTGATGGAGAACAAAATCTATATCCTTTACCACTCTCCGGCATAGAGAAAAATCCCGGATATCTCCTTGGATAAAATCAATCTGATCCTCAATGGAAACCAAATTTTCTCTTTTCCCTGTAATAAAATTGTCGATCACTCTCACATAATTTCCGCGCCGAAGGCACTCTTCAGCCACATGGGACCCAATGAAACCAGCCCCTCCGGTTATTAAATATCTATTCATTCCCCAACAAGACGAAAAGAAAATTTCGCTTCATTCCCGCTCCTTCTATCTCTTCAATCTGGACTGGTTCAGTCCATATACCCCAAAGCTTTAAGCCGTTCCTTGACTTTCTCTTCATCTTCTTTGCTTAAATCCTTCTCCGATTCTTTATCTGAAAAGTGCTTTTTTAATACTCTGATCACAAATTCAGAAACCGTTGAATCCGGTGAATTTTGAATTTCATTTTCTATCTTTTCATAAAGAGATTTGGGAATGGTAACTTTGATCTTTTTTTCTTTCATCTTTCCTCCATTTAAGGGGTTTATTTTTATGATTAATGAGACTGATTTATACAATAGTCAATCTTTTTTTTCAACCAGGGTGAGTTTTTCCAAGAACATCCTTTCCAGTCCTTGCCCTCATCCATCTCTCTCCATCTGAATATCCCCTGCCCTAGATATATCTAAACTCCACTCTGGTTATAAAAGAGCGACTTATCCCAAAAATCATTTTTATTTACGACGTTCTCTATAAAGCATTTTATCCACAGAATTCACCATTTCATCAATCTTCGCAGGGGATATTCCCAGAAAATCGCAGATTTTCCGAATTTCTTTGTCCGGATGGTCCAGAATTTGATTGTAGTTAACCATCAATACTTCTGTATCTTCTCTTTTACGGATGAGTCTCTTGATCACTTCATTAAGTTTGAGAAAAAGCTCCCGGGTTTCCTTTCTATTTTTATCCTGATTTCCGGTCATTTTTTCCATGGAATCCATGATTTCTTCAATGTTTCTCTCTGAGTAAATAATCCTGTAGGCCCCAGGAGGAAGAAATTTAAGACCATAGGCGGTGATTTTTATGAATTTTCCTTTATAGTCTTGCAAAGGAAAAGATTTCTCCATGAGCTTGTTGATGATTTTCCCCCCTTCCAGTTCATAGTATCCCTTGGGATTATTCTCATCAGGGGGCCGAGAAGATCTGTCATAGGCTGTAGGCACACCCGCGGTTCTCAGCATCTGCATGAGCATAGAGGTTCCTGACCGTTCCAACCCAGAAACGATGTAATTGATGTCTTTATTTAATTCCATTTTCACCTTCTTTTTACCGATATTAAAATTTTTTTATATCTCAAATGCTGACTTTTTTCAACCACTCCTCCCGCTGCAGAAGCATTTCTTTTTCCATTTCCCCTGAATTCCCCTGGGATCCCTCCCTTGACAAAAATAACAATTTGATGTTTATAATTGGTTTAAATGAAAAAGACATCCTGCCCCAACTTATAAATAGATTATGGAGAAAATCGAACATCCTTATATAAGAAAAAGTGCCTTTTCTGGTGTACTGGATAAAAACTTAAAAAGGCTGGAAAAAAGGCTGGGAGTTTCTCTTTCAGTAAGGGGGAATACTCTCCTTATTGACGGTCCCGAAGAAAAGGTTAAATTTGCCAAATATTATTTTGAGAAATTAGAAGAATTGGAAGAGATGGGGCATTCACTCAAACAAGATGATTTTCATATCGCTCTGGACCTTTTAGAAGAAGGAAGAAGCCAACATATTGATGAATATTTTCCCTCCAAACCCCTCACACTTTCACAAAAGTCTGTGACCCCCAAGACCCTCAATCAAAAAGAATACCTTCAGGCTATAAAAAAATATGATCTGGTGTTTGGAATAGGGCCGGCAGGGACAGGAAAAACTTATCTAGCTATGGCTATGGCTCTTTCCTACCTCCAAGAAAAGTTGGTCAACCGAATCATCCTGACCCGTCCCGCAGTGGAAGCCGGTGAAAAATTGGGGTTTCTGCCTGGAAATCTGGAGCAAAAGATCAATCCTTATCTCCGTCCTCTCTACGATGCTCTCTTCGATCTGGCTCCCACAGACCAAGCCAATGCCCTTGTAGAAAAGGGAATCATTGAAATCGCTCCTTTGGCTTATATGAGAGGAAGAACCCTGAACAATGCCTTTATCATCCTAGATGAAGCCCAAAACACCACCAAAGAACAAATGAAAATGCTGTTAACCCGGACGGGATTTGATTCCAAACTGGTAGTGACAGCCGATATCACCCAGATTGACCTCCCCCAACCCAAAAAATCTGGAGTGCTTCAGGCCCTAAAAATCCTCTCCAACATAAAGGAAATTGGCTTTATTTATTTCAACCACAAAGACGTGATCAGGCATCCTCTAGTCCAAAAAATTATCAAGGCTTATCAAAAAACGGAATCCCCATCACGCAAAAACTAAATGAACGCCTTTTCTTTTAAAAATCTCAAATTCTTAAAAAGCAAGTCCACCCCTATCAAAAAACCCAAAAAAGGGAATTCGACGGCAAAAAAAGAAAAGAAATTGAGTTTCTGCCAGAAACTCATCCGGAACCCTTTTCTTTATTTGGTTGTATTTGCAGCTCTCCTCTCTTACTTTATTTCGTATGTTCCTTCCAAATCTCTTCCTTTAATCCCTGCGGGAGAAATTGCTTCCACCGATGTGATGGCTCCCACGGATTTAACCATCAAAGACAAAGAAACAACCAAGGAGAGAAAAAAAGAGGCAGAAGAAGCTGTTTCTCCGGTTTATGATTTCAATCAAAATGTTTTTTTGAACACAGAGGAAAAAATCCGAGAATTTTTCGTATCAGGGCGAGAACTCATCAAAAAAAAGCTCACAGAAGAAAAAATTAATAAATTCAAGCAGAAGACCTCCGAAAATTATGGAATAAACATCCCTGAACAGACATTGAAAAACTTGATCCATCATCAATTTGATTCTCGTATTGAAGAGAATCTCATCAATCTGATAGGGAAAATCTCAGAAAAGGGAATAATTCTTTCAAAAAATTTATTTATCCACGGAGAAAGGAAAAAAGGCCTAACTCTCCTCCAAGGATCGGAAGAAGAAAATACTGTTCAGGTTGCAGAAATCCTTGATATAAAGGAAAGTAAAACCCGACTGACTGAAGAGATTGAAAGCCTGGATCTCCGTTCCAATGAAAAATCCATGCTGGAAACCCTCTCTCATTTGTTCATCTCCCCCAACATCACTTACAACAAAGTTCAAACCGAAGCCCGCAAGAAGCAGGCTCGGGAAAGCGTAGAGCCTGTTTTTTACACAATAAAAAAGGGGAAAATTATCGTCCGTAAAGGAGATGAAGTCACCCCTGAAGAATTCAAACAGATACAAATGATCAACCAAAACCTCAGTCTGAAACCAAGTTGGATTAAAAACTTTGTGGGAACGTTTCTGCTGTTCGGTCTTCTCTTCTTGACCCTCTGGTACTATCTGAAATCCGTTCTTAAATCTTCATCCTCTTTAAAGACATATCAAATGATGGGAATCACCCTTATTTTAAGCCTCTTCTTCTATAAATTATCGAATTTTCTTGCTGATCTTCTCAGTCAGTACACCCATTCTCCTATTTTCAACTCCATAGAAATCTACAGGTATGCTTTTCCTCTTCAATTCGGGGTTCTCCTGTTTGCTTTTTTGACCGGGAACGAAATCGCCCTCATCTATGCGGTGATCAACGGTCTTCTGGTAGGCTATTTGTTCAAAGCCAATTTCTTTTTAATGATATTCAGTCTGGTGGGGGGATTTGCTGCCATTTACGGCATCAAATATTTTGGAAGACAAAACAGAAACAATACCTTCAAAGCCGGTATTTTCCTAGTGGCTCCCATAAACGCCTTTCTCATTATCATATTCCTCCTTGTGAGGGAAGAAATGGGATCCCTCAGCCTTTTTTTGGCCGGGGAAATGGTTATGGGATTGCTGGGAGGGATTCTCAGTGCGGTTCTGGCTTTTCTTTTCCTTCCTATCTTTGAACAGGCCTTCTCTATGCTCACACAATCCAAACTACTGGAGCTGACAAATTCAGACCTGCCTATCTTTCGACAAATGGCCATGGAAGCCCCCGGCTCTTATCATCATTCCTTAGCTGTAGCCTCCCTTTCGGAGAAGGCGGCTGAAGAATTACACCTGAACCCCATACTTCTCAGGGCTGGAGCGATGTACCACGATATCGGTAAAATCAAAAGACCTGAATATTTCATCGAAAACAGAACTCGGAATCCCGACAGGCACAAAGAGCTCAAGCCCAGCATGAGCAAGCTGGTCATCGTGAACCATGTGAAAGAAGGACTGGAGCGGGCTAAAAAATTAAAACTTCCCCGAAAAATTCGAGACATCATCGCCCAACACCACGGAAGCTCTTTGATAAGGTATTTTTACAACAAGGCCAAAGAAAAATACGGAACTGAAGTGGAAAAACAGGGAGACGAAACATATCGTTATCCCGGGCCACTCCCTCAAAGCAAAGAAGCCGCTCTGATCATGCTGGCCGATTCCGTAGAAGCGGCGTCCCGAAGTTTAAAAAATCCTTCCAAAACCAACCTCCAAAGACTCATTAATGAAATTTTCAACAGCTATCTTCAGGACGGCCAACTGGATAACTCCGGCTTTTCTTTTAAAGAAATCAAAACAATCGCTTCATCCTTTTTCTCTTCTCTTTTTCTGATCTATCATCCCCGGACAAAATATCCTGGGTTCGATTTTGAAAATCATAAAGAAAAAAACACTCCTGAAAATAAATCCAATGATCGAAATCATAAACAAACAAAATAAATACCGGGTGAATCAAAGAAAGTTTAAAAAACTGATGAAAAAATTGGTGGAGCATTACCGGTTTGAAAACCCGGAAATTTCTCTCTCGTTGGTGAACAACCGCACCATAAAGCAACTCAACCGCCGCTTTTTAGACAAAAACTCACCCACAGATGTGCTCAGTTTCCCCATCCAAGAAAAGGGTCCAGATGGAAAATTTTATTTAGGAGATATCGTCATTTCTGTTCCTCAGGCTTTTCAGCAGTGCTTCCCTAAAAAGGAAGGCCTGGAAAGAGAATTAGAATCCCTCATCATTCATGGATTTCTTCATCTTATCGGCTACGAACATTTTAAGGGATTGGAAGAAGAAGAGAAAAAAATAAAATCTCTTTTATTAGAAGGAGAATATGGATACTGAATTGGTTCAATGGTTGGGGTTGGGTATCAGTTTTTTGGCTGCATTCTTCTTTTCTCTATTTTACCTTTCCTTGAGTGCTTTTTCCAAAATTTCTTTAAGCCGCTTTCTGGAAAACAGAAAAAAATCCTTTCGCGATGAAATCCTGGATATTTACGAAGAGCTTAAAATATCCCTGGGCTTTCTAAGGGTATTCTTTTTTATTGCTTTTATGGTGTACTTCTCTCTTATCTTTCCGGAATCAAAGTTTTTGCCTTTGTGGTTTTTCCTTATTTCGGTGGGGATATATTTTCTCTTGCTGGACATTCTTTCCCGTCTTCTTGTAGCTTTTGGAAAAAAAAGGATTCTTTCCTTTTTGCTCTCTTCTTACCGGATTCCTTATTTAATTTCCAAACCGCTTCTTTTTATCACTAAATTTAAAGGGGTCATCCCCGAACAAGAAGAACAACATGAACCTTCTAAAGAAGAAATTCAAGCTCTTGTGGAAAAGGCCAAAGAAGAAGGAATCATCGAAAAGAAGGAAGTTCCTCTTCTTAGAAGTGTGGTAGAGTTCGGGGATACTTTGGTGAGGGAAATCATGACTCCCAGAGTGGAAATGGTATGCATTGCCAAAGATTCCACGATCAAAAAGCTCCGCATACGGGTGATCGAGGAAAAACATTCCCGCATACCGGTTTACAAAGACCGCATAGATAATATTGAAGGGATTGTGATTGCCAAAGACCTTCTGGAATTCTCTGCAGATAAACTCAATTCTGCCTCCATTCAACCTCTCATCCGGCCGGTTTATTTTGTGCCTGAAACGATGCGGGTGAATGAATTATTAAAAGAACTCCAGCAAAGAAAACAAAAACTATCTATCGTAGTGGATGAACATGGAGGTGTATCCGGGCTGGTCACCATGGAAGATCTGGTCGAAGAAATCGTCGGAGAAATCGAGGACGAATATGATGCGGAAAAGAAAATGTTCATAAAGAACGCTCCCTATGATTATACAGTGCTGGGGGATGCGGAAGTGGAAGAACTGGAAAGACTATTCGGCCTGGAGCTGGAAAACTCGGCTTATATCACGGTTGGAGGAATGATCACCCATTATCTGGGCCGACTCCCTGAAAAAGGAGAATCGGTTCATATCAAAGGGTTGAATCTGGAAGTGCTGGATGTGGACCAGAAAAGAGTGAAAAAACTGAGGATTAAAAAAGAAACAGAGGAGTCAGAGAAAAGAAAGACCTAGCCTTTGATTTTCTCCTCTCATCTTCAAAGAATAAACCTGGCGAAAAATGACTTGTACGCAATATATCCGATCCAAAAAAAATAGCTCTCTACGACTATTCATAAAGAATCAATTTAGGTATGATAAAGGACAATGAAATCTGGATACACAACGCTCATTGGAAGACCCAATGTGGGAAAATCGACGTTTCTCAATAAAATACTGGGGTTTAAAGTGGCCATCATTTCTGAAAAACCCCAAACCACCCGGACCAGTATCCTGGGGATCAAAACCACAGAGAAAGGTCAGATTGTGTTTGTAGACAATCCAGGAATCCACAAACCTCTCCATAAGCTCAACAAAAGAATGATGAATTTTGTGTATTCCTCTTTGGAAACCGCTGATGTCATCTGCTTGCTCATTGATGCCACTCAAAAATTCGGACGAGGAGACCAGTTCGTGCTGAAAACTCTGAAAAAGGTGTCGACTCCGGCTTTTCTCCTCATCAATAAGGTAGACCTCATCAAAAAGGCAAAGGTTCTGCCCATTATAGACAGATATAAAGACCTGGTTGACTTCAAAGAAATTATCCCCATCTCTGCCCTCACCGGAATCAACTGCTATACTGTGGAAGAAAAGATATACGAATACCTGCCGGAAGGAGAAAAACTCTTCCCTCAAGATAATGTCTCCCCTCAATCTATCAAATTTATCCTCTCTGAAATCATCCGGGAAAAAACTCTCCACTATGTTGAAGAAGAGCTTCCTTATTCTCTCGCGGTCCACATCGATAAGATCCAAGAAAAGCCAGAAAAAACAACCTCTCCTGAAGCAAACCGGCCTCAACACATTCAGGCTTCAATTTTTGTAGAGAAAAAAAACCACCGCAAAATAATTTTGGGAAAAAGCGGAAAGCTGATCAAGGCCATAAAGAGGCAGGCCCAAAAGGAGATGGAACTGATCCTTCAATCTCCAGTCCAACTGGAACTTCAAGTAAGAGTTAAAGAAAAATGGAGAGATTCAATCGAGATTCTGAATCTTCTGGAAGAACAATAAACCGGGAAACTTCCCTGTCTTAATTTCTCTTTTTAATTTCATCCTGTAAAAAAAAGAACGAACCTTTCAAATGAAAATTCATGGTCCGTCTTGGAAACCTTCCCTTCAGGGTTCATATTGACAACCAACGCATTTGATGCGAAAATTTATTTCCCTCATTGACGGTGAGCGTAGCTCAACTGGCTAGAGCACCGGACTGTGGATCCGGAGGTTGGGGGTTCAAAACCCCTCGCTCACCCCACCCTTTTTTCTTTTGTTTCAGTCAGTTACCTGATTTTTATTTTTATCTACAGGAGATGGATTTTTGGGGAGGTTCATCACGGAAATGAGTAACTTTTAGAGATGAACCTGTGGGGATTTGACTTTGTTTTTAGAGCATATCCAATCTCTACCCGTGCCTCATCTGATTAAAATTGCGGAAATTATCTCAATTTTGTGATGTGGGTTAAAAGGGAATGCTTTTCTCTCTATAACTAGCTTATTGTTTCACATCCTTCTCAATTGACTCTATCATTTTAAATATGGTAATTTTATCCAGAAATCGAACTGGTGAAAAATATATTGAGTTGGAAAAGGCTTTTCTGTTTAAATTATGCAAGATGAAATCAAGGACTTGGCCATTTCCAGTGGACCGGTAAAGTATTTCGCTCAATACTGATGGGATGCAGGGACACAGCCAAACTTTTTAAAAGATAAAAGTAGCTTTCTCCGAAGTTGAAGAGTTTCTCCTCTTGATAAAGGATTATTATGTTTTTACGAATGATATTTGGTGAAGGTGGGATATGGCTCATAATAGAGTTTGTCCTCTGTGCTTCAGTTATATTCTTTGCCGGGTCAAAATTATCACTCTATGGAGACCAGATAGGGAAAAGGACAGGTTTGGGGCAAATATGGATCGGCATTATGATATTGGCAATGCTCACCTCTTTACCTGAGTTAGTGACCAACATCGGTGCCGTGACCATAGCCGGACAGCCTGACCTTGCCTTAGGCAACGTCCTTGGAAGTAATTTATTCAATTTGGCTATAATTGCTTTCTTAGATATCCTGCATAAAAAGAAAAACATATTAACGCATGTGAGAACGGAACATATTCTCTCTGCGGGATTTGGTATCCTGTTAATGGGGCTGGTGATTGCAGCCATTGTTTTAACTAAGGTCATAGGGCTGTATGGAGACGGATTGGGTTATACATGTAGTTTTTTAATATTGAGCATATACCTAACAGCCATATATTTAAATAATAGGTTAGGAAGAAGTACAGCTGACATCATAGAAAAAGAACGTTCCAACAGGCAGAAGGAAACAAAAACAGAGGATAATCAGGTATCAAAGATGTCGGATATCAAAGTCATAAGCATATTTTTTATAACTGCGGTCATTGTTGTCGCAGCTGGAATTTGGTTGGTGAAAATCGGCGACTCACTATCAAGCCCGTTTTATCTGTTTAACTTACGAATCGATTTAGGGGCTACATTTGTGGGCAGTCTTTTCCTTGCTTTCGCCACCTCCCTCCCAGAAGTAGCGGTGACAGCCGGAGCGGTAAAGATTGGTGCCTTTGACATGGCCATAAGCAATGTACTCGGCAGTAATTTATTTAATATGTTTATCATCCCTATCAGCGATGTTTTCTACAGAGGAAATAATATATTTCTCGGTGTTTCCTCTGTTCACGTTCTCACGGCTGTTTTTGGTATAATCCTCACGAGTTTGGTTATCATCGGTCTGATACACAGGTCTAAAAAAGTTTTTCTATACGTGAGTTGGGATACCATATCCATAATTGTTGTTTATTTATTAGGAATGTTCATCTTATTTCAGGCCCGAAACCTTGTGGTTTGAATATATCCAAGAGGACTGTGTTTTGTCTTCGCCCATAACTCTAACCGCTAAGAGTTTCATAACCACACTCATGTGCATCCCTTCCTCCCCAGTCTATATAAAAATACCTCCCTTTAGATCCCGGCCAAGGAATAATGATTTATTTATAATCATATCAAGCACTTAAATTCGGTCCGACCCCTTTTACTTTAAGTCGGAAAACCTTTTGGCCGTTTTCTTCTTCAAGGTGGAAGCTTACCTTGTGGGCGGAGGCCAATAAAGAGGCGAAAAGGAGTATTACGGTCAATAAAAATAAGGGGGGAAAATATCTTGACCTCATTTAAAAACTCCTCTAGGAATAAAGTTTTACTCTAATAATATCAACGAGTTATATTCGGTTTGACCCCATCTTTACATCTTTATTCGATTTTTTTGGCTTCCCGCCATTGGTCATCCCGTTTCCAGGCTAATCTATCGACTCTCCCCTGAGCGTTTCGGAGGAATCTTATTTTGGTAAACGGAGAGCGGGAAAAGAAGGTGGTTCGGTTCTCTACATAAAATTTGGTTCTCTTTTGACCCGGAACCTGAACTACCAGGTAATAATCTTCATAGGTCACAGTGAGAATGTAATCCGGGGTCATCTGATACCGCCCCACATACTGATCCAGTATACCGGTCTTAAGGCGGTACAGTTTTTTGATTTCTGTCTCAAAATGAGGCCAGTCGTAGACTTCTGAAATCCCCCGTAAAATTTCCTCAATCAGGTAAGCCCCATTGTCGCCGTTGGTCATGACGATGGCCCCCTCCCCCCTTGCTGGATAAGCTACCATATAACAAGCATATCCTTTATTTTCCCCTTCCAGATGAAAATTGAGGTTGTCGCCTTCACCCTGGAGAACCACCCCCAATCCTCTATCCTCAATCTGAGGGGTCAGCATGGAGCGTCCCTTTTCTATAGAAATCAAATCTCTCCTTTTTCCCATGGCCGTTTTCATGACGGCTGCGGCAAACGAAGAAAGATCCGAAGGGTTCGTCCATAATCCCGAAGCCGCCATTTCTGGATAATTATGCCACTTCCCCGGCACAGGCTGTCCGGTTCGAAGATGGCCTACAGCCGCTTGTTCTTTGTATTTTTGGGGCAAAGGCTGTCCAAAGGTACTCTGCTCCATACCTAAAGGATTCAGGACATTTTCTTCCATAAGTTGAGGAAAAACCATCCCTTCTAAATCCTTCAACATCAACTGGAGAACCGCATACCCCCCCCTCTGAATACCGGACTTCAGAGCCTGGTGAGCTCTGGATTCGGACAGGTGGAGAATGAGCTGGTTTTTCACCGGTTAAAACCTGCTGAATGGAAGGGAGATCCTTTCCTTTAAGATATCC
>JAGXKI010000057.1 GCA_018335295.1 bacterium | reverse complement strand
GAGCGTGGCATTATTTCATCTATACCAATAAAGGTATGGAAGGAATTCCTGAGACCAACCAAAGGCCCAGTTATTGGAGAAGCCACCAGACCTATTACACCTATGATAAGGATATCCGGGTCAAATCTACCGCCAAGGTGGACGGGACTTATTACTTTGACTTAGGTGGAGAGCATATGTTCAAAGCCGGAGTGCAGTTCAACCGGATTTATGAAGATGTGTTAGAAGGGGCTCCCTATGATCTTTGGCTTTATTATTGGGGACAAAATTACGAAGGAGTTAAAGTCCCCCGCCGAGACACCGAATGGGGTTACATGGCTGCTTATGATCCTTATGGAACCATAGCTGAAATCAACAGCGACCGGTGGGCCCTGTACGCCCAGGACAGCTGGACGGTCTCCAACAAACTGACCCTCAATTTTGGAGTCAGAGCTGAGAAGGAAAACATCCCCTCTTACGTGGACCCTGACTCCGAATTAGCTCAAGAAAAACCTCACTTGCTGGAGCCTCCGATTTCCTTTGGTTTCATGGACAAGATCGCTCCCAGATTGGGTTTTGCCTATGATGTGATGGGAGATGGAAGCTTCAAAGTTTTCGGAAGTTACGGGATTTACTACGATGTGATGAAGCTGGATATGGCCGAAGGTTCCTACGGCGGGTTCAAGTGGGTCGCCCACTACTATGAGATTCCTGATGCCGTGGCTCAGGATTTCAATTGGCTTGGGGAATATGACCATGCAGCAGGGAATCCTCCTTCTGAGTTGGAACCTTATTACATCGAATCCCTGAACTGGAGAATTCCTTCCTTTGAGACCACCCAGCCGGATATGGAGCCTTACAGCAAACTAGAGTACACCTTGGGTCTCCAGAAGAGAATATTGGAGGATATGTCTTTCACCGCCCAGTTCCTCCACAACCATATCATCTGGGCCATCGAGGATATCGGTGTCCAGACACCTGCCGGAGAACAGTACTTCAACGGGAATCCCGGAAGCGAGTGGGTGAACGAGAAGTATGCAAACTCTCCCACCATACCGGAAGGCGTGGAATGTCCCAGAGCCAAGAGAAGCTATTATTCAGTGGAACTGGGATTCGATAAACGGTTTTCCAACAACTGGATGGCCGGAGTTCATTATACCTGGAGCCGTTTGTGGGGGAATTTCTCCGGTCTGGCCAGCTCGGATGAGCACGGCCGGCAGGACCCCAACGTGGAAAGGTATTTTGATATGTGGTTCCTCCACTACACCGCAGATGGTGTGGGAGAGGATGGAGAGCTCACCGAATCCACAGGTCTCCTTCCCACCGACCGACCTCACCGTTTCAACTTCTACGGTGCCTATACCTTCGATTTCGGGATGACCCTCGGTTTCAATGGTTACGCCATGACCGGGACTCCGGTGACCACTGAGGTCGAGATCAACAACTGCGATGGATACTATCCTGAAGGAAGGAATAATCTGGGGATGAGGACTCCGTTCATCTGGAAAGGAGATGTTTACGCGGAGTACAACCTGCAGGTCAGTGAAGGACACACCCTCCAGTTCAACCTCAACATCACCAACTTCACCAACAACCGGATCGCCCAGAGAATCTATAACTCAGCCCTCCTGTCCACGATTTATGTGGATAATGAAACCATCTATAATGGCTTTGACTGGAAGCAACAGGTGCAGAAAAGAGGAGCATATATGGATCCCCGGTACAAAGAAGGGTACCGCTTCCAGAGTCCTATTGCAGTAAGACTGGGTGTTAAGTTCATATTCTAAGCTGAAATCGAGCAGATAAAAAGGGCCCTTTCCGGGCGGAAAGGGCCCTTTTTTTATGGTTTAAAACCTTGGTTTTGAAAAATTTTAGAATAAGGCCAGGATAAAGCGAGAAACGCGAGACGAGCGAGAAAAGCAATAATTCCGTTGATCTGGTCTATTTCGTTTATATAGTCTGTTTGGTTGAAGGAAAGTGTGAAACGCGAGAAGAAAGGCAAAAATTCAATTATTTTTGGCTTTAAACTTTTAAATTATGTTTCCTCAACCTCAACCTTCTATGGTTCTTCACTCCCCACCTGTTTTCGTTTATTCGGATTCTAATATTATTTGAGTTCCTGGATGTATTCGAGGACGTTTTTGACCGATGCGGCTCTCTTCGTGTTGGGTTCCATTTCCAGGAATTTATTGAACTTTTCCTCGGCCTTTTCATATTCCTTCTTATTGAGGTAGGTGTAGCCCATCCTTAAGTAAGGATCGGACCAGTCCGGGTTGATTTGAGCTGCCATTTCATAGTACTTGATGGCTTGATCCATTTTCTGATGAGAAAAGTAAATTTCTCCCACGTTGTAAGCCAAGATTGAGTCTTTGGGGTTGAGCTCCAAAGATTTCTCGAAGTATTGTTGGGCTTGGTCCAGGTCATCCTGCATCAAATGGACTTCTCCGATCCCGGCGATGGCTTTAGCCTTGACTTCTTTTTCCTTCTGTTTTTCTTCATCCGCCTTATCGATGACAATCTGGTATTCTTCCAAAGCCTTTTCCATTTGTCCCATTTCCCTGTAGCAGTTTCCGATGCTGAGATGGACCTGGAAGAGATCGGGATTTTCTTCAAGAAATTTGTTGTAGTTTTCGAGAGCCTGTTGATAATTTTTCTGTTTGAATTGTTGATTTCCCTTTTCAAAAAATTCCAGGCCGGGAGCTTCGCCCACCATGGCTTCTTCTTTTTTCTTTTTTAAAACAATATCCACCGGAGGATTACGGTTGATTTCGCTGACTTGGACGGTTTTGGCCACCGGAGCATAGCCTTCTGCCCGAACGGTCACTCTCCAAGGACCGTTTTGGAGTCCAGGAACCGCCCAATTTCCTTTTTTATTGGTGGTGGTTTCCCGGACTACATTCTCGTTTTCTAGAAACTGGAGGGTGACTTTGGCTTGAACCACCGGGTTTCCTTGCTGGTCTTTGACCGTTCCTCCCAACCGGGCTTTACCTCTTCCGGCCTGGGAGAAAAGATTGGGAGCGCTGAATAACAGAAAAGTGAGGATGAGAGTGAAACCTATAAAAAACTTGTAACTTTTATTCATTTTTTTTCCTCTCTTTTAATGATTTATAATTCAAATTTTATGCTTTTTTGGACTTTTTTGTTGTCCGTTTGGTTTTTCAGTAAGATAATCATTCGGAATTTCCCAGGAGTAAGGTCCTTTTGGACCGGGATCACGATGCTTTTTCCCATCATCTCTTTGATTTTTTCCTGGCTTATGGAAACAGAATAATCTTTTTTATGGTCCCATATTTTTTGATCTTTTTTTCGGTTGAAAAGCTGAAGATGAAGGGATAAAGTGGTCACCAATTGATCGTCTTTTTCCTTGAGGAAAACATTCTCGAAGGGGACTTTCACCAAAAGTTCAATCTTCTCTTGAGGGGATTTTTTGAGGTCCACATTGAAATTGAACACAACTTCGCTCGTTTCCACATCCGGTTTAAGGCTCATCTGGGAACTCATAAGTTCGGCCAGATGCTTTGCGCTGGCGGGATAGAGTTCATAATTTCCGGTTTCATACTTGTCCACAAAAATAATAGGGTAGGAACCGTAGTGCCAGATTTCCATGGGCCTTCCCTGTAAAGTTTTTCCTGTGGGGTAGCGTTCTCTAGTATCAGGTCGTCCCAACAAAATGTAAATTCGGCCTCTATCCTGGAGCCATCCGGGAGTCCCTCCTTCCCGGAATAACTGATTGGCTTTTTTGATTCGCTGGAAGTATTTTTTCTTGTACTCGTTTTCTTCTGTTTCGGGATTGGGGTCTCTTTTTTCCCAGAAATTCTGGATGAATTCGTCCCGTTCGGAAGGAGGAAGATTTAAAAAAACTTTTTTCTCTTTTTGGGTGATGATGTACCGGACTTTAGAGAAAAACTCCTCATGTTCTGGGGAGAGGTTTCTTTTTTGGGTTAAAAAACCGCAGCAGGTTAGAAGGAAACCTATAAAAATTAGAGATAGAAAGGGTCCCCTTTTTTTCATTTTTTTTGTTTGAGGGAAGAAACCAACCGTTTGATTTTTTTCTGTTTGGGGTTGATTTCCAACGATTTTTCAAAAGCTTTGAGGGCTTTTTTTTCATTTCCTAAGCGGCTGTGACAAATACCGATGGAGTTGAGGACATCCAGGTTTGTTCCGACATGGGAAATGTAGCGTTGGTAATGCTCGATGGCCTTTTGGTACTGTTGAAGGTTCTGGGTGGCATCTCCTAAAATTTTGAGGAAACTGTAGTTTTCGGGTTGACCTTCGGCGAAGGGCGTAAGAATTTCTTGGACCTTTTCGAATTTCTTTTCTTGAAAAAGAAGACGGCTTAAGCCTAAGGCAAAAGTGAGGGATTGGGGTTTCTGCTGGTAGGCTTTTTCCAAGTGCTCCTTGGCTTTTTCAAAATTCCCTTTATTGAAATATTGACCGCCCAGGATGTAATCTGTTAAAGGGTTGAGTGGGGAAGGAGCCGTTTCTGAGTAGATGAAAGGGCGGGGAATGTGTTCCACTGGAGAAACCCCAAAATAAGCGGTATCAAAAACCACTTTTTCTTTTTGTTGATTCAAAAGGCTGACTTCCACATTGTAATGAGCCGGAGGGAAATCTTGGAGAGAGAATTCCTCCAGAAAATAATTCGTATGAGGGTAGGATTGGATTTTTTTGATTTCCTTCTTGAATTCTTCATCCCCTTTATAAAAAGTGTACTGGAGATATCCATTCTCTCTCCGCTCAGGTTTGAGTCCCGGAATCTGAAAAAAGAGAGTGAGGGTCTCATCCCCTGTGAATTCCTTTTGGGGAGAAGGATAAAGACGAACATCTCCCACTTGATAGGGTTTGTGGGAGGAAGTGGCCGGGGCCTCTTTTTTGTGGGGAGCCATAAGCAAAGGAGTGATTTCCTTGGAGGTGTCAGAGGAGACAATGAGGTCTCTTTCAAAGGAAGTGAATTCTTTGGACACCTGGTTTTTCATGAGGATGTGTACCTGGTAGTGTCCTTCTACCAGAGGAAAAACATCCTGGAAACTGAAAGGATTGGACTGGATTTTTTGGAGCTGGTCTTTTCCGAAGCGAATGGGAATTTGTTTATTGAACTGATAGATGTTTTTTCCGTCCAGGTCGGAAACTTTTCCGGAGACCTCCAAGGTGGTGTAGTATTGCCCATCATCGAAGTTGACCGAAAGATTCTCGGGTTCGATAAGGTAGTGAACATAATTCTGCCCCTGGGCGTCGGAGATGACCGAGACCAGGTGATTGTTGTCCATGTAATTGGCCGTGTATTCCACTTCGATGATATCTTTGTATTTTAAAAGCTTCTCTGCATACTGATCTTTGACGGATTCTTGAGGTTTCTCTTCTATGTTTCCCAGGAGAATTTCCGAGGCGATGGAAGGGGTAGTGGAGCGGATGGGCTCACTGGGAAGGAGAGAATAGGAAGCTTCAGCCAGTTGAGGCTGGATAGATCTCAGTTTTTGGTAGGCAGCCAGATAGTCTTTAGGGTCCCCCATATAATGAATCAAGAGATTTTGAGGTCCATCCTGGACTGGACTGTACAGTTGGTAGTCTCCAGCTCCGTATTTTTTGAAAAAGACCACGTTGAATGCATCGGGAAGCCCGTATTCGCTCATTCCCTGGTAGAACCACACGATGGTGGGATAGACCTGAGACAGGCTTTCGTACCTCTGGATTTCTTGAGGCTCTCCCAGGATGATGTAAATTCGTCCTCTTTCCGTTCTCCAACCCGGAGTAGGAGTTCCTCGACCAAACCTTTTGTTGGCATAGTTGATCCGGCGGTAATGTTCTTCTTTGAACTCATTTTCAGGGGTTCCGGGCTTGGGGTCCCTTTGTTCCCAGAATGCTTTGATGAACAAATCCCTTTCCCGGTCGTTTTTTAGCTGGAGAAACACATCTTTTTCTGTGGGAGTTATGATGTGAACCACTTCTTCCTGAAGCCATTTCCGGTATTTAGGAGGAAGGTCTTCTGGGGAAAGTTTCTCCTGGCTTATCAAAAGGGAAATGAAACAGATGAAAAACAGGAAAGAAAACGAGATATATTTTTTTATTTTAACTCTCTGGACCATTCACGACTATCTCCTATTATCATTATAATATAAGATTCTAAATATTTCTTCAAGAGAACAGACTTAAAGAGTTCAATTTCCTCTCTATATTTAATCCCGTTTTCCCTGCAGAAAGTCAGGAGGCTTCGTCCATCCTATCCAAAAAATTGGATTACTTTGAAGGGAAGACTTTTAAAAAAATAAGCGCGTGATTGAAAGACTGAATTAACCTGAACTGTTCCTAAAAAAACCGGTGTGTATAAATAAGACAAAGAGCATGAATGAGTTAAGAGAATTTTTAGATAATTCCTCAGGGCACCCACAACCAAAAAAATACCTATATGTCATTCCTACTATCCGTCATTCTCGCGGAGGCGGGAATCCAGGAATTAAGGTACTGGATTCCGGGTCAAGCCCGGAATGACAAAAGGGTTATCATGTCTGTTTTCTAGGTAATTCCCCATGGCGACTCCGTCATCCTCAACCAATGAAAATGGTTCGTACTGTATGGTATTTTGGTGATAATGACCAATTTCTTTTCAAAGAGGATGGGTGGCGAGGGATGTTCTCACTCCCGCCCGCAGCGGAAGGGACCCACTGGGAGATGGGTGGAGCGCGGACGGACGGGAGAAATCCCGTGACATGACCCATCCGTAAAAAGAATATGCCCTACCAATAGCTATTTTGGGACTAATTTTTCAGGTTGAATGCCTCTCTGGCGTAAAAGATGACCCTCACTTTCTCTTTAAAGCTGAATAAAAATCATTGAGTTAAAAGAAAACGAGAAAAGAAAGAAGTCAGACGGGGATTATTTCTTTTCTTTTTCTTCCTTTTTTTCTTCCTTTTCCTCTTCGGTTTCCCCCACCACTGTAAAGTCGACTTTTTTGGTTAAAGATTTGCCGGAGATCGTGTCTTCAATCTCTGCAGATAAGGTATAAGATCCGGGTTCTAAATCTCTTTTTTCTTTCTCCTCGGAGACGACTTCCTCTCCTTTTTTCTTTTTCACGAGTACAGTTCGTTTCATGGGAAGAGGCTGACTCACGATAGGAGCTTTCTCATAGGATTGAGGAGCATACTTGATGAACAGTTTGTCCCCCTTAAACACCTTGAACTGAATGTCAATTCCGTATTTTTTTGAGCTATTGGGCTGGGCTCCAAACACATAAAAGAATATATCCAGCATATCCCCGGGTTTGAAGCGATTTTTCAGGTTAGGGGTGATCTTGAGGACAGAGTAAGTGAAAAAATCCTTGTGAACCGTAGCCTTGGTTTCCGGAGAAGACATTCGTTCGATATTTTTGACAAAGAAGATAGGAGTGGTCCCCAGATTATTTTTGAAAGAAGCTGGGTCGGGAGGGGAGAATTCGAAATATTGGGTCCCAATTTTCTCTAAATCCTCAGAAGCAATGGCCATGGAAAGAATGTAGTCTCCTGGAGGAAGGGGATATCCGGTGGAATAAAGACTCTTTTTATCCGGTTGGTAGGATTCACTATCCACTTTGATCTCTACAGGAATGTAGACTTCCTTCACCAGTTCGCCAGGCTGGCCGTTTTTCATTTTGTTAAACTGAATAAAAATATGGGATTGAGCCTCGAGATTACCCGAAGGAGAAGATTGTTCCGTTTTCCCTTCTTCTTTGCTTTCTTCGGTCTGGGGGGGAGCGAATCCCAAATCTGAATTTTTCACTTTAAACAGGAAAACGTTGTGCAGATTCTGACGGGCCGGAAGATAGTAATATTGGATAAAATCAATAGGAATGTCAGTCTGGGGTTTTTGGGTTTGGAGGCCTTCCTTGAAAATGGATTTTACCTTATCCGGGATAGTCACCTTTTGTTCCTCCTGTGCTTGCTGGGCGGAAAGGGTTGGAACCAAAATTAATCCCATGAGAAGAGCAGGGATTATGAGATTTTTAACTTTCATTTTTCCTCCTTGAAAGCAGCGTTTCTTCTGGCATGTTGAAAAACGCCAGTTTATTCAAATTTTACTATATCAAAACTCCAAACTTTTTTCCAGTGAAGGGAATGGGTTGGCTGGAACCTCATGGAGGAGAAGGCCTGAGAAGTTACCATTATGATCTGTTGTTAAAAGAGGTGGTCATCAAGAAAAGGGAAATCGTTGATATCCCGTGAAATCAACTCCAAAATATAAGAACAGATTCAAAAAATTGGATAATATTCAATTATTTGAATTTTTGAACCCTAATGTGAGATGTATTAACGTTCAGATAAAAGCAACTATCTTTCTGTTTTAAATATAATTAAGTAAAATCCATAAATTTGGAATAAAAATTGCATAAATAATAAATGAAAAATTTTGAGAAATCGGAAAAGGAGGTGATAGTCTAATTTGAAGAAGGAAAAAGAGAAGAGAAAAAGTTAGAGGTGGAGCATTAAGTTTATGCTCCAGGGCGAAGAAAATATCCCAAATGAAAAGGGAAAAAGGAGAGAAAAAAAGTGAAAAAGATTTTACCATTATTATGTGTGCTTTTCTTGATGGTACCCCTGTTCGCTCAGGAAAGAACAGGGAATATCCGCGGGAAAATTGTTGACCCCGACGGAGAACCCCTGCCGGGAGTGACTGTCACTTTGAAGGGAAGTCAAATTTCTCCCACCTCCGCTGTCACTTCAGCTCAAGGAATGTTCCGTTTTATGTCCCTTCCCCCAGCGGGAGATTATAGCCTCACCGCCAAGCTGGAAGGTTTCAAGACATTAACGAGAGGGAACATAGAGGTGAGTGTGGGGAGCAGTGTGGAGCTGACCCTGACCATGGAAATGGGGGCTATCGAAGAAGAAGTGACGGTGACTGCAGAAACACCGGTGGTGGAGAGCAAGAGGACCACCGTGGACACCACCATGACCGAAGATGACCTTCAGTCCCTCCCCTCAGCCCGGGATCCCTGGGTGGTTTTACAGATGGCTCCGGGCATGATGATAGACAGAGAGGATGTGGGAGGTTCGCAATCAGGACAGCAGTCCGGTTTTGTGGCCAAGGGAGGAGAAGACTCCCAGAGTGTTTACACCATGGACGGACTGGTGATCACCGACCCCGCAGCCATCGGAGCTTCTCCCACCTACTACGATTTTGACGCCTTCCAAGAGATGAATATCACCACTGGAGGAGCGGATGTTTCTGTCCAGACTGGTGGAGTGGCTATGAACTTGGTGACCAAGAGAGGCTCGAACAAACTCAGCCTGGGAGGTCGCTTTTACCTCACTGACTCAAAGTTCCAGTCTGATAACATGACCGAAGAGCTTAGAGAAGAAGGAGTGGAAGGAACCCAACGGATCCGGAACATTCGAGATTATGGTTTCAATATGGGCGGTCCTTTGATTCCCGATAAAGCCTGGTGGTGGATGTCTTACGGCGTCCAGAACATCAAGACCACCAACCTCTACGGCAACCCGGATGATACTCTGCTTCAGAATTATGCGGGAAAATTAAACTTTCAGATTGTTCCTGAAAACAGGCTGGAAATCTTTGCCCATATCGGAAACAAGCAGAAATGGGGCCGTTCTTCCAGTTATGTGGTTCCGGAAGGTTACGACCAGTGGGGGAAATACCACTTCGGCAGTCCCATTCTGAAAATCCAGGATGAGCACATGTTCGGAGAAAACCTGTTTGTCTCTGTGAAGTATGGATATTCCGATGCAGGTTTTAATTATGCCGCTCATGTGGATCCCAACAGTCAGAAACTTTCTATGTGGAATATAAGTAATTATCAGTACCAGAATTCTTACGGCGCTTACAGAGCCAGCCGGCCGGTCCATCAGTTTGATGCTACGGCCAACTACTTCAACGACGATCTGCTGGGAGCCAGCCATGAGTTCAAGCTCGGCGTGGAGTATGCTGACAGGACCGGAAGTCATTCCTGGAAGTACCCTGGGAATACCATGTGGTATGTAAACTACGGAGGTTACACTACTGTAGATGTGACCGGAGATAATGTCCCGGATGTGGTGCCCGGCATCACCCGAGTCAATGTATGGAGAGGCTGGGAGGATAACAACAAAGTCAAGGCCTTCTCCGTCTACGGCCAGGATACCATAAGTGTGGGCCGGTTGAATTTTCTCGTGGGTCTCCGCTATGACATCCAGCAGCCCATGGTGAATAAATTTACCAGAGAAGCCGTGGTGAAAGACCATCCCGTATGGAATGAATACTACTCTGACACAGTAACAGATGCTATCCAGAATGTCCTGCCTGGCTCTCAAATTCCCCAAATCAATCCGGATTATGCATGGAAAGTCTTTTCTCCCCGGATTGGAGTGACCTATGATGTCTTCGGGACAGGAAAAACGGTCCTCAAGTTAAACCTCGCCAAATACGGTGATTTCATGGGTACAGGTGAAGCCAGTTATTTCATGAAGCGAGGAACCGGCGGATGGATGGATTTTTGGTGGCAAGACCAAAACGACAATGGAGTAGTGAATGCTACAGAGCTTTACTGGAGGACCGCTCAGGATTATTCCTTGACGCAAGTGTTCGACAATGAAGGAAATTTCATCGCTGAAGACATTCTCCCCAACGCGGAAGGCGTGATGTGGGGAGGATATGATTTCCAAAATCCTCAGGAGCTGAGTGGTTCCCAGTACACTATGGGGCCTAACGTAGGCTCCACCAACACCTGGGAAGCTATTTTTACGGTATCCCAGGAAGTGCTCCCTGATTTTGGAGTTTCTGCTGATATTACCTACAGGCGCTACGACCATTTCCACTGGAACCTGGACTATGACCCGGAGACCGGGAATAAACAAAGCCAGGATGAATATACCCAAGTAGGAACGATTCCCGACCAGACAGGTCCCTATGACACCGACGAGGCTTCAGACAAACCTTACTACCTCCAAGAGAGTGATGTTCCCTACAGGTGGTACCAATACAGAGAAGTCAGACCGGACCGGTACAACGAGTACTACGGTCTGACCGTGAGAGCCAACAAGAGGCTTTCCAACAACTGGATGTTCCGGGGATCCTTTACCCTGCAGAACCAAGCCCGTCATTACGGTGACGAAGGTTACCTCAACCCCACAAACATCTGGGCTCTGGACGGGAAACCTTACGCCGAATACATGGGCGGAGCCAGCGGGAAGGTCAGTCAGTATGTCTTCTCCAACTGGCTTTTCAAACTTTCTGGAATGTACCAGTTCCCCTGGGATATAAACGCCTCCTTCACCTTCCACGCCAGACAGGGTTACGTGTTGAGAGAACGAGTGGAGATCGTCGACTACAACGCTCCTAACCCGAGAAACCAGAGCATCTGGGCCTGGCTCAATCCGTTCGGGACCCACAGACTGCCTACCTTCATGAACGGCAACCTGAGAGTGGAAAAGATGTTGTCAGTGGGAGATGTGGGAAAAATCTACATCATGGCTGATGTGTTCAACCCCCTCAATCTGAATACTCTGAACCGAAGGTATCAGAAAGACCACGGCACCTATTATGTCCACAGCGGTGAGTTCGTGCAGAAGGCTAACGACGGAAGGCCCAACGCCATCCTCAACCCCCGAGTGTTGAGGTTGGGTGTGAGGTTCAAGTTCTAAAAGCTGTATTCAACTGAGATAAAAAGCCCCTCCCAGTGGAAGGGAGGGGCTTTTTTTTATCCATCTGAAATGATAAGATAGATCTGATAATACTGGTAATAATGGAGGCTGCAGATGAAAAAGACTGTTACTTTGGGTTTATTCATTTTATTTGCGACCACTTTTTTGGCGGCTCAAGATTATAAGGGAAGGGCCCGAATCAAAGGATTTGTTTATGATAAAGAGGGAAATCCCATTGAAGGAGTTACTGTCAAACTTTTCAGTGTCAAAGCTCAGGATGGGTTTGAGGTTGAAACCGATAAACAGGGAAAATGGGTGGCGGCTTGGATCCGAGGAGGCAAATGGAATATCGATTTTCAAAAAGTAGGGTACACGCCCAAAAAAATAAGTGTCAACGTAAAAACTTATGGAGACAATCCTGTGATAGAAGTGAACATAGAGAAAGTGGAAGGGTTGGTGCTGACTGAGGACCC
>JAGXKI010000056.1 GCA_018335295.1 bacterium | reverse complement strand
AATTGGAAAAAGCTGTTTCATCCTGTTTGGCTTCCACAAAATCAAAAATATCTGGATGATCGCACCGAAGAATGCCCATATTCGCTCCTCTTCGCTTTCCTCCCTGAACAATGACTCCTGTAGCTTGATTGAATATCTTCATAAAAGAAACGGGTCCAGAGGCTTCTCCTTTGGTGGTGGAAACGAGATCTCCTTGGGGTCTTAACTTAGAAAAATCAAATCCGGTTCCTCCCCCGCTCTGATGAATCTTGGCCATTCCTTTCAAGGATTCAAAAATCTCGTCCATGGAATCTTTGACTGGAAGAACAAAACAAGCTGATAACTGCCCCAGCCGGGTACCCGCATTCATCAAGGTGGGAGAATTGGGCATGAAGTCTTGATTAATCATCATTTTGTAAAAATTCTCTTCCGTTTCTGCAGCATCTGGTCCCGATTTATATTTTTTTTCAGCTTCACTCACCGAGCGGGCTACCCGCTGAAAAAGCTCTCTAGGTGTTTCAATAACATTCTGGTCTTCATCTTTCAATAAATAGCGTCTCTTGAGGACAAGCAAGGTGTTTAAAGGCAACTTCATATCATCAGTGACGCCATAAACAATTTTCGCCTGTCTGAGACTTTGATGTTCCTGACGGTAGAGAATATAACTGCGGGCCACAGAACTATAACCTGAGTTCATTAAAGATTCTTCCACTATATCCTGAATGTTCTCCACAGAGGGAATTTTATCTTTATAAACGGAAGCAATCCTTTCTTTAACCTTTTCTAAAATCTTTGTAGTCACTTCTCTAGCTTTTTTCTCCTCTTGGAGAATTTCTGATGCAGCTTTATACACAGCTTTCTCAATTTTAGAGGGATCAAATTCAGCTGTAGATCCATCCCTTTTTTTTATTTTCTCTGGTAAATCAGACATCTACCCCCCTCAGATAAATTCAAAATTTCTTTTTTGAATTACGGACCTATGTGAACAAACTCATGTCCTGCGTGAAAATCCTCAACATTGTAGTACTCAGGAAACTTTTCCAATAAGTCGATTTCAGATTTTATCATGTAAGAATGACTTCTTTCGACTCGGCTTAGATATTGCAAAATTTTCTGGCTCCGTTCATCTTGAGTCTGCTGGCTAGTTTGGCTGTAAAAATCTTCAGCCATTTTTTCGGCCCGAAATGCCACATTGAAAATGTCCAGCATAGTGGTGTTTTCATCTATCGAGACTTTGATCGAGGGAAGGAAAGATTTTTCAGGAACCACCATTTTTTTCTGGGGAAATTTTTGTGTATAAAGTCTTTCTAAAATACGGCGGTGCTTTTTTTCCTCATACAATAAAAACTTGAGTTTTTTCCTTAAAAGTTCGTTCTTGACTATCTCATAAAGTTTTGAGTAGACATCAGCCGCCTCTATTTCCGACTTGACAGCCATACCTAATATTTTTTCAGGAGATGATTCTTGATTGAGTTTCACGATGCCATCCTTTCATTTATTTATTCTACTTCATTAGAATTTTTTAAATTTTTTCTTGGGAGAACCACAAACAGGACATTTCTCTGGAGCTTCTCCCTCGACTGTGTACCCACACACTTGACAGACATGGACAGGTGTGGATTCCAAGTCTTGGTGTTTCTTTGCCTGCTCCCGAGCTTTTTCATAAAGCTGGGAATGAACTTTTTCAGCCTTTAAGGCCCATTGGGTCACTGTTTCTGCTTTCTTCTCCCCCTGCTCTTGAGCTACCCGCATATAAGCCGGATACATTTCTTCTACCTCAAAATCTTCACCCTCCTGGGCCTCCTTAAGATTTTGCTCTGTGGTTCCGACTCCGGAAAGCACTCTTAGATGGTTGGTAGCATGAATTCGTTCAGCAAAAGCATTGGCCCTGAAAAGCCGAGCCACATTGGGAAGATTTTCGCTCTCTGCTTTTTCCGCAAAAATCAAATACCTCATATGAGCTTGACTCTCCCCGGCAAAGGCCTCTTTTAAATTCTCCTCCGTCATCTTTTTCATTTGTTCCCTCCTTGTGAATATTTTTTCATACCCAATATGAGAAAAACATCCCCTTCTGTTTATCTACAAATTTACTGCGCTAGCCCCACAATGAGGACACCTTTCTCTGTTTTTTTGTCGAGGCTTCCCGCACTCAGGGCAATCCTTAAATTCCACTTGGCAGTTGTGACAAAATTTTTTAATATCTCCAGTAAGAAAGCTCTCACAATAAGGGCAATAACATTCCCACTTATCAGATTTAGGATGGATGCAGGCGTGATATTTCTCTCGATAATTCTGGATCGCTTTATGCAAAGCTTCGGCCCCCAAATTGGAACAGTGAAATTTGTTTTTGGGTAGACCTCCGAGCTCTTGAGCAATCTTTTTATTGGTAATTTTCATAGCTTCCGGAAGGGTTTGACCTTTAGCTATTTCACTCACTATGCTGGAAACAGCTATAGCGGCTCCACAGCCAAATGTTTGAAATTTGACATCCTGAATACGATTATCCTTCACCTTTATATAAAAGGTCATCACATCCCCACAGACCGGATTCCCCACTTCTCCAATCCCATCCGCCTCTTTTAGGGAGCCCACATTTCTTGGATTTTGGAAATGATCCATCACCTTTTCACTGTAAATCATATCCATCTCTCCCTCTGACTCATCCTGAAAATCACCCGTTTTTTTCCTCTCGATTTCTACACCGTTGGTTCATCCATCACTGGAAGGATCAAACTGAGACCACTTCTTTAACTCCGGGCACCTCTTTTTTTAAATGCCTTTCTATTCCCATCTTCAGAGTCATCTGAGACATAGGGCATCCTCCACAGGCTCCCGTTAATTTCACTTTAACCACCCCATCTTCTACCTCCACAAGTTCCACATCTCCTCCGTCAGCCTGAAGAGCTGGACGAACCTTTTCCAATGCTTTCTCAACTTTTTCTTTCATTGATTGTTCCTCCCTTTTTTATTATAAAGTATATCTCTTTCCTATTCATGAAAAAATCAATCCTTTCTCCTATTAAATTTATTGTTTTACTCAAAATAATAACATCCAAAATTTCCGGCGTCAATTTAAGGCCAAACCTATGTGTGATAATTTTCCATTATTTTCTGGATATTCACCATCCTATCCAACTGATTCTCTATAATTAAGGTATCGGTTCTGTCCATACCTGTAGAAACCAGAGAAATATTGGTTTGGGTAAGATCTTCAATTAATCTCATGTAATCCCTAAAATTTTGGGGGAGGCGGTGGAAATCTCTTATTCCATGGACCGGTTTTTTCCATCCCTTTATTTTTTTATATTGGGGAACAACTTTCTCCAACACCCATTTTTCTGTAGGAAAAGTTCTGAGTCTTTCTCCTTTATATTTATACCCTACACAAACCTTGATTTCTTCCAAACCATCCAAAACATCTGGTTTTGTCAGAGCCATTTTTTTAATCCCGTTGATTCGGCAGGAATAGGCCACTGCTACGGAATCAAACCACCCACACCGGCGAGGCCTTCCAGTAGTAGCTCCGAATTCATTTCCTCTTTTCAGAAGCCGATCTCCCTCTTCTTCGAAAATTTCTGTGGGAAAAGGTCCTCTTCCCACCCGGGTAGTATAGGCTTTGGTGACTCCCAACACACCATCGATTTTATCTGGTCCGATCCCTAAACCGGTGCAGACACCTCCTGTTGTACAATTGGATGATGTCACATAGGGATAGGTCCCATGATCCACATCCAGAAGAGTTCCTTGAGCTCCCTCAAACAGGATAGATTTACCTTTCTGAATCTGTTCATCCAAAATTAAGGACACATCCTTTATGTAAGAAGATATTTTCGAAGCATAATCCTTTGCTATTTTGAATGTTTTTTCTGCATCGAGCGATGGTCCGCCGAAATGGGATAGATAAAGGTTCTTTTTTTTAACATTTTCTTGGATTTTTCCTTTCAACTCTGCTAAATTCAATACATCTCCCACCCTAATACCACAACGAGCTGCTTTATCCGTATAAGAAGGACCTATGCCCCGGCAAGTGGTCCCGATTTTTCCTTTTCCCCTTCTCATCTCTTCCACTTTTTCGATTTGTGAATGATAAGGAAGTATCAAGTGAGCTTTTTTGCTTATGGCCAGATTGTCATTTATGTGAACACCGGTGCTTTGGAGTGTGGATATTTCATCTAAAAAGGATTGGGGATCGAGCACCACGCCATTCCCGATGAGACATAATTTTTGGGGATGAAGAATTCCGGTGGGAATGAGATGAAGGACTATCTTTTGTCCCTGTAAACTCACAGTATGACCTGCATTATGACCTCCTTGATAACGGGCCACCACATCAAAAGAAGGGGTAACAAGATCAATAATTTTTCCCTTTCCTTCATCACCCCATTGAGTTCCTATAACAATCAGGTTGGCCATAAATATCTCTCTAGGTAAAAATCACAAAGTCGGATACTGATTGAATAAGAATTTTAACAGAAGAACCCAGGGGAAACAAGTTGAAGTAAGCATTTTAATTTCCCTTATATGAGAGTAAGAAAGGGGGTAGGGTCAGGCTTCCACTCCATATAAGTTCATTACTATCACAGTTTTGGAAATGATCCCTGATTTTAAAAACTCAAAGCCATTTGAAGCTTCAAAGAATGGTTATCTTCCTGGTTTCCTTTTATCTTGTTCCAATCATACTCCAATTTTAAAAGTATATTTTTCTGGATAAAATATACCACCCCTAAACACCAGCGGTTTTTTTCTTTGCTGATTCCTGAACCGGGTGGACCTGGATCCACAAATCCCGAACCATGATAGGGATCCTCATAGTCAATTCTTTGGAAACTGACGACAGGGTAAAAACTTCCCCAGGCAAAAGAAGCCTGGACAAAATAACCTTGAGCCTGTCCCTGAGCATAATCCTCTGGATTTTCCATCCTAGCCCGGCTCAATTCGGTAAGAATCTGGAATCCCGAAGAGTCCCAAGTTAAATCCAGACAGTGAAGCATCATATTTCGGGTATTTTCGGCATCATATTTACCACGATAATGGGAATATCCTATCTCCAATCCCTGACTCAGTTTCAAGCTCACTCTTCCGCCTTTTCCTTTGTTTGCATTATTGTCCCTGAACTGCTGCCCTTGGTCGAGCTGATGACTTTCTGAAAGACCATTCCCCAAATAGAGAGAATAAGCAAAACTCTGGAATCTTCCCTGCATTAATATCCCTATATCCCTCCATCGGTAGGGATACATAAATTCAACAGAAAGAGGAAGGTTAATCAAACGGGTTTGATGGGGAAGGCTGGATTGATTGTATTTACCGAAAGGCACCAAATAAAGGCCTAACTTTGTCTGAAATTTAGGGGACGGATTCAATTCCAAAAGGGCTTGATCAATCTCAAACTGGAATTCTTGCCCTCCCCTAATTTCAACGGTATAATGGACATTAGTGGATAATTCTCCTGAAAAAATTAGGCCTACCTTCACGTGGTGGAACATACCGTCAGAGACACCGTTTTTCTGTCCTTTCAAATAATCAAAAGAAAAATACCCGTTGGTCTCTCCATAAAGGTTAGCTGCAAAAATGCATACAAAACAAATGAAAGCAAATATTTGGCGTTTCATAAAACAGAAAAATCAAAATCGTCTTGAAGGATAGAGTCTTCCCACTTCTCTATATTGACCTTTTGGGAAATAACCCTGTTTATCTCGTTTATTCCTTTTTTGGTCCCTAACCAAACAGCTCCAACGGGTATCCCCTCATGAACCACTACCTTTTTGTAAATGCCTTTCTCTCGGTCTTCTCTCCGCCATATTCTGTAGGATGATTTCTCCGGTTTGATCAACCCGATCGAAGTCAAATGGATACCCATTACTTTCAGTGTATTTGAAGGAACTGTGCCTCGATAGAGTTGGGGCTCTCCAGCTGCATTATGAGCCGCCACTTTAGCCTGGCTGAATGCAGCGGGAATGATTCCATAATTCTTTCCTCTGTGTTGAAGGTTATCTCCTCCTGCATATACTCGGGAATGAGTAGTTCGAAGATAATCGTTCACCACTACCCCCCGGTCAACCTCAAGCCCTGCGTGCTTTGCTAAATCTATATCCGAACGAACTCCCGCAGCTACAATCGCCATCTCTGTTTTTAACTCATTTCCTTCTTTTAACCTCAGACCCTCTACTTCTTTTTGACCTAAAACAGCCTCTGTGGCTGACCCCAAACGAACCTTGATTCCCATCTTCTCAATCTGCTGCTTAAGTAGAGAAGCTCCCTGAACATCCAGCTGCCGGGGAAGGAGGTGCTCAAAATATTCCAACACTTCCACTTCAGCACCTCTCGCTCTCATCCCTCGGGCTATTTCTAAACCTAAAAGTCCTCCCCCGATGATTGTAACTTTGGGATGATTTTTAAGATAATCCAAAATAGCCATACAATCATCCACAGTTCTTAAAGTGAAAACCCCTTTTTTATCAACCCCTTTGAAAGGAGGAATAAAAGGACGGGCTCCGTTGGCCAGAAAAAGAACATCAAAGTTTTCTTTTTTGCCCCCTTTGATTTCAACCTTCTGGGAGTCAACATCAATTTTCCGGACAGATTCTTGAAGATGAACATTTAGATTTCTATCCTTATACCATTTTTCTGGAAAGGCAAATATTTTCTCATAAGGAAGATTCAAAGCTAAAAATTCGATCAAATTAGGACGAGGATAATAGTGATATTTTTCCTCAGTATAAATATCGATCTCCATCTGCGGATTTAAGTCTCTGAGAGTCTTGGAAAAGATAACCCCGGCGATTCCATTCCCTACCACTACAGTTCTCATCTGGGTTCTCGAAAAATTTTGTATTGGGGATATACTCTAAAAAAAATCCTTGTCCCTGGAGTTGGATATCTTTTCAATCAATCCTCTTCCAGGACCTGTTTATCATATTCTTTTTCCAGTTTCAGTTTATGGGATTTTTCTTGTTGAACAAGGTATCCAAACAGCTTTTTTATTTCCTCATTCTCGGCTCTTTTTTCTAATTCAGAGTAAAGATCCACTGATTTTTGTTCCTTTTGGGCAGCAAACGTAAGGAGACCTTGGAAATCCATATCCGGCCCCGGCTTTTCTTGGATCAAATAATCTGTGATTTTCAAATCAGTGATATCTTTGATGTTATAAGATTCAACTCTTTTCTGGCTTAAATTTTTCAAAAGTCTTTTATGATTCTCTTCTTCCTTTTTCAATTCATCAATCAGTTTCTTAAGGCCCGGAGTTTTAGCTATTTGGTTCATCCGTTCATATGTTTGGATGGATTCATCCTCCCTATCCATAGCAAATCTTATGATTTCTTGAAAGTCTGATTTCTTCATCATCTCTCCTTTCCAGATTTGTATGAGTTAATGAAAATTTTAATAAAATAAACTTTAATTTTCCCTTCGTTTGTAAAAAGTTTTTCCATTATAATGAAATTTCTTTTTTCTTGCAATCACACAAATTACCCTAGAATTTTGGACCAACAATGTTGATGAAATTCTTCTTGATTTGATGCTGCTTTTCTTTTATCATTCAGAGTCAAAAATGAAAGCTAAGTCACTCATTTTCCTGGTGATGGGATGGATAATCCCTGGTTTGGGCCACCTCTCTCTAAAAAAGTACTGGAGAGGGATCATTTTTTTCCTCTGCATTGGTTTAATGAGTGCTTTAGGAATTGTAATGGGTGGAAAAATTTATTCTTTCCAAACAAAAAACCCTTTAACCATTCTAGCCTTCTTTTCTGATCTTGGAAACGGAGCTTTTTATTTTCTATCCAAATGTTTATCCTTCGGGTTAGGTAACCTTAAAAAAGCCACCTTTGAATTTGGAACAGCTTACCTTGCTGGGGCCGGACTCTTGAATTATTTGGTGGCTTTGGATGCTCTAGACATTGCCCTGGGAAAAAAGAAATGATTTTACGAAGTCATTTGTTTTCTATGATCCTCTACGCTGCTCTCGTCTGTGTGGTATTGTCGCTTATCCGCAGAGATCAACTGAACGCACAAATAAAGTATGGAGTGACTCTTTTCTTGATAATGGTTTTCGGCGCTCTCCTTTTCGGATGGTTCATGTATCTTTTTATGTAGCTCCACAGCTTTTTTTCATCTTTGATTCCCCAAGTGGATGTGTTATAATCCTTTCTTCTATAAATGGACTCCCAAGTTTATGAACCCGTCATTGGATTAGAAATTCACGCTCAACTTTTAACCAAGTCCAAACTCTTCTGTGGCTGCAGCACTCAATACGGAAACCCTCCCAACACTCTGACCTGTCCTGTCTGTTTAGGTCACCCGGGATCCCTGCCTGTCCTCAACAAAAAAGCCGTGGAAATGGGAATCAAGCTGGCCCTGAGTACTCATTCAAACATCCATCTCCGCTCTACTTTTGCCCGCAAAAACTATTTCTATCCTGACCTCCCCAAAGGATATCAAATCACTCAATACCACTCCCCTCTTGCTTCAGAAGGATATTTGGAAATCGAGAAAAGCAGATCATCCAAGTCTATCGGCATAGAAAGAATCAATCTAGAAGAAGATTCCGGAAAATCCATCCATGAAGGAATGAGGGATTCTTCCCATAAGACCTGTCTTGATTTTAACCGAAGTGGAGTCCCTCTGCTGGAAATTGTGGGAAAACCTGAAATAAGTTCGCCTGAGGAAGCGGTAGAATTTCTTCAACTGTTCCGATTAACCCTCCAGTATCTGAAAATATGTGATGGAAACATGGAAGAGGGAAGCCTGCGCTGTGACGCCAATCTCTCCATAAGAAAAAAAGACACCGGTCAACTGGGAACGAAAACTGAGTTGAAAAACCTCAACTCTTTCCGTTTTCTCCAAAAGGCTCTTGAATATGAAACTTCCCGTCAAATCAAGCAAATCGAAAAGAAAAACCCGGTTGTCCAAGAAACCCGTTTTTGGGATGACAAACAAAACCGGAGTGTCCCCATGCGGAGCAAAGAAGAAGCCCATGATTACCGCTACTTCCCTGAACCCGATCTCCCTCCTCTAGTCATAAATGAGGAATGGGTTCATCAAATAGAGGATTCTCTTCCTGAAACTCCCCAGCAAAAAAGACACCGTTTTTGCAAAGAGTACCAGCTTCCTCTTTATGATGCGAAAGTCCTCACTTCATCATCCCGTCTCGCTGATTACTATGAACAACTGGCTGAAGCCACTCATAACCCAAAGCAGGCCAGCAACTGGATAATGAGAGAAGTGCTTCAACACTTGAAAGAAAACAATATAGATATAGATCAATTTCGACTCTCTCCCCAAGATTTGAGTGAACTTATTCTTCTTGTTGAGAAAAACAAAGTCTCCATTCGAGCAGCTAAAGAAAAAATCTTTCCTGAAATGATCCGGAGCCAGAAAAAGGCCTCAACGATTATGGAAGAAAAGGACCTCAGCCAGATTTCAGATGAAACCCAATTAAGAGAACTCATTCATAAAGTCATCGAAAAAAATCCCAAGCCTTTACAACAGTACCTGAATGGGAAAACCCAAGTTGTGGGTTTTTTTGTAGGACAAGTAATGAAAGAAACCAAAGGAACAGCGAATCCTCAACTGGTGAATCAAATCCTTAAAAAAGTACTTGACAGTTATAAAAACAACTCCTGAGGCTCAGAACGGTGGTGTTCATCGGAGAAATCACAGTATCTGCCGCTTTGGGTATATGATGAGATCATGATAGAAATCTATCATGTATGGAAACAATATCAGGCTCCGGATTGGGCCTTATCCAACCTTACATTCCGTGTAGAAAAAGAGGATTTTTGTCTTATCACTGGTCCCAGTGGTTCAGGAAAAACCACCCTTCTTAAAATAATCTTCAGAGAAATTCTCCCCACCCGAGGACATATCATCATCGATAGAAAGAACATTCGAAAAATTCCGGACCATAAAATTTTCCGTCTGAGAAGGATAATGGGGATCGTCTTTCAAGACTTTCGTCTGCTTTTTCACAAAAGTGTTTTTGAAAATGTAGCCATAACCTTTCAGATTTTGGGGATCAACCGGAAAGAAATCCGACGAAGAGTCTTCAACACTCTGAGATTGGTCAATCTCCATCATAAAATGTGGGAATATCCCTCTCAATTATCTTATGGAGAACAACAAAGGACAGCTATCGCCAGAGCTGTGGCCAACAACCCCAAAATTCTCCTGGCTGATGAACCTACTGGAAATTTGGATCCTAAGTTAGCCTTCGAAATCATGACCCTATTTAAAAAGATCAATGAAAAAGGAACGACGGTCGTTCTATGTACCCATGACCGAGAATTAATCCGCCATTTTGGAAATAAAATATTGTTTTTATTCAACGGAAAACTGTTGAGAAAGGAAAAATTCTGATTTTCCAGAAAGTTAAATATTTTCTGAACGAAACCCTCAACAATTTGTGGCAGTTTAGAACCCGGAATTTATTCTCCATTACTATTATCTGTTTGTCTTTCTTTATTCTGGGAATATTTCTCTCTCTCTCCAATAATTTTCGGCACATAGCCACTCAAATCTCTCATAACATGGTGGTGGTCTTTTTCATAGAAGAAAAGGCATCCCCGGAAGATATAAATAAGTTCCAGAACGAATTAAATAATTCGCCTCTCATCACTCATTTCCAGTTCATCAGTTCAACGGAAGCTAAGGAACAATTTATAAAGAAATTCCCCAAACTTCAAGGAGTGGTAGAAAACCTGGAAATCAATCCTTTTCCTCCTTCTTATGAAGCCACACTTAAGAAAAACATTTCCCCCAATATGGTTCAGCCATTCATCCAAAAAATTAAGAAATTAGATGTCATCCAGGATACTCAATACAACCAAAGTTGGGTGGAGAAAATGCAATCTCTCAGTCGATTGATTCAAGCTGTTGGTTTTTTCCTGGGAGGAATAATGATTTTAGCTTCGTTTTTTATCATATCCAACGTCATCAAACTGAATGTGATGGCCCGAAAGAATGAAATTGAAATACTTCGTTTGGTCGGGGCGACCAATACTTTCATCCGGATACCTTTTCTGGCCGAAGGGACTGCCTTGGGAATTATAGGAGGATTTTTTTCTCTCTTCCTCCTTTTTCTTCTCACCCAGTTTTTTCCTCTCTACCTGGGGTCTTCCCTGGGAGCTCTTAATGAATTAATTAGCTTCCGTTTCCTTTCCCTCTTCCAATCTCTCATGGTAATCATTTCAGGAGGTCTCACCGGTTTTCTGGGAAGTTTGACTTCGATCGCTCCATTTTTAAGAACATGAATAAATTGACGAATCGGTACTTATGAATTTGAAGAAGGCCGCCCAAACTCAACAACGATTATCCAGCCGAATAAAGCTTCAATGGAATAAAAAAAAACTCAACCGCATTGGGGGGGCTGATTTTAGCTATGACCCGGATCATAACTACGTTTGTGCTTGCATTGTGGTTAACCAACTCCCCCAATTCGAAATTATTGAAATCCAAACTGCGGTTAAAAAAGTCCCTATTCCTTATATCCCTGGATTTTTAGCTTTCCGGGAGGGTCCGGCCTTTCTGCAGGCTTTCCGAAAAATAATCAACAAACCCGATGTCACTCTAGTGGACGGAAACGGGATTGCCCATCCCCGCAAGATGGGCCTGGCTGCTTTTGTGGGCGTCATCCTGGACATCTCTACCATTGGCTGTGCTAAATCACCCTTTTTCCCCTTTATTTCCCCTGGAAAACAGAGAGGTTCTCACACCTCTATTTTAAAAAGTGATAATGAAAAGGTGGGAATTTGTCTACGAACCTGCTCAGGGGTAAAACCAATTTTTGTCTCTCCTGGCCATAAAATCGATTTCCTCCATTCCCGTGAGTTTGTTCTAAAATGCTCCCGTTTCAGGGTCCCTCACCCTTTGAGAGAAGCTCATCGATTCTCCCGCAAATCATTTGAATAAGAGTTTTTAACAATTTTCTTATAAACCTGGATTATTCACGAGCCGAGGTTGCCGTAGATACGAGGCACAGGACACGCAGCTGTGAAAAGATGGGGTCAGACGTCTTGGGGGCTGACCCTTTCTTTTCTTGTAACGAAGTAGATGCGGCAAGATCGGCTCGCCCAGAGGGTAAAAAAGGC